>DKBG01000178.1 GCA_002451155.1 Ignavibacteria bacterium UBA6906
CACCAGAGCCGAGTGCAGGCCCGCCAGCAAATAAAAAATAACGATCGTCCCGCCCACCACGCTTGCGCGACGCCGGTCACCTCGTCGCCAGAAGGTGATGGATGCGTCTGCGACAAATGACAGGAGCAATAGAACGCTCAGATAGAACAGGGCAATCCAGGGACTACGGACGCCTTCCGCAATCGGGTAGATGGCTCCACCAAAGGTGGTGACCATTCGGAGGCCTGTAATCTCGCGGAAAATCAGTTGAGGCACCGACCAAAAATCCGCAGTCAACGACAGAATCATGGACGCAATACCCAGAATGCCGAGCCATTTCCGGCCCGTGCGGAAGTAAACCCAAACAAACAATACGAGGCCAATCCCGACCGCCCCGGCGGCCAGGTCCAGCCACCGCAACCGGGCCAGATACTCGGCCGGGTCGCGGGCGTGGAGCAGTCGTATTTCGGTAACTGAATAGGCGGCGATGAGAAACGCATTCAGGGCGAACAGCAGATTGGCCCTGCTCGACGCTTCGCGGACACCAGTCCACAAGTGAATCAATCCCATCGCAAGGCAGGCCCCGGTGGCCACCGGCCAACAAAAGTCGATCCAGTTCATGATCGGTTCGCGATTATCGTCTGATCAGGTGGCCATTCCGGCCGCTTGCAGCATCCTGTAGACGGTTGTCGTAGGGCATCAGGCATAGCGAACAGCACCCAATGACCAGCCCTCGTCGAATGTGCCAGTGTGTGTGTAGTGTTTCCGGCTTCAGGTAGCTCTTGCCCGAAGCCAATATACGAATTGGCTCGGTCTGAAGGGGCAGGTCACGATATCTGACCATTGGGACTCGAACCTCAAAGACAGTCCCGAAATTGTAGACAAGGCTGTTGACAAACTGGACGCAAAAGTGGGTCGGGATGAGGGGTGTGCGAGATGAGGAATGGAGGGGACAAAAACACCGAACCCCTTCACACGGAAGGGGTTCTGAGAGTGCACCCACCAGGACTCGAACCTGGAACCCACTGATTAAGAGTCAGTTGCTCTNNTGAGCCACAGGGAGCGTTTATCGAATTCTCCGTCGATCACCCGAACGGCTAAGGACCCGCCCGTGTTGAACCAAAGCCCCCACCAAGCGCACGAAGTACTACTGCCCCGGCTGTTCGGCCGGCGTGGACGGAGGCGCGGGTGGCAACTGAGGCATTGTCTGCTGTTGCTGTCCGCTCCCGCTCCTCTGAATGACACTCTCCGGGGTCTGCGTCGTTGATCTCGGCAGGAAGAAAATGTTGACGATTAATGCCAGAAGCCCGAAGGCGATAGCAAGATACTGCGTCGCCTGGATGAGAAAATCGGCCGTCCTCCGGACCCCAAAAACCATCCCGACCGATCCGCCGCCAAACGTCCCGGCAAGTCCGCCGCCCTTGCTTGACTGCATGAGGACTACCAGGATCAACAAGAGAGAAACGACAAGCTCGATAATCATCAGAAACGTGAACATGAGACCCCTGTACCTAGTCTGTATGTGTTCGTAGTCTTTAAATTTACTGAAAATGCCTTAACAACGCAACCCCCGTCAGGTCCTGTACCCCCATTTCTTCAGCTTTTCCTCGGTCACCTGAGCCGGCACCGCCTCCTTTCCCCCTGTAACAAGCTTTTCGAGATATTTCCCCACGATATCAAACTCAAGATTCACCCGTGTGCCCGGTTTTGCCTCGGCCATGGTTGTGCGTTCCAGCGTGTGCGGTATGATCGCCACGGTGAATCGGGAACCGGAAGTTCGGGCCACCGTCAGACTGATCCCATCCACGGCTATCGATCCGACCGGGATCACGTACTTGCGGAATTCAGAGGGAAATTCGAAGGTCACCAGCCGGCTGCTCTCCTCCTCGTCAAGACCTGCTACCCTCCCAACGCAATCAACGTGGCCCTGAACAAGGTGCCCTCCGAGCCGGTCGCTGAACCTCAGTGGAAGCTCCATGTTCACACGCGTGCCCCGTGTAAACGATCCGAGAGTTGTCTTCCGCAACGTTTCCTCCACAGCCTGAACCGTGAATTGCCGCCCCTCACACGCTATCACGGTCTGACAGACCCCTTGGACGGCCACGCTATCGCCTACCGCAAGCGCCGCTGCCGTTTCAGGAGCTTCTATGGTGAAAATGACGGATCCGTCCTTTGCTGCGGCCTTGATGACTCGGCCTACCTCCGAAATGATACCCGTGAACACCTGCGCCACTCCTTCCGGTTGGACACAACCCGACTACGAATGAAACTCATACTGGATGAGCGCGTCCCCTCCAACCCGCTCACACACTTTCAGATCGGATGCTCTTTTCCGCCTTCGATTCCCCTGAGAACGATCTGGGAAAACGAACGGAACTCCGGCACCCAATACTTTAGGAGCAACAAATAAGCTTATGTGGTCAACCAGGTTAGCCTTTAGAAACTGAGAAAATACCTCGCAGCCACCTTCAACCATCACAGATCGCATTCCGTGACGATACAGCACACTCAGCACCGCCGGGAGAGGGATTCTTCCGCGGCGAGAGGGCAGTCCAAGCACAATGGCCCCCCTGTCTGCAAGGTCCTCCGCCCTCCGGGCGCGGTGGCGCAGGCTGTTCACGGTCGTCAGCACAAAGATGCGAGAGCCGGTCTGCAACACCTTCGCGCTGGACTTTATGCTCAGGCTTCCGTCAAGAACAACAACAAGGGGATTTCTTCCCTCTGTCAGGCGAACGTTCAGCTCGGGATCATCCACTGCTATCGTTCCGGCCCCGACCAGAAGAGCGTCATGTTCCGACCGCCAACGATGGACGAGCCTCCTTGAATCCGGACTCGTGAGCCAAAGGCGGCGCGGCCCGACCGGGGCAATGAAGCCATCCAGCGATTGGGCGACCTTCAGATGGACAAATGGCCGTTTTTTACGCATGGACACGACAAAGGGCCGATTCAATGCAATCGCCTCCTCGCGAAGAACTCCAGTGGTAACCTGAATTCCACGCTTCCGCAGGGCCCGAAAGCCGCGCCCGGACACAAGCGGGTTCGGATCCTGAATTGCCGCCACAACCCGACCTACCCCTGCCTCGATGATCCGATCGACACAGGGAGGGGTTTTCCCAAAGTGAGAACATGGCTCCAGATTCACGTACAGCGTTGCATTCGAAAGATCACCTTTCGCCCGCGCCAGGCATTCCACTTCCGCATGCAATCCCCCAAACCGCCGATGGTACCCCCGGGCAATGACCTTTTTCCCGCGTACCAGCAGAGCTCCCACCATCGGATTTGGATGTGCGGCGCCGGACCCCTTCCTGGCAAGGCGAATGCACTCGCGCATATATTTCTGATCGTTCATCGCTTCAATCGCACTGTGAACACGCTCCCTGTCCCCACCGTGCTGCTGACGGTTATCGTTCCACCGTGGGCTTCAACGATATGCTTCACAATGGCAAGGCCCAGACCGGTCCCTCCAACATCCCTCGATCGATCCTTGTCCACCCTGTAGAAGCGCTCAAAAATCCTCGCTTGATGTTCCGGACCGATGCCGCAGCCGGTGTCTGACACACGAATAACGCACCATGGGCCATCCCGCTCAACGGAACAGGTGATCGATCCTCCGATGTCGGTGTATTTGACGGCATTGTCGAACAGGTTGGTCATGACCTGGTGCAGACGCTCCCGGTCCCCGAACACCCTCTCGCTTTCATCAACGGAGGGAACCAGCGTCAGCCGGAGATCCTTTCGCTCCGCAACGGATTTCATTTCATCGACGATCTGCTGGAGGAACTCCAGGACAGGAAAATACCGATAGCTCATTTTCATCTCCCCTGATTCGATCCGGGAAATATCGATCAGATCGTTCAGAAGAGCATTGAGCCTGTTCGCGTGTTTGTGCGCTTTCTCCAGAAAGTCGCGGTTCACCGACGGGTCGTCCACAGCACCGTCCAGCAACGTCTCCAGAAACCCCTGGACTGAAAAGATCGGGGTTCGCAGCTCATGGGACACATTACCCAGGAACTCACTCCGCACGCGTTCGAGCTTGCGCAACTGGGTGATATCATTCCCGAGTTTCTCAGCCATTTCATTGATAGCTTTCGCGAGATCTCCGATCTCATCTGCGGAGGTCACGGGTACGCGTTGCCGCACGTCCCCCTCCTTGATCGCCTTCGCGGTGCTCGCGATCCGGAGGATCGGTTCGCTGATCCGCGTCGAGAGCTTCAGGCTCACAACCGTAATCAGTCCGATCGTCAGCAGTCCGACAATCCAGATGATTGTCTGAACCTGCGCGTCCAGAGTTTCAATTTCCGTAATGTTCAGGGCCCCCCGGACATATCCGGAATCCAGTTCGCCGGCTCGTTCGTCGGCAATCCGCATCGCCGCGTAGAGGAATTCCTCGTTCACAGAAGCACTCAACCGCCTGTCTGTCCCGACACGGCCCGATTGTGCCCTGAGAATTTCCGGGCGGTGCGCATGGTTTTCCATCGCTGCTAGAGAATCACGGGGAATCGTGGAATCAAAAAGGACCGTCCCGTCCTTCCTGATCAGCGTCAGACGAAGACCAAGCGTTTTCGCTATCCGACGCAATCGTTCAGCGCCCGCTCCAGTCGAATCTGGCCAGAACGCCTGGCCGGGGACGACATCCGCAAGAGTCTGCACCTCCGCGGTGACCTGGGCCATGGTACGGCGATTGAGATAATTCTTCAGTTGCCAGGAGGAAACAAAGCTGGCCAGCGCGATCCCGAACACGGCGACAGCGATATAGGTCAGGACGATCTTGGTACGAAGGCGCATGCAGCCTGCAACGTATGAAGAAGGTTATGCCTTGAAGCGGTATCCCACCCCTTTGATTGTCTCAATAAGGGAGGATTCTGGTCCGAGTTTTTCCCGGATCTTCCGTATATGGACATCGACCGTGCGGTCAACCACGACGACATTATCGCCCCAGATGCTGTTGAGCAGCATTTCGCGCGTATAGACTCGTCCGGGGTGTGACGCCAGAAGGGAGAGAACCTCGAATTCCTTCTTCGGAAAGACTACCTCTTTCCTTCCAACACGCACGGTAAAATTTGCACGGTTGATCTCCAGACGGTCCGTCCGGATCACGCCATCGGCAGAGAGGGACTCCTGAGTCGCCGTGTCGACTCTCCGGAATACCGCCTTGACCCGCGCAAGGAGTGTGCGGGGACTGATCGGTTTCTGAATGTAGTCGTCCGCCCCCAGTTCCAGACCGACCACCTCATCGACTTCTCCGGATTTGGCCGTCAAAAAGATCACCGGAATGGATTCAGTTTCAGGAGAACTCTTGAGCCGCTTGCACGTTTCGAAGCCGTCCAGCAGCGGCATCATGAGATCCAGGATAATCAGATCAGGTCTGGACGCGGCGATCGAGATCGCCTCCAGCCCGTTGTGCGCTGAAAGAACCTCGTACCCTTCCTTCTTCAGATTATAGCTGAGGAGGTCGACAATGTCCTTCTCATCATCCACGACGAGCACACGTTTCTTCATCGTGATGTGGTCCCTCAGGAAAGGAGGATCTCTTTGCTCAATCGGGCGGACTTGTACACTGCGTCCGTTATTCGCATTCGCTGGACAGATTCCGATGCGGGCGAGATCACCGGATGGAAATTCCTTACCGCTCCAAGGAAGTGCTTGAGTTCATTCTCATAGGAGCGTTTAAACAGTGTGTGGGGAGGGTCGACTTTTGCCGGGGCCAGGTTCACCAGATTCCCGTGCAGTTCCTTGTTGATTCGCAGGGGCGTGAGGCTCGCACTTCCCTCAGTCCCGTACACCTGGCAATAATAGAGGTCGTCGTCCAGGCCTATGGTCCAGCTTACCTCGATGTTCATCAGTGCACCATCCTTGAGCCGGAGACTGACGACGGAACTGTCCTCTACCTGCTTCGTGCCATGATGAAAATTCGTGGCGCTTACCCGCTTTACCGCCGGGTAGCCAGTCATCCAGAGAGCCATGTCGAGCATGACGATTCCGAGGTCAACGAAGACTCCCCCGCCCGCTTTCTCTTTCTTGAACGCCCAGGCACGATCCTGAGTCCGGTGTCTATGCCATCCGGTCTTGACATAAAAGATCTTCCCGAGCTCTTTGCCTTCAAGAAAACTCTTGAGAATCATGGTATCCGGGCGGAAGCGGTGATTCATTCCCACCATGAGTTTCCGTTTGCTCGATTCCGCCGCCTCGGCCATTGCCTGCGCCTCAGCGTATGTTCGGGCGATCGGCTTCTCGACAAGGACATCCTTCCCCGCCTTCATGGAGTCCAACGCCACCTCTTTGTGCGCGTCAGTTGATGTGGCAACGATAACCGCGTCGAGGTCTTCTTGCTCCAGCATCTGTGTGTGGTCAGTGTACACACGCATGATGCCAAATTTTTCGGCCACCAGGCGTGCCCGGCCCCTGTCCCGATCGCAGACCGCGATAATTTCCGCCTCCCGCATCTTCAGCAAGATCGGCAAATGGACCACCTGTGCCACCCACCCGAGACCAACGATACCGAGCCGAACGCGTTCCATACTATCCGCCTACTGTTGAGTGAAACGAACAGACGCTGTCCCGATAATTCGATCCGATGATGTCATTTCCTGCTCAGGACTGACTGACAGTGGTCCCGCACCACTGCGGCAATCCCCTGCGGATCGAGCCCGAGTTCCTTGGACAGCTCGCCAGGACTGCCATGGTCCACAAATCGATCCGGGATTCCGTGAGCGCGGAGCCGGCAAGAAGTCTTCCCGCTTGAGGCCAGCAATTCTGCCACTGCGCTCCCGAACCCGCCGGCAAGCACATTGTTCTCGACAGTGACCACTGCCTGGAAGCGGTCCGCAATAGAGAGTATCAGTTCGGAGTCCAGCGGCTTGACAAACCGCATATTGACAACTTCACACGAGATCCCTTCTGACATGAGCAGCACTGCGGCGTTCATGCAGGGATCAACCATTTCGCCGATTGCGAGCAATGCACAATCAGAGCCGTCTCGCACCGTTTCGGCCTTCCCGATCGGTATACGATCAAAACCCGGTTTCACCGGCACGCCCAGCCCGTTTCCGCGCGGGTACCGGAGGGCGATCGGCCCGCCTTCGTATTTGACTGCCGTGTACAGCATGTCGCGCAACTCGCTCTCATCCTTCGGTGCCATCAGCACCATGCCCGGAATCATTCTCAGATAACTGAGATCGAACACTCCATGGTGCGTCGGGCCGTCGGCCCCAACGACACCACCTCTGTCCAGCACGAAAACGACATGAAGGTGCTGCAGTGCGACATCGTGGATGATCTGATCGAACGCGCGTTGTAGAAAAGTGGAATAGATCGCAACAACCGGAATCGCATTCTGGGTTGCCAGACCGGCTGCGCTCGTCACGGCATGTTGCTCCGCGATCCCGACATCGTAGAAGTTTTTGGGGGCTTCTTTCTGGAGCAGGTCAAGTCCGGTTCCGTCCGGCATGGCCGCGGTGATTCCAACGATCCGGGGTTCCTCCCGCACGAGCTGCACCAGGGCTTCCCCGAATACCTTCGTGTACGCGGGAGGACCATCCGATTTCTTCGGGGCCAGCCCGGTCACCTTGTCGAACGGAGTTACCCCGTGGAGCCGTTGACCGTCAGCTTCGGCCGGTTTGTACCCTTTTCCCTTCTGGGTGATGGTGTGAACGAGGATCGGGCCGCTGTACTGCTTGACTTCCTGGAAAATCCGGACAAGCTGGGCCATGTTGTGTCCGTTGATCGGGCCGAAATATCTGAACCCGAGCGCCTCAAAAAGCATCCCCGGAGTGATGATAACTTTGATGCCCTCTTCGACCCTCGCCGCCACTTTGCGGATCCGATCCCCCCAGTTATCCAGTCTCTCGGTGAGTTCAACAACATTTCTCTTGAACCGATTGTAGGAGGGATTGGCAATCAATTCCGTGAAGTAGTTTGAAATCGCCCAGACGTTCGGGGCAATCGACATGTTGTTGTCATTCAGAACAACAATGAGGTCTTTTTTCAGGATCCCGGCATTGTTCATCCCTTCGTACACCATCCCCCCCGTCATTGAGCCATCCCCCACAATCGCAACAACCTTGTAGTCCTGACCGGTCAGCTCGCGGGCGGCCACCATCCCGACCGCAGCCGAGATCGCAGTGCTTGCGTGGCCTGCCCCGAATGTATCGTACTCGCTCTCGCTCCTCTTCAGAAACCCGCTGAGCCCTCCGTATTGCCGGATAGTGGGCAACCGACCCTTTCGGCCGGTAATGATCTTGTGGGGGTACGCCTGGTGGCCGACGTCCCAGACTAGTTTGTCATGAGGGGTGTTGAATACGTAGTGCAATGCAACTGCGAGCTCCACGGACCCGAGGCCGGCACCAAGGTGACCTCCGGTCTTCGAAACAACCTCGATCAGGTATTCACGAACGTCGTTTGCCAGGCCGCGAAGCTCGGGAACTGTGAAGCCGCGAAAATCCTGAGGGTAGTTAACACGGTCAAGGTACGGATAGTGATGGTCGGTCATTCGCGCTCGTCTTCATCCTGATCAAACAGCTGTAATGCGCCCTCGAGGTCCTTCCCCAGTCTCTTGACCGTTAATTCCGCATCGGTCAGGATCCCTGCACACACTTTCGCCAGCTTGATTCCCTCCTCGTAGAGCTTCAGTGACTCGGCAAGGGGAACTTCCCCGCCTTCCAGCTTCTCGACGATTCCCTCCAGTCGTTGAAGGGATTCCTCGAACGTCAGCTGCACCTTCGTATCCTTCCGCTGTGCCATAATTATTCCTCGTTCAGAATCTCAGAGCGGACCGAACCGTCATGGAACTCTATTTCGACTCTGTCATGCGGGCGGAGAGCTGAGCGGGTACCGATGTACTCCCCCTCCCGGAGTACGACCGCGTAGCCGCGCCGCAGCACCTGACGTGGGTTGAGGGAGGAGATACGCTGCAGAAGCGCATCGGCGTATGATTTCGTCAGCGCGAGCCGATGGTCGGTTGCCGTGTGGAGTAATCTGCTCAGTTCATCAAACCGTTGACTGCGCTGGCGGAAGGAATCAACGGGCCGGTTGAATGCATAACTCTTGACCATCGCGCGAATGTGACTGCGGCGCTCGCCGAGCATTGAACCAATACTGTCGCGCATAGTATAGACAGAATTGCGAAGAAGTTCAAGGAGCGCGCGGCGGTCCTTGACCACGAGCTCCGCTGCAGCGGTCGGCGTCGGCGCACGCAGATCCGCGACGAAGTCGGCAATCGTGAAGTCCACCTCATGCCCCACTGCGGAGACGACGGGGATGCGCGATGCAGCGATCGCACGGGCGACGACTTCTTCGTTGAAGGCCCAGAGGTCTTCAAGTGAGCCCCCACCGCGCCCGACAATGATGAGGTCTATTCCGCCGTATCGGTTGAACTCATCAATCCCCTCCGAAATATCGAGAGCGGCTCCCTCTCCTTGTACCCGCGCGGGGCGGAGAATCACGGCGACGGCAGGAAACCGTCGGCGGAAAACAGTTAGCATATCGTGGAACGCTGCCCCCGTTGCTGACGTGACGATCCCGATACATCCCGGGAACTCAGGTAGCGGGCGCTTCCTGGACACATCAAACAACCCCTCCGCAGCGAGCTTCTGTTTCAGTTTTTCGAAGGCGATCTGCAGCTCCCCCACTCCGAGGGGACGCATGGAAGCTGCATCAAGCTGGTATGCCCCACGCGGCTCGTACACGGTCACTCTGCCGGCCACCACAACCTTCATTCCGTCCTGGGGCGAAAACGTGAGAGAAGGCACCCGGCTTCTCCACATGACTCCGGAAATCTGAGACGATTCATCCTTGAGGGTGAAATACATGTGGCCGGACGTGTGTACGCGGCAGTTCGAAAGTTCCCCCTGGACCGTCACGCTGCTAAACCCCGCCTCCAGCATTTGCTTGATTCTGCGGGTGACCTCGCTGACAGTGTACGTGGATTGAGTCGTATTCATCTTATGAATATACGGATTTCCAGCCTTTCGAACACCGGGCGGTACGTTCAGGTTCCGACTTTTTGCGTTCGATACGCTGTTTGCGTATATTTTCGCCAACATGGGGTGATCAATGAAACTGGATGTCCTTGCCATAGGGGCCCACCCTGACGACATAGAACTGTCGTGCGGTGGGACGGTTATCAGACTGGTCCATCAGGGAAGAAAGGTCGGCATTCTCGACCTCACCGAAGGAGAACTTGGAACCAGGGGGAGCCGCGAGATCCGGGCCTCCGAAGCTGCGGACGCAGCTGCCCTGCTGGGAGCCGCCGTTCGGGAAAACGCGAGGATCCCGGATGGAAATATTGAGAATTCCCACGAAAACCGCCTGAAAGTAATCCGCGTCATACGAAAGTACAGACCGGATGTCCTGCTTATCCCCCATCCCATCGACCGCCATCCGGACCATGAGCACGCACATACCCTCGCGCGCGAAGCCTGGTTCTATGCCGGCCTCGAAAAAGTGGAGGTCAGGGAGGGCTCCAAACTGCTTGAACCGTTCCGCCCCCGAGCGTACTATCATTTCATGCAGTGGTTCGAGTTCAAGCCAAGTTTCATCGTCGATGTGACACCGTACTATGACCAGCGGCTCCAGGCCGTCAGAGCATTTCGGTCCCAGTTCTTTGATCCCGAAAGCAATGAGCGGGAGACCGTCCTGAGCACTCCTGAGTTCATGGAGATGGTGCGCACACGTCTGGAATACTACGGCCAGAGAATCGGCCGCACGTACGGAGAGCCCTTCTTCTCCCCTGTCCCGCTGGCCGTTCCCGATCTCTGGTCACTCAATACGACAGAACCATGACCGGACTTCACCCGCTCCTTGTCCATTTTCCCCTCGCACTTCTTCTCGTCGCATTCGCGCTGGAGCTGGGCGGACAGATTCTGAAGAAGCATGAGCTCTCCCGAGCCGCCTGGTGGAACCAAGTCATCGGGACAGGCTTTCTATTTGCCGCGGTTCTCTCCGGACTCTCAGCCAGACAGGAGGCAGAGTTTTCTCCAGCCGCCGGAGAAATTCTCGACCTCCACCAGCAGGCAGCCTTTGCTGCAACCGCCCTGTTCTCCGCACTCCTTCTCTGGCGCATCGCGTCACGATCGTCCATTCCATTGACGAAGAAATGGGTGTACCTTCTTCTCTTCGCGGCGGGCTCGGGAATTCTTCTGGTCGTTGCCTGGTACGGCGGAGAGCTGGTCTATCGATACCGCGCAGGAATTCAACCCATCCTCCCCTGACCGCGCACCTGGATCCGGCAAAAAGAAAGGCCGGACTTGCTGGCCCGGCCACTTCCACCCCGTCGCCCCTCATCTTGTTCAGCTCGTTTCCTCTTTCAGGTCGTTCTTGTGAGATGCTTCCTGGGAGCGTCTCACGATCGTGACCCCGAATCCGACCAGCAGGATAATCAAGCCCGCCCAGACCAGGTTAATGAACGGCTTCACACTCGCTTCCGCGACAAGGATGTCAGGCGACGCTCCACCGTTCACCGGGTGGAGAAGATCCGATACGGCGATCTCTACCGTTGAATTCTGCCGGTTCTCTGTGTCTGGCGTGAGCTTCACAATCTGGACCTCATAGCGATCAGCGAATCGCGCCGGAACATCCGAGACCTTTCCATTATGGACATGCTTCGCGGGAACAATCTGTACCGCAGGTGACCCCGCGATCGCAACGGAAAACCTCGCTCCGATCGTCAAATCCTGGTTGCTCATCGTCGAGGTCATGTGCGTCTCCGGAAGCTCAAACCCGATGAACGAAATCTGAAGGCCCGCAATGGTCCGGGAGTCTCCTATGTGAAACACTCCGGTGACGGCAGAGACACTATCCGCCCCAGGCTCTTCAAGGGAAAGCGGAGCGAGGTAGAAGTCATGCGTCAGCCTGTTGAGAATATCCGGATTCCGCATCAATCCATCGCTGTAGGAGCTGTAATACATCACCGGGGCAATCGTAAACGCGTTGCCATCTCGCTCGACCGTGACGTGAAATGCATATCGCTCGTTATCCATCGGCTGGTACCCGACGTAGGTCAATCGGTACCCGAGCGTCTCCACGGGAGTGCCCCGGGCAAGGGACACGGTCTGTTTGTTGTCGTAGGCCGAGGAGGCGACGAAGCCGAGAATCATGATAGCGAGTCCGACGTGCGCCACTGCTCCCCCCATGAACTTGGGGTTTCCCCTGACAACGCGCGCGCCGACCTGGATGTTGGAAAAGAGGGCGAAGAACGCTCCAAACAGGACGAAGGTCATTCCAAACGTTGGGAGAACAAGGACGGACACAACGATCGTCGAAACCAGCGCGAGGAACAGCGGAGTCGAAAGGGATCGGAGAACCGACCGTCGATCCGATTTGCTCCACCATAACACCTGCGCAAGCCCGGTCAGCAGGCCGATCGCAATACCGAATGGAACGCTCCAGGTCGCATAGAACGAAATATCTATGGCACTTTTCTTGCCCTGAAGGATATCCGTAATGACAGGCGTTGAAGTCCCAAAGGAGATGAGAATCGCGAGCAGGAAGAGGGCAGACGCCCCCAGAAAGAGCGCAAACTCCCTTGACGTGAAATAGTCAAGGAACTGCGATGTCGAGGACTGCCGGTGGATCTTGGGCCAGGGGATCTCCTTCCACCTGGAAACGAGCAGGGCCGCTCCGATTCCCAGGAAGACGACGATAAGGCTGATCAGGAGCCAGTACACCCACATCCCGGGGTCGACAAAAGAGTGGACTGACGTGTCCCCAAGTACGCCGCTGCGCGTCAGGAAGGTCGAATACAGCACCATCATAAACGTGAGCATCGTCAGAACAAGATTCGTGCGGATGAAACCGCCGGTCTTCCTCTGGGAAAGGGTCGTGTGCAGCGCCGCGATGCAGACAAGCCACGGAACCAGAGAAGAATTCTCCACGGGGTCCCATCCCCAGTATCCCCCCCACCCGAGTGTCTCGTACGCCCAGAACCCTCCCATCATGATCCCGAGGCCCAGGACAAGCCCCGCAAACGCAAGCCAGGGCGTCGCCGGTTTGATCCACCGGGCGTAGTCTCGCTTCATCAGTGCCGCGACGGCATACGAGTACGGGACCGCCATCGCGGCAAAGCCGCTGAAGAGGACCTGCGGATGGATTACCATCCAGTAGTTCTGGAGCAACGGGTTCAACCCTCGCCCGTTCGCCGGCACAAATCCTTCCTTCACCTCCCCGGCCCAGTTATCCCAGACGTAGGTGAACGGATTCTTGGCGATCAGCATCAGCACGAGCGAAAGGGTGATCAATCCGTAAATGCTCATGACCGCCGACTCATACCCCATTTTCCCCGAGTGTCGTATCAGAAAGAGCCCGATGAGCGAAGTGAAGAGAGTCCAGAGCATGAAGCTTCCCTCCTGTCCCGCATAGAAGGTGGAGACAAGAAGCGGCGTCGACAGCTCACGAGAGCTGTAGCTCCAGACGTACGCGTACTGGAATTGATGGGTCAGGATCAGGGTAAGGAGGGTCGCAGCGGTGCCGACGATCGCGAGCGCGGCGAAGCGGTAGGTCCAGCGTCCGAGAGTCAGTGCTCCTGGAGTGCCCCGGAGATGATGAAGGAAATAGCTGAGGACTGAGGTCAGGCAGAGCACAAAGGTCACTTTGACCAGGATTCCCCCGAGCATGGAACACCTCCTCTCAAAACGTAAAAGAACAGTCAGAAACAGCCGGTCACGACGCGCTGCTATCCAGCCTTCTTGACTTCGTCCGCCTGGGCTTCATATTTCGACGGACACTTTGTCAGCACTTCGGAAGCGTGGAAGTATTCCCCATCGCGCACATACCGCCCTTTCGCCACGACACTTGTCGCAAGCTCGAAATTGTTCGGGGCGGCCCCGTCAAGGACGACTTTGCATTCTCTGCCCGCCTCATCCGCCATGTAAAACGTGAACTGGCTTTTCGAGGGATCGAACGACGACGGTTTTTCCTTGACCCATGTTCCCTTCAGCTGGACCTTCTTCGATTTTGCCATCGCCCCGGCGAGATCCGTGTACTCCACGTTACTTTCCAGGAATGAGTAGGATCCGAAAATAACAAACGCTACAACGATGACCGAGGCAACGATAACTTTGATCTTCATGCTCTCCCCTGCTATGATCCGACGGATGATTTCTCTGTTATTCGCTCAAGCCGCACGAGGCGCCTGTCGATCCGATACAGGTAGAAAAAAATCCCCAGCCAGACGACAAGTACCACCAACAGCACAATGTACAATGAGTTCGTTGCCAGAAATTCAGTCACGCGATTGGCCCCCCTCTGCTGTTAACCGTAACGACAGACGCTGCGCCCGCATGTGCAGCGACCACATCCAGTAGTATAATCCGGTAAATCCGACGAGCGACGAGAGAAAGACGACCAGCATCACCGTGTTCATGTGCACTTTCCCCTGCACGTTAATCAATGGCTCCGGATGCAGGCTGGAAAGAATTCTGGGCATGACAAACATGAAGAACGGCATCGTTACACCGGCAATGATCGCGTATACGGCGGACAGCGATGCGCGTTTTTCCTCGCTCTCTACCGCGGATCGGAGCGCGAAGTACGCACCATAAATCAAGAGGAGGACAAAGATGGATGTCTGACGCGGATCCCAATTCCACCAGGTCCCCCAGCTGAATTTTGCCCAGATCGCGCCGGTGACCGTGGCAAGGGTACAGAAAAGGAGGCCGATTCCCGCGGCGGACGATGACCGGATGTCATCCAGATGGTCCTTCTTCCTCAAATACTTGATCCCGTAGAACAACGCCATGACGAACGCGAGCACGGCAAGCCAGGCGGTCGGAACGTGGAAGAAGATAATCCGCGCCTTCTCTTCCAGGCCGGGAATGATCGGGAGCTCGTACCAGAGATGCGGCTGGGGCACCATGGGAAGACTGAGACCGAGTATTGCGACCAGACTCAACCAGAGAAACAGCAGCAGACGAAGACCCACCGAACTAGTCCTTCCAGACATAATCGAAGATCGTTGCTGA
Organism: Ignavibacteria bacterium UBA6906; assembly: GCA_002451155.1. Taxonomy (GTDB): domain Bacteria; phylum Bacteroidota; class Ignavibacteria; order UBA10030; family UBA6906; genus UBA6906. The sequence continues at coordinate 14,934 of DKBG01000178.1, forward strand.
AGCGGTTATCACGACCACAATGTACGAAATCAGTAGCTGAAATTCACCTGCGGCTTCCTGAAAATAGGCTCCCTCGGAAGCCATCCGGGTCGCGTTAATAACGGTAAGGAGTAGGGGCAACAATATTGGGAACGAAAGAACCGGGTAGAGAGTTCCCTTTGTATTGGCCCGGGCAATAATCGCGGCAATGATCGTCGCGGCCGACGCCAGACCGACGCTCCCGAGCAGGATAGTCACCACGAAGATCGACATCGTCTGAATCACAAACCCGTTGACAAACGCAAAGTAGAGAAGAACCGTCACAATGTTCAGGCTGAGGGAAAGCACTCCGTTGAATAGGAGTTTGCCGAAGAAGACGGTGCTACCCGTTGACAGCAACTGGAGCGTCATTGCCGTCCCCCGCTCCTCCTCGCTCACAAACGTACGCGACAGACCGGACATGGCGGCGAAGAAGATCACCACCCAGAGCATACCGGCCAGAACATCGGGCGGTGCGCTTTCGCTTCCGAGCGAGAACATAATGATGGCAATCGTGGTGATGACAAACATGCCGAGGGCACTGATCGCATAGCGCGTGCGCAGTTCGGAGTGCCAGTCCTTCAGAAAGACGGCACCCACCGATCGAAGCCACTGTTTCATCCTATCTGCCCGCATTGAGATCCACCTTCCCATCCCACCGGTCAACATCGGTCAGGTCATTCGTCGCAACGACGAGCAGGCCCGATCTGCGATGGTCCTCCATTATCTCCCGGACGGCTCCGATGCCCTCCGTGTCCAGATTCGACATGGGCTCATCCAGCAGGAGGATGGCCGGCCGATGAATGAGGGCAAACGCGTACTTTGCCCGCTGCTTCATACCGGAGGAATAGGTGCGCACCGGATCGTCTTTCCGATGGAATAACCCCACCCGCTTCAGAAGATCGTTCGCAACTGCTCCGGGGAACGCAAGCCCCCGGATTGCCATGGCAATCCGCAGATTTTCCTCTGCAGTAAACTCATCGTACAGGTTGAGATAGGGCGACACAAGCCCGGTCGTGTGTAGCTTTGCCCACTCCCCCGTTCCCTCTGTCCCCCCGATGGACACACTCCCTGCCGAAGGCTCGAGAACTCCGGCCACGATCTTCATCAACGTTGATTTCCCCGATCCATTGCGGCCCGATACAAGGAGGGTCTGCGACGGCCCGACCGAAAAGGTGATATCGTCGAAGATCACTCTTCGGTTGAAGACTTTCTTCAGGCCACGGGCCGTCAGTGTGATCTGCGTGCTCATCGTCTGATCACCGCGATTTTCCCCCGAATGGTTCGTCCCTCCCCAACCTGCAGCACATAGAGGTAGATTCCGGTCGGGGCGAGCACCCCGGTCTCTGTTTGTCCGCTCCAGGAAAAGACCTGACGTATACTCCCAGACGAATGGACTGTCCCGGAATTGTACACAAGATCCATATTGCTCGAATACACTGTCAGAACACCAGTAACAGGAATTTCCGAGTCAACTGGAATGTGTACGTTCAGTTTACCGTCCGGCGAAAACGGATTTGGAAAAGCCGTGCCCTCAGCAAGTGTACGTACTCCTGCACTCAGACCGGCAGTTGAATCTTCAATAAACCAGAGGGTCCAATTCAAAGGGTCCGGGACGCTGAATTTCACGTACACCCCGGACCGTGTAGGCTGTGACGAAGGGTCGACCTGGTTCGCCGAAATCACGAAACCGTACGGGAAAGTGGCAAGCGAGCCGTTCACGGCAGCATCGACATTCACGTTTGAAAGCGCCAGGACCACAGTATCAATATCCTGTGCGCCCTGGGACACGAGGACCTGATGGTATCGCGCGGCGAGCGCCACCATGCCCTGGCTCATTGTTGACGATGGCGGCATGTACTCTATGGGAGTTTCAAGTATTTCGGGGTACGCTGCCCCCTCAGGGTAGTAGCGTATCGGTTCCGCCCTGCTGCCCGTATAGAAGTTCCAGAGCGTCCATTCTGTAAAGGCCGCCTGTAAACCGATGCGAAAGGGGGACTCGGTCAGCACATTTTCCAGAGCAACAATCGGGCGCATCGAGCGGATCGCCTCCCAGGTTCGGCGCATCGCATCCCGGCCAAACCGCTTTTCCATATAAATCCCCCAAATCCCCCTGCTGTAGGCGACAATGTCGCCTGAGGTGAAGGATTTTGAAGGGTTGCGAAAATGTCCGGACGATGATCTCAGATAATTATAGTAGTCGTTGACCTCGGTGAACAAGACTTCCTCGAGCCATACAGAGGTAATTTCGTAAAAGAAGACATCACTGGTCCAGTACCCGTATGCGCCGATCTGAATCGCGTGGTGAAATTCGTGGGCGAGGGTGACGCGAAGCGCGGGCAACCCCCGGTTACTGTCCGGGTACACAAATGTGAAATCGCAGTCGACTTCAAGGTAGGAGGATGTCCGGCCTCCGGGCGGTATATCCACGTCCGGGGTTGTGCGGCCATACTCAGTTCCCAGGTTTGCGATGTAGATGTCATACTCCGGGCCTCCGCCCAGCGTTCCGTCATCGGGGGGAGGGTTATACGCCAGGACGGTTGTATCAAACCACGCAACGTACGAAGCGATTGCCGCCACTGAGTCTGCGTATGCCCGTGCAGTGCCTTCAATGCGCTGATGCGACGCGTCCAGCAGCGCCGGCGCGTTGATCCCGGACGTGTCGAAGTGGACTCTGAACCCGTTCTTCAGAATGCTCGTTTGCAGAATCGGACGGGCAAGCAGGCTGGAGAGAAGACGAGCCTGGACCGGATTGAGATTCTCCTTTTGATGCAGTGCTCCGGCAATAACGGGAAAGCCGCACTTGATCGGCTCCCCCTGCTGGATTCCTGCCAGGGCTGCGAGCGGGGCACAGGAGCGAGAAGAACCGGCAATCGGCACCTGCGCCTGTACTGTCAATCCGGGCACCCCAATGACAAGCGCAAGGACACAAGCCGTCCGACAGCGAATTCTTCTCATGGCGTCAGAAAGGGTCATAAAAAACCCGCAGGCCGCCGGACTGAGGAAACGTAACAACCAGATCGTTCATTCCGCTCGCCGTAAGTGGCCCGACGGCGAATCCACCGGCCCCTGGGACAGTGCAGATGCGGCGAGGAGCGGACATTTGCCCGTCACCTCTCCCGGCGAGCATGAGAATTGATTGTCCGAGTTCATCAAACAGGACGATGTCTTTGAGCCCGTCTCCGTCAGCGTCGAGAACATTCAGCATGCTGCGCCCGGGAACGCGCAGCCCCTGAATCCATCGCACATCACGGTCAAACTGGCCGTTTCCCGTCGAACGTGCGATACCTATCGCCGGCGAGTCTCCGCCCCTGGACAGGATAACATCATCCACTCCGTCGCCGTTCAGGTCCTCTGCAGCTACGAACCGAGTCGCTGTAGCCGAATCCTGGTAGCTAAACAGTGTGTCGAATCGGGAATAGGAAAAGGTCCCCCCGCCCGGAGCCACAGCAACATAGGTTCTCGCGCTCTCCTTCCCATGTGTGAGGAAGAGAATGTCGTCTCCGTTGTTTCCGGTGAAGTTCCCCACGGTCAGAGAGCGGATGGTCGCAGGAAAACCCGTCTGATAGCTCCTTTCAAGGAACGTCGATCCTCCGATCTGTTCGAAGAGTGAAAAGGAGACTGCGCTGGACGCGGCTCTTTTGTTCCGAACGAGGATCCGCAGTCCCCCCTCGGATCCGGAACCGGTCACACGGAGAGCGTAAGGATCCGGGGCCGTCGGAATCGCGATATATCCCGCTGTGAAGCCGTCCGGCTTGAACCGTACCACGGATATCTTCCCGGCGCGCGCGTGCGAGATGACGATCCCGCTTGAGGCCGATGCCTCCCCGAATGGCAGCAGATTCTCCGGGTCCTCGCTGACCGGGGAGACCCGCTGTCCTCCAAATCGCGAATCTCCCATCCCAGGAAGAACCGAGATGGAAGCGGACTGAGAGTTTGCCACCACGATATCGCCTCGCCCGTCGCGATTCAGATCTGTGATCACCACCCCGCGTGGCCCTGTTCCGACCAGATAGCTTGAAGGCCAGCGGACCTTTCCGCCGCCCTCAACATTCGAGGCGATGATCAGGCGCCGGCCGGTCGCCGAGTAAAAGAGGAGGTCGGCTTTCCCATTTCCATCAATATCAGAAACGTTCCATAGTGTGGTGGCCGGGATTACTCCTGTTGCTGTGGGAGATCCGAACCCACGGTTCTGCAGTCCGAACGCGGTCAGCACGCCGTCGGCGGTGGAGGTGATCAGGTCGGGAGCGAGATCAGAGTTGATGGCGCGAAGAGCGACGCCGTTTGGCGACGCGGGAAAGCGGACAAACACTGGAGGAGAGAACTCTCCCGCTCCGTTTCCCGTGACAACGGCCACCCGATCGGTTGACGGCAGGGTAACGGCAACCCGAATGATACGCCGTCGTGAAGGACCCTCGATGGTCAAGTCGGCAGGCTCCGAGCCCAAAGGGATTTCGACCTGCTCCGAGAAAATGCCCCGGCTGATTCCAAAATACACTTCCAGCGAGTTTGCAAGCCAGTTCAGCAAGAACACGTCTGCAATCCCATCCCCGTTCAGATCCGTAACAGCCACATCACTTGCCGACACGTTTGGAAACAGGAGCATTCCGGGCTCAAATCGTCCGTTACGGAGCCCCCGGAAGGCAGTAACGCCCGAGACTGTCTTACCGAATGCCAGGAGATCCGTCACCCGATCATTGTCAATGTCGGTAAGTAGTATTCTCTCCGGCTTTTCCGCGAGCTTGATCACCGTAACGCTCTGCTTTTGATTGGAGAGTCCCAGCACCAGCACCTCGGAGCGGTCTTCCGTCAGACCGGCCAGGCGTTTGGTTCCTCCCCGCTCCACCACGATATGTGGCGAGAGCCAGATCCCGGCCGGGAGATCCCAACGCTTCAGCTCGGCGATCGTGGCGCTGTCTGTGAGTGAGTATGTCATCAGGGCGGGAGGTTGCAGGGTCGAGATGAACACTTCCGCGAAACCTTTCAGCCGCGGGGAAACGGCCAGCCCGCTTGGAGGTATACGGAGGGGCAAATCAGTAAATGCACCGAATGGGCCGACGTTTAGCTGTGACTGCGCAGGATCCTGCCAGAGAAGGTGTGCGCAAAGCAGGCTGATCATCACCCTGATGCCAACCTGTTGAGACGGGCGAGACGGAGATAGAGGAAACGAGAGACCGGTCACGGCTGCGCTGGTGCCCTCCCGGGGCGATGTTGCAGACGGAGTTCTCTTCGTGCGAGGGCCTCGGCGTACCGGCGATGTTCTTCCTCGGTTTCAGGGACTACCGGAGGAACAGAAACGGGGCGGCCCTGTGAATCGATCGCAACAAATGTGAGGTACGCGGTATTGGCCCTCCGCACCGGATCGCTTGCCTCTCCCCGCGCCGTTACGAGAACTCCAATCTCCATTGATGTCCGGAAGGCTCTGTTAACAGAAGCCTGAAGCGTGACAATCTCCCCAAGTTTGATCGGATGATGGAATGTCAGGCCGTCGACTGACGCGGTCACGCACACCCGGCCGGCATGCTGCTTTGCGCAAATTGCCGCAGCGATGTCAATCCAGTGCATCAAGGTACCGCCGAGAAGGTTGCCGAGCTGGTTCGTGTCGTTGGGTAAAACCAGCTGGGTCGTCATTACCTGAGAAAATCGGACAGACTTCCCTTCCATAGCGGTCACCTTCCTGCGGCCGAAGTTGCGCCAGCCGAACGCGTCGTGTCCGGAGCTGCCCCAGAACCTGCTGGGCGCTTCCAGCGATTAAGCTCCCTGTCAATCTCATCCCGCAGATTTTCCCCCCGTGCCGTCAGCGTGCTCGTTGGGTAGCGGGCCAGGAATTTATTGATTTCCAGCGAGGCTTCCTGGTAGCGCTCACGGCTCATCAGGAGCTCCACCTTCTCGATGTACGCAGGGGGAGCGTATTCGGTATCATGGTACTTTTCAATGACCTGATCATAGGAGAGTAACGCCGCGCGAATATAATCCATCTTCACATAGAGCTGGGCGGTCCGATACTGTTTGTATGCCAGACGCGTGTTCAGTTCCTTGATCTTTTCCTCAGCCTGCAGCGCAAGCGCGTGTCCGGGATAATACTCGACAAAGCTCTGAAATTCGTCGATGGCTTTCTTCGTATACTGTTGATCAAGCGAGAACTTGGGCGAGAGTTCATAGTAGGACATTGCAAGCCGGTACTGCGCGTCCGCCACCCGGGGATTTGCGGCATAGCTACGCTTGAACACGCTGAATTCGTATGCCGAGAGAAGCCACTCCTGCCGCTCGTACCGGCATTCCCCGAGGTAGAACTGGGCGTCGGCAGCAACAGCACTCCCCTGGAACTGGAGAGTCAGCGCCGTGAACTCGTTGATCGCCTCAAGGTAATCCCCGTCGTCAAAGAGTTGCTTTGCGTTCGCGAAGCGTGACTCCGGGGTTCCGGTGGCCACTTCCCCGCCCGAGCCACACCCGATCTGCAGNNTGTGGAGCAATAATGATTCCATCAGCTTCTCGTTGTGAAGAGGAGAAACACCGCAACAGCAATTGCACCGATCAGGATGACCGGTTCAAGCAACCCCGATGTGAATCCGGCGGGAGGCACCGTTCCCCGGGTCATCGGCAGCCCCGGGGTTTCAAGGGATTCGAGCGCGTCCAGTTCAACAACATCTGACATCGCCGAGCTGATATCTCGCCCGAAGAGCACGTCGCCCGTTTCGCCGTCGACCGCCTTCGCACGCAACGTCAGGCGTACTGTCCGGTCAACCACCCGCGTTCCGAAGAATCCGTCACGCCGTGGATTCGCGTACTGCACACCAGCATCAAGGATCCCAACCTCAAGACCCACAGGATGACCCGCTTCCCCATCAGAGACGACCTGCAGTGCCAGGGCTCTCCTGAAATCGAGTTCAAGCGCCCACGCTTGATCGCGCGGGAAGAACTCCAGGCGTACCCCCGTCCTGTCGAGCCCGGGAAGGGCCTGGCGGACGCTGTCAGCAATCATCGTCGCTTCCGTCCGGAGGACGGACAGGTTCGACGGCGGGATGGACTCCCCCTGCGAGAAAACACTGGCCGTAGGAATCGCCGCTGCGATGAACAGACAGACGATCCCCTGGCAGATGGATTCATGCGTAGATGCCACGCACCTTAAGCGTTTTGGCGACCTTGTCAATGGCGAGGAGATACGCTCCTATCCGAAGTGGAACCTTGTGGGCTTCCGATGCGTTGAACACCGATTCAAAAGCCGTCCTCATCATTCGTTCAAGCCGCCGGTTCACCCTCTGGAGAGTCCAGAAATACCCGATCCGGTCCTGCACCCACTCGAAGTAGGACAC
>DKBG01000343.1 GCA_002451155.1 Ignavibacteria bacterium UBA6906
TTGCGCCGAGTTCGGTTGCCTGTCGGACAAGCGGCAGGATCTTTGTGATGTCGCCGTCAACCATGTACCCACCTGCCTTCTGGTTTGGCTGGAACACCAGCGGTTCGATCATCAGGGGCATCCCGAATCTCTCACAGTCAGGCTTCAGCTTGAGGATATTTTGGATGCAGTGGTCCGTGACCTCCGGCGCGCCCGGAATCTGGAACAGATTGACCACGACGCAGACTGCGTCCAGGCGGACGGCCTGCTCGGCGGCCTGCTCGATCATCCGGCTGTAGAGAGCGCGCGGAAGAGATGTCCCGTACACATTCGCAATATCAGTCCGCAGCACAAGAGCCGGTTTCCCCTTTCCCGGAATGGACTGAAGGATTGGCGCCTGGCCGATCGTAAGCTGGATCGCATCAGGCTGCGCGTCAACGAGCGTCCGGACCGCGCTGGCTATATCCTCGATGCCGCTCAGGAAAGACCCCTCGTTAAAAAACCCGTGATCAATGGCAACATCAAGGGCACATCGTGATTTCGGATTGAAGAGGCGATTCAGACGGTACGTGTACACTGGGTATCCTCGTTCATAGTGTAAGAGATGCGGTTTTCTACATAGAAGTTCATTTTCTAACCGAAACAGGAGCGGAAGAACCACGGCAGCTGCTCATCGACAGGCGCGAGGCGTTGCCGCGTCTGAGCGTTCAAGACTTCACACTTCAGTCCCCTTCGAATGCCAGAGGCCAAAGGCCGCTTGTGGAACGACGAGGTTCGTCACTCCGCAGGCCGGCGGCTTTGCGTGAGGGGACTCTAGCCAAAGCCGACCGACGATGCCGCCTCACGAAGGATCGCCGCACTCTTGTCCAGCAGTTGCTGCTCCTCATACGAAAGCGAGGGCTCCAACGTCGTCAGAACACCCTTCTTTCCCACAATCCTCGGGAGGGAGAAGCTTATGTCCGGACGACCGCCCCTGGTAGCGGTGGGCATCGAGAGCGTCAGGACCGTCCGTTCGTCATCACGAACCGCCTGTGCAATTCTGGCCAAACCGCCCCCGATCCCGAAGTAGGTGGCCCCCTTCCCTTCGATGATCGTATAGGCCGCCCGGCGGACCCGGGCATCTATCGTGTTTTTGAGCTCCTCGGTGAGCGACCGGTTCGCCTGCGCGGCAAAGTCTGCAAGCGGTATCCCTCCGACTTTCGCACTTGACCAGACCAGCACTTCGGAATCGCCATGCTCGCCAAGGACATAGGCGTGCACGGAATGGGATGAGACCTCAAAGTAGTCTCCAATGAGGGCGCGGAAGCGGGCTGTATCGAGAATCGTGCCTGAGCCAACGACACGACCGGGCGCCAGTCCGGAGAGACGCGCCACGATCTGGGTCATGACATCGACAGGATTCGATGCAACCACCAGAATCGCGTCAGGAGCATGTTTCAGCAAAGCCGGCACCACATTCCTGAATACTTCAGTGTTTCGTTCGAGCAGTTGAAGACGGGTTTCTCCAGGCCGCTGGCTGACTCCACAGGCGAGGACAATGAGCGCGGATCCTTCGAGCATGTCGTAGTCGCCGGCAAAGACCCTGACCGGGTTGGCAAACGGTGTGGCGTGAAGAATGTCTTCCGCCTGCGCCCGGGCGTACGCCGGTAGAAGGTCCACCAGAACAAGCTCTGAAGCTGTCCCGCGCAACGCCATCGCGTACGCCGCGCAGCTCCCGACCATACCGGCACCGACGATTCCGACTTTCATCCTGATTCTCCGTCCACACCAGCTGTTAGTACATTGCGCATTGTCCAGTCCCTATTCCGTCTTCCCCATCGCCCCGCCCCTCCCGTCAATCGGCTCTGCGCAGGAGGAAACCACGGATCATGGAATTTCCGATACGGTCGAGCTAGCCCGTTCTGAGATCAAGAATTTCAATCCGGTGATTCGCATCCGGACGTTTCGGAGAGGGTCCTTCGATTAGAATTGCGACCCCTTCCTCGACTCCCCGCATCGTGAGACGCTCCCGCGTGTAGCGGTTCCAGTCCTCGGGCCACTCTGCTTCCTGAACGGGAAGGACGCCGTACGAAAACGCGAGATGCTGGCAGGTGAGCCGGCTTACGCTGATCCCGGCAACCCAGACGGGGAACTTAAACCTGGCGATATTGCGCGCGGTCGCCCCGCTTTTCGTCGGCACGACAATAACCAACGGCGCAACATAGTCGAGCATCGCTTCAAGACTCATCGAGATGAGGTCCGGATATCCCGCTTTCTTCTCCCTGCCGAACGATCTGAGCGCCTCCCGCACGTTCGTACGAGGGGATTCCTTCTCGGTCTCAGCAGCAATGCGCGCGAGCATCCGCACAGCTTCGACCGGGAATTTCCCCATCGCCGACTCCCCGGACAGCATGACGCAATCCGTTCCGTCGATGATTGCATTCGCCACATCTGTCGCCTCCGCGCGGGTCGGGATGCGGCTGGTAATCATGGACTCGAGCATCTGCGTGGCGGTGATCACAGGTTTTCCGAAGAGATTTGCCTTCCGCATGAGGTGCTTTTGAGTGACCGCCATCTTCTCGATGGGTATCTCCACGCCAAGGTCCCCTCTGGCGATCATAACTCCGTCCGCCGCTTCCAGAATCTCATCGAAACGGTCCAGCGCGCGCGAGCGCTCAATCTTTGCGATAATGAAGGGGGTCTGCCCTGATGTCGCAGCAGCCCGCCGAACCGCTTGAATATCCTCGGCGGATTCCACAAATGACTGGCCAACGGATTCCACCCCCTCCGCCAGGGCAAAAGCAAGGCACTCGCGGTCATGCTCGGTGAAGGCGCTGATCCCCAGGTTCACGCCCGGGATATTCAACCCCTTTCTGGAACTAATTTCCCCTCCAACAATCACCCGGCACCGGATGTTCCTTCCGCTCACCTCCACCGCCTCGAGCTGGACCGTCCCGTCATTGAGGTAAAGGGAAAGCCCCGGCCTGGCGATATCGGGCAACTGTTCAAAACTCACGCTGAACCGGGACCTGTCCCCCACAATGTCCTCGGTCGTCAGCGTCACCGTCTCCCCGGCGCGCAGCTCCACGGGCCCCTCGGCGATCTCACCAATCCGCATCTTCGGGCCGGGCAGATCAGCCATGATAGTGACAGGCCTCTCCGCCCGCGCGCTTGCTTCCCGGAGATCCCGGATCGCCCGGGCGTGAGTGGCAAAGTCGGCATGCGAGAAATTCAGCCGGGCGATATTCATCCCGGCACGCAGCATCGCCTCCATCACCTCGATTGACCGGGAGGAAGGACCGATGGTACAGACAATCTTCGTTTTATGGTCGGGAAGTGTCATCGTGTTCGAATGGAGGTATGCGACAATGGACGGCGTAGCTTCAATAACGAGATTTCGATTCTGACTATCAAGGCAGCAGGTGCACGCGGCACTATCGTCAGAGGATTGAATATCTCCCGACGTTCTTTCGCGGTCCGTCGCGATTACCTTGATCCACGTCTGAAAATTCCGTATATGGCCTGTGAGACGCCGGCGAGTCGCAAGAAGCGGAATGAAGCATGTGTCGTTCTCTTCCGTTCCTCAGCGGGTGTTCACCCGNNATGAACACCAGACCCGCAGGCACACTTCTCATCGGGCTCAGCCTCCTCCTCAGCTCATCCTGCAACAGCTCACCACGTCCGCCGATCCAGGACGCTGACCGTGCGGTTCTTCGGAACGCGATGGTTCAGTCACAGCTCGCGGCCCGCGGGATTGCAGACACCGCCGTCCTTCGGGCGATGCGGTCTGTCCCCCGCCACCTCTTTGTTCCCCCGGGAGAGCGGGAGCATGCATATGAGGACCGTCCCCTGCCCATTGGATACGATCAGACAATTTCTCAGCCCTATATTGTCGGCCTGATGACACAGCTCATCGGTCCCCGCCGGGCACACCGTGTCCTCGAGATCGGGACCGGATCCGGATACCAGGCGGCGGTCCTTGCGGCAATCGTCGACACCGTGTATACGATCGAGATCGTACAACCGCTGGCGGACGCTGCGGCAAGGCGGCTGAAGGGTTTGGGTTACCCAAATATTGTTGTCCGGTGGGGCGACGGGTACAATGGCTGGAAGGAAAAGGCACCTTTCGATGCGATCGTCGTCACTGCCGCGCCCGACCACGTTCCCCAACCGCTGATCGATCAGCTGGCTGAGGGGGGAAGGATGGTGATCCCGATGGGGGACGTCTACGGCATCCAGGATCTTCTCCTTATCAGAAAGGTGGACGGGAAGATCACACGGGAGAACATCGCCCCGGTGAGATTTGTGCCGCTCATCAGGGAGAGATAGAGCGGGCAGGATACCCCCCCGAAGTCGGTTCCAGGAACAGGCAGCCGAGGCTCCGCGCCATCAGGGAGGGGAACCGCGCCCACACGGAGGTGGAACGTGTAGTAGAATGGTCGTGTTTGAACAGGTAGAGTGTTGTTCCGCTCCCACGTATCCGGGAACTTGAAAATGACCACCAGCTCCTCAGTTGAACCCCATCTTTTCGTGATCTTCGGTGCCACCGGCGATCTGATGTTTCGAAAGCTTTTGCCTTCGCTCTTTCATCTCGGGCGGGATGGATTTCTCTCCGAGTCCTGCTCTCTTCTGGGCGTCTCCCGTACCAGGAACCTCGACGATGCGGGATTCCGGGCAAAGATACAGTCGGCGCTTGAGGAAGAAGGACTTCCGGCGGAGGACATTGCCAGGTTCCGGACGGACAGGTGCTATTATCATCCAATGGGAGAGGGCACTGCCGGGGATTTCGCGTCGATCAGCGCACGGATCGAGAAGCTCGAGCAGCAGCTGGGATTCCCTGGAAACCGGATCTTCTATCTCGCGCTTCCCCCTGGCGCGTTCCCGGCGACAATTACCGGACTCGGCGAAGCCGGCTTGAACAGGAGCAAAGGCTGGACACGTCTCGTCGTGGAGAAGCCATTCGGAAGGGATCTCGAATCTGCCCTGACGCTCAACGCAACCGTCCACAGATATTTCGATGAAACCCAGATATTTCGCATCGACCATTATCTTGGGAAGGAAACCGTACAGAATCTCCTCGCTTTCCGGTTCGGGAATGCGCTCTTCGAGCCGCTCTGGAACAGGGACCGGATCGAACGGGTCCAGATCCTCGTCGCTGAAGACCTTGGAGTCGGGCACCGTGCGGGATACTATGACCGCGCAGGGGCAGTCCGCGATATGATCCAGAACCACCTGACGCAGCTGCTGACCCTTACGGCCATGGAAGTCCCCGCCGCCTTCATGGCAAAAGAGATACGGGATGAGAAGGTAAAAGTCCTGAAATGTATTTCGGCGATCGAGCCGGCAAACGTCGTGCTGGGGCAGTATACGGCCGGGCGGGTGGACGGCCGCACAATCCCCGGGTATCTGGACGAGCCGGACATACCGAAATCGTCGACGACCGAGACGTTCGTGGCGATGAAGATCATCATCGACAACTGGAGGTGGCAGGGCGTTCCGTTCTACCTCATCACGGGCAAGCGGCTCCCCAGAAGGGAGACCCGCATCATGGTGACGTTCAGACGCCCGCCCGTATCCATCTTCGAACCCTACGACCGATGCGAAATCCACTCGAACACGCTCGCGGTCCTCATGCAGCCAAATGAAGGATTTGATCTCTCGTTTGAGGTAAAATCGCCAGGCAAAGGCGTCACGCTGCAAACCCAGCGGATGCGTTTCCGATACGACGAAACATTCGGTCCGCTTCGCGACGCGTACGAGACGTTGTTGCTCGACGTGATCCGGAACGATCAGACTCAGTTCGTCAGAGCCGATGAAGTCGAGGCAGCGTGGAAACTATACACGCCTCTCCTCGGCAGGACGAATACCATTCATCCGTATCCGGCCGGCACGTGGGGACCAGAGGAGGCGCGGGTATACCTGCACGGGGCGTTTCACACATGGGACAGCGAACAGAAATCAGAAGAGTCTTCGCCGACGTCGACGCGCTGAACCGGGGCGCGGCCGAAGAATTGTGCACCCGCTGCACCGGGGCGGTGGAACGGCAGGGGAAGTGCTCTCTCGTGCTCTCGGGCGGAAACACGCCGCAGGGGCTCTACCAACTCCTGGCGCGGGAGTATCGGGAACGGGTGCCGTGGAAGAACATGGACATCTACTGGGGAGACGAGCGCTACGTCCCCCATAACGACCCGAAGAGTAATTACCGGCGTGCGCGGGAAATTTTGCTGGATCAGGTTCCGGTCGAGCCAACCAGGATTCACCCGATCCCGACAAGTTCTCCCGATCCGGAAGAAGCGGCGCGCTCGTACGAATCCCACTTGAGACAGAAATTCACCGGCGGTCGCGCCGCCTTTGACATTGTCCTTCTCGGAGTTGGGACAGACGGGCACGTTGCATCCCTCTTCCCCGGCTCAACGGCATTGCAGGAGCGGGA
>DKBG01000078.1 GCA_002451155.1 Ignavibacteria bacterium UBA6906
CCTTCAGGAACACCTCCGGCATGATGACCGCGGAGCCGATGTTCAACACCACTCCCACCCGCGTAAGCCCCCTACAGAGGGAACAGAGCTCGCGGAAGTCTCTGAAGCTCATCTCTCCTGTGGCCGCACCATCCATCGTCGGCTGCTGATGCACGATGTCCGTCCCGATTGCGGCATGGACGGTCACCGGCACGTTGAGAAGGACACAGTTTGCCAGAAGGCTCACGTTGTTGTTCGGTGCCTTGAGATCGAGGAGCTTCTTCCCGAGGGCCTCTCCGTACCCGAGGTCCGTCTCCCTGTACGCATCAGAGAGCGTCATATTGATGAGATCCCCGGTTTCTTTCGCCATCCCGAACTTCCCGTCGATCATGGTCTCCGCAACATCCTCCGAGGTCTTCCCCCAGAATGCGGTTTCCACATCATGAATGGCCGCAGCGCTGTTCATGGATACCGAAGTGATGATCTCGCGCTTGAGGAGATCGATGAGTATCGGGTTCAGGCCCACTTTGACCACATGGGCCCCCATCAGGAGGAGCACAGGAGCCCCCTTCCGCCGCGCGGTCACGACCGCGGACACGATCGCGCGTAGATCCTCGGCCACCAGGATACGAGGCAGTCCGCGGACGAACTGCCGGAAGGAATCTCCCTCCGCTTCGAATGGCATCCCGAAATCGGAGGGTGTTACCTTGCTCTTCCGTTGCTTGATGGAAACGGTCTTGATTTTCGAAAGATCTGCGCGCTTCTGTGTCATGACGTCTCTCCGTTCCCTCTCCTTGATGTTAGGGAAGACGTGCCGTCACCGGCCCCACCAGTCCCGAGTACTCCCGGAGTTCCGTGTCGATGGATCCGATGACAATTTTTGTGTTCACCCGAACTGGCATTTTCCGTTCGTCGTCAGTCAGCCAGACGACAATCCGCCCCTCGCTCTTGAACAGCCCCCCTTCGCGAACGAGGGGCTCCAGAACGATCGTGCGAAACTCGCCTGCCTCCACCGACTGGGTCTGCCGCCCGAGAAACTTGACCCCGAGCTCGTACGTTGTGTCCTTGTAGAAGTTGTGCATTACAAACATATCCCCCACGCGGGCCGACCTGAAATCGACTGTCCGGACAAAAAAGAACGCGGACATGATATCGTGGACATAGGCCGGTATCCCGTATTCCCCCTCCGTCGTTGTCGCCCGGTGATGGTACTGGTCAAAGTCCGCGATGAAATCGCGCCGGTATCCCCCTTCGCGGATATGCTGTTCGAATTTCCATGGAACCAGCGCCTCCACATCAATATAGGTGAGGTAACGATCCTCCACCTTGTAGATCCAGGAGAAACTTGGGAGGGAGTTGACCTGAACCTCGACCCGATGACAGAGTCTCCCCTCGAGAGAGTCCCGGGCGATCGTCATGATTGCCTCTCCGGCCGTAATGACGCCGAAGCTTATATCGAAAACAAGCCGCTCGCCCGGCCCGAAGGCTTTATTGTCGATGGTCCGCAGCGTGTAGGTCTGAATCGAGTCGAGCCGTCGCCGCTCGATGTCCGCAGCGACACGCCGGATCGAATCCTGCCTGGCCAGCTCGGCCTCCGCCCGTGCGATCGAATCAGCTCGCGCTGTGGCAAGACTGTCGAGTCTCCGTTGGGAAGGGCTCTTCTTCTTCGCCGTCGAGCCGGCCTTGCGGTTTGCGGAGGACGTCTGCGGCGTCTGACTTATGGCGAGGCAGATACCGGTCAGCAGAATCACTGCAGCCAGAACGCCCGTTCGATACCCTGTATATCGTTTCATCCCCCTCGTCCTCCCCCGGCCCGCTGCCGCTCTCCGGCTGACAGCAACTCCTTAGCCGCGTCATAGACTTCGTCGACCGTGATGCTCTCCATACAGGAGCACCGATGCCTCTTTGCGCCGCTGCATTCCGAGCAATCAACAGGTTTGCGGGGAACCACCACCCGACTCCGGGCACTGTACGGACCCCAGCGGCGCGGACTCATGGGTATGAGCTGTGGATATATCCCCACAACAGGCGTGCCCACGGCGACGGCAAGGTGCAAAGGGCCCGTGGAATGCGCGATGCACAGATCGGCCCGCCTGAGAAGCGCTGCGAGAACTTTCACAGAAGAGCGCCCGGCCAGGGAAACCGCCATTCCGCCGGTGAGCGCGACGATCGCCTCGACCCGGCTCTCCTCCCCTGGACTTCCTGTGAGGACAACCCTCTCCGTCCCGAACCGCATCGCGAGGGTCGCAAAATTCCGATCCGGCCACTCCCGCGCCGATCCTCCGCTCCCCGGGTGCAGGACAACAAAACTCTCGCCCGCCGATATCCCCGATTCCGCGAGAAGCGCCGCTGCTCTCTCGTCCTCCTCCGCGCGCACAACGACCCCAAAATCCGCTTGCTGGATCTCCTCGGGAACCGGACATGAGAGAGGAGAAAGGAGGTGCAAATTATACTCCAGCTCATGCCGCGCCGCCTCCCTCCTGTGCTCATAGACTCGCCGGTTGAACAGGAACGAATAGAAACGAAATCCTGTCCCGATGCGCAGAGGAATTCCTGCAAATGCCATCAGGAGGGCCAGGCGGAGGCGAGGATGCACGACGACGACAGCATCGAAACGGTGTCGACGAATGATCCCGACCATCTGCAGGAAAGGCTGCGGCCGCGCCGGGCCGTCGTACCAGATGATTTCATCACAATACGGATTTCCCTCCACGATTTCCCCTGTGTACCGTCGCAGAAGCATCGCCAGATGCGCCTCAGGGTAACATCGTCTCAAAGCAGCAAGCACGGGAAGCGTCAGGATGACATCCCCGAGACGGTCTGTGCGGACAACGAGGATATGCCGGATCTGGCTTTCCAACAGGGATCTCACCTCCGGATCGGAAAAAATATACCCCCACACGCAGGAAAAGGCAAGCACTCCCGGGGCGATTCGCACCCGGGAGGGCCGGACACTATCTGTTGCCCAGAAGCCGGAGCGATTTCAACCCGACCTTCTCTTTCTGAAGGGCTTGTATGAGCTGTTGATGGGGAATCAGTGACTTTCCCTCCGCATCGGCCTCTTTGAGACCACGAAACGCCTCCCTGATTTTTCGGTCCAGTTCAACAGCCATTAATCGCAGGACTGATTGCTCGGCGACCTTCCAGGGATCAGGCAGGTCTGGTTCCGATCCGATTTCGGCCCACCCTCTGCTGAGCTCATATCGGGCAAACAGGATGTTCGCCAGAAAGTCCTTGAGACGGGGATCCTCGACCTCGTCGACGAGCCGCGAAGGATCCCAGCCCTCGTCTTTGTGACGGAAGAGCAGATCGAGTGCGGCGCGGACGAGCGGATGCGTGAAATTCCCCTTCTCCGTGTGAGTCAGCACGAATTCCATCAACGGTGGCCCATGTTCGATCATCACCTTCAGGAGATCCTTTTCCGCTGCGGGCACTGTCTCCGGTTCGGGTGCCGTCGCCTCCTGTGTCTGGCCTGCGACGGAAGCGGATCCCGCATCCTGATCCCGGGACGCCCCGTATCTGGCCCGCGCAGCCTCCTTGCCGAGGATCCGATCCAGTTCGCGATAGAGAACCGATTCGTAAATGTCATATCGCTCGGCAATCGATTTAATGTAGAAGGTTCTTTTTATCTCATCACTCATGCGGGCGAGAGTCTCCACCAGTGACCGAACGGCCCGGGTCTTCCCTTCCGGGGTTTCGAGCATACCCTGGCTCCGGAAGAATTCAGCCTTGAAATCAAGAAATGAGACAGCAGCGTCAAGGATTGCGCGGAACGCGTCTACACCCTCCTTCCGCACAAATGAATCGGGGTCCTCCCCTTGCGGGAGGCCGGCAACACGCACGTCAAGGCCATGCTCGATGACCAGGTCAGCCCCCCTCAATGTTGCCTTTGATCCGGCCGAATCGGCGTCATAGACCAGGATGATGTTCTTCGTGTACCGGGCTATGAGATGAATCTGTTCCGGGGTCAGCGCCGTCCCGCTCGTTGCCACGACATTGCGCACACCGGCCTGATGGGCCGATATCAGATCCGCGTATCCCTCCACGAGTACCGCCGCATCCTGCTCTCGGAGAGCGTCCCGTGCCTGATAGACTCCGTACAGAACGCGGCTCTTTGAGTAGATGGGAGTCTCCGGTGAATTGATGTATTTGCCGAGCGGATCATCTTCGCGCAGCTTCCGCGCGCCGAACGCGATCACCCGTCCGGTAGGTGAGAAGATCGGGAAGATCGCCCTGCCCCGGAAGCGGTCATAGTACCCGGACCCGTCGTCCCTCCGCAGAATCAATCCGGATTTTTCCAGGATGGCAGGATCGATGGAATCCCGCTCGGCGCGGCGGACCAGCCCGTCCCAGGCATTCAACGCATAGCCGAGGCCGAAGGCACGGATTGTATCGTCTGAAAAACCCCGATGGCGGAAGTACTCAAGGCCGAGTTTTCCTTCAACCGTCGAGAAGAGATTTTCAACGAAGAATGCAGAGGCCATCCTGCAGGCGGCATACAGCCCCTCGAATTCCGTCGTCCTGGCCTGATCTGCCGACCCTTCTTCCGGCACCGGGATTCCAGCCCTGCGGGCAAGCGTCCGCGCAGCCTCAACAAATGAGACTTTGTCGTGCTCCATGACAAAAGTGAAGACATTTCCGCCTTTCCCGCATCCGAAGCAGTAGTACATCTGTTTGTCCGCACTGACCGAAAACGACGGAGTTTTTTCCTGGTGAAACGGACAGAGGCCGAGGTAGTTTTTTCCTCTTTTCTTCAGCGGAACGGAGGCGGACACCACATCCACAATATCCGATGCAGAACGGATCTCATCGATTATTTCATCAGGAATACGCATACCATCTCCTCAGCCGCGATAATCTACAGAAAACGGCAAAGAGAGGCAATGAATCACGCTGACCAGGTTTCGGCTTCGATGGCGCAGTGGAATACCCTCTCTCTTCGGCGCGTCCGTCGTCCTCCCTGCCGGGGATACTTGCTGAATTGCCTCGGCTATCCCCTCCTTGACATCGCTCACCCGAACTGCTATCTTGACATCTCAACAGTATGGAAAAATCCTGATGCGAATCCTCGCTGTCGAAGACGAACCCGAATATCTCGAATTGCTTCAGGAGGTCATGAAGAGTATCGGCCATTCCATCGTCCTGGCCTCTGACGGCGAGGAGGCTCTCACTCTTCTCGCCCAGCACCCGGTCGATGTGATTATATCCGACGTCCGGATGCCGAAGATGGACGGACTCGAACTCCACAGGCGGGTCCGNNAGTACCGAAATACCCCGTTTGTTTTCCTTACGGGGATGAACGACATTACCGAAGTCAAGGCAGTCTCGAAGGCCGACTGCGACCTTCTTCTCCAGAAACCCTTTCCGGTGGACAGCCTCATCCGGCTGTTCGCGGGCCGCGTAAAATAAAAGCCCGCCCCAGACGGGACGGGCTCACACCTGCGCCACGAAACCGCTATTGCCCGAAGAAGACCACTCCTTCCTCAGACCTGGACTTTGTCCGGCTCGTAGGAGTGCTTCGGGCGCTTGGGCTTTCGAGCGTACTTCTTCTCGACGGTCGGCGTCGGCACTTTCGGATCCTCCTCCACATCGGGATACGTGAAGATCTCGTATTTGTAGTTCCGGAGGATGATCTGATTGCCGTTCCGACCGAGGACGTACTGGGGCAAGAGCGGGATCTTCCCGCCACCGCCGGGGGCATCGATGACGTAGTACGGGATTGCGAGGCCGGATGTGTGACCCCGGAGCTTATCCATGATCTCCAGTCCGACATTCACCGGTGTCCTGAAATGATTCGCCCCCTTTGTGATGTCCGCCTGGTACAGATAATACGGACGCACTCTCATCGCAAGAAGTTTCCGCATCAATTCCAGCATGACGTCCGGATTATCGTTAACGCCTTTCATGAGGACGGCCTGGTTTCCGACAGGGATCCCCGCGTCGGCGAGCATTTCGCAGGCGCGCTTTGCTTCCGGCGTGCATTCCCACGGGTGGTTGAAATGGGTGTTGATATAGATCGGGTGATACTTCTTGAGCATCCTGCAGAGCTTCGGCGTCACCCTCTGCGGGAGAACGCACGGCATCTTTGTCCCGAGTCGGATGATTTCCACGTGGGGGATTGCACGAAGCCCGGAAATGATTCTCTCCAGCATGAAGTCTGTCAGCATGAGCGGATCGCCGCCGGAGAGGATGACATCACGGACTTCCGGGTGCGCGGCGATATAGTCTATCCCATCCTGGATGTATTTCATGTTGATCTTGGTGGAGTCGCCAACCTTGCGCTTTCGGGTGCAGAAGCGGCAGTACATGGAGCACTGACTCGTCGTGAGAAACAGCACACGGTCAGGATACCTGTGAACAATGCTCGGCACAGGGCTGTGGGAATCTTCTGCAAGTGGGTCTTCCGGTAATCCGTCCTCGTCGAGTTCCTTCCCGTCCGGGATACACTGAAGCCAGATCGGATCTCCGGGATAACGAATGAGGCTCAGATAGTACGGATTGATCCGGATATGGAAGAGCGAGTTCAGCCGCCCGGCGAGGGCCGGGTCGAAACCGAACCGTTCAACAAGATCCTTGGAACTGTCGACACTCTGCCGCAACATCTCTTGCCAGAGTTCCATATTTCCCTGTGATCCTCCAGATGTTATGAGAGATACTTTCCGTAGACGACCAGGTCGTCACCGACCCGGTAATAGTCCCGGATTCGTGCCAATTCCGAATATCCGCGTCTGAGATAGAATCCCCTCGTGCCTTCATAGCGCGGCTGGGACGAGGTCTCAGCGATCATCAACCGCCCCCCGCGACTCGTGACGAGTTCTTCGGCATGCCTGTTCAGGATTGTCCCGATTCCGCGGCCCTGGACGTCAGGCCTGACCGCAATCCAGTAGAGATCGTATGTGGAGGCCGTTGCCGGCGTCGGACCGATGCAGTAATAACCGAGAACCGATCCCTCCTCCTCGCAGGTGCAGATGAGGTAGTCCTTCTGCTCCGGTCGCTGGAGTACGGTATCCACAAGCTCGGCTGCGATCGCAACCTCCTCCTCCGAGAAGAATCCGGTTGACCGGAGAAGCCGAAGGATTGGTTCGCGATCGCCAGGGCGAAGGGGACGGACGGTCGCCCGGCTGATGCCGTTCGCCGGGAGGACCGTCTGCACGGTCTGACCCACGTCGCTCATGCCTTCCGGTACCGTTCCATGGCTACCTCAACAATTCGTCCGATCGTTTCAGGGAAGCCGAGACCGAACGCCCTGGCAGATCTGGCAAAGCCGGCATCATCCGAAATGTCGGGATTTGGGTTTACCTCAAGAACATAGGGGACCCCTTCCCTGCTCAGACGGAAGTCCACCCTGGCATAGTCCCTGCATCCGATCAGCGTGAAGCATTTGAGGGCCATCGCGCGGATCCGGGACTCCTGGCCCGCCGTCAGAACCGCCGGGCACATACCCTTCGTGCCTTCGTACGCGATCGTTCCCTGCATCCACTTCGCTTCATAACTCACGATCCTGTGCATCGATTCCGTCAACCCTGAAAAGTCGATCTCCGAGATTGGCAGGATTTCCGGTTCTTTGTTCCCCAGCAACGCGACATTCAGCTCCCTCCCGTCAATGTACTCTTCCACCAGGGCAGGCTGCTCGAATTCCTCGAAGATAAATCGTACCTGCTTGCGCAGTTCCCCGGCCGTATTGACTACGGACCGGTCCGAAATACCGACGCTCGCATCTTCCCGGGCGGGCTTGACGATCATGGGAAACTGCATCCCCTCCTCGGGAACAATTTTCTCGAGCGGATGAAAAACCTGGAACTTCGGTGTTTTGATCCCGTGGGAGGCAAGGATTTCCTTCACCCGTGGTTTATTAAGCGCGGTGCCGAGCGCGAGCGGACCGGCACCGGTGTAGGGAATCTTCAGTAGCTCATAGAGCCCGGCAACGTGCATTTCCTGAATTGCCTCGTTCTCCAGACTTTCAACGAGATTAAAGACGAGATCTGGTTTCTCAGAGAGCAAGTGACGGTAGAGCCTGTCGATGTCACTGTCCACGTTGAATGTCGACGGTCTATAACCGAGAGAGGAAAGAGCGGCCTTGATGTCCTCCATCTCCTCGAGAACACCGACTTCAGAAAGATCAATCATTTCCTGCGGTGTGAGATGTTTCTTCAGAACCGGTTCCTCCGTGCCTTTGGGCACCACCGATCCCTCCTTGAGCTGGCCGTTCTCACTGATGTACTTTCGCTGTTCCGCTTCTCCTGAAACAGGCTGATTATAGAGAACCGAAATCTTGAGCTTTTTGCCCATAAATCCCCTTAGTTGGTGCCCTTTTGTTGAGATGCCCAATCCGGCCCAAAAAAGCCCCATCGCTGCAAGGCAATCTCCAGTACGCCGTTAATCAGCTCATTATAAGAAACTCCCGCTGCACGAGCAGCCTTCGGGAAGCAGGAATGGTCTTCGGGTCTCGGCAAAATCCCGGGAAGCGGATTGAGCTCCAGGATGTGCGGCTTTCCTCGCGCGTCGCAACGAATATCAATACGAGCCCAGTCGCGGCATCGTAACACCCTGTAGGCCTTGCGGCACAACGTTTCAATTTCTTCTCGCAGCGATTCGGGCAACGGTGCGGGACACTCAAATATTTCGAGCGGCGTCTCCCGCGTATCCCATACCCACTTTGCCTCGTAGGAGTAAATCGGGTTCGCACCCGCGGGGAACGAATCAAATTTGATCTCTACGACGGGGAACACGGTCAACGCATCGCCGTTCCCCATGATTGCGACGGTGAACTCCCTCCCCTGAAGAAACTCTTCGATCAGCGCCGGCTCATGATACAGGTCGAGGATCGTCCCCACTTCCCGTTCCAGCTCTTCAGGTGTTCGAACCACACAGGAATCATACACGCCTTTGCTCGATCCTTCGTGCAGTGGTTTGACGATCGAGGGGAACCGGAGCCGCACATCCTGAAGTTCCTCAATGGAAGAGACGACACTGAACGGCGCGGTTGGCACACCGTAGTGCGCGAGAATTTCCTTCGCGCGCGATTTGTCGAGACAGATCCCGAGTGTCAGGGGATCGGACCCGAGATATGGGATCTGCAACATCTCGAGGATCGCGGGAATCTGAGACTCGCGCGACGAGCCATGAAGTCCCTCGGCAATGTTGAACACGAAATCGAAATCGCGTTGCCGTAATCGCTCGAACGCGTCTTCATTCGCCTCAATCATCCGGACCTGATGATGCTCTTCGAGAGCCGCGCGCACCGCATCGACCGTTTCCATCGTATCCCATTCTGCATACAGGTCGTTGACGCGAACGGGATCTGTTCGTGACACGGGTGACTTCACACCAGGAGCGATGCCGACAGGAGAGAAAGAGGAGGGAAAAGTCGCAGAAGGAATCGCTGACGTGCCGGCCTTCGGTGATTCAGGAGTTACTACTTCCTCTTTGACATTATATACAAGAGCGATCGTCACTTGGGGACGAGGAAGCTTTGGTAGAGATGAATCCAGAAAATCTCCGATAAAGTTGAACTCACTGTTTGTTGGTGATAAATATAGCCTTTTAATGATCGTTGTCAAGAAAAAAGTGAGTGTGCCGCGGTCAACTCGCTGTCCGACCGATGACATCCTCCGGCGACCCGGTGGGACCGCGGACCAGCTGGTGAGTAACTCCGTCAGACATCTCTCCGATGAACCGATGACCTCAGAGGAGCGACGTCGGAGTGATCGAGTGCAATCACCCCCGCACGAATGTCTCCGGTCATCTGACAACGCATCCGCCCGGATGCGGGCGACGGCGGCGGAGGGATGCGCTGTCCGATTCGGTCACTGCCCCGAACCCAGCACAAACGTCAATTGCAGCGATAATTCTCAACATTCTCGAGGATAATCCGACGAACGGAGACCGCAGGGGAGGTGCAAACGAGGGAGGAAAGGTGTCAACCGACTCGTAGTAGTGCGAGGTCTTCCTTGAAGCGGTGCCGCAGCTGATCGGCGAGCCCCCTGTGCGACGGATCCGAGAGCGAGGGGTCGTTCCTGACAAGATCGAACGCATCCTGGCGTGCCTCAGCCAGAACCGCTCCGTCCGAGACGATATTGGCAACTCTGAACTCAGGGATTCCACTCTGGCGCGTTCCAAAGAAATCACCCGGCCCCCGAAGCTCCAGGTCGATCTCGGCAATCCTGAATCCGTCGTTCGTCGCAGCCATCGCTGCGAGTCGCCGCTCCGCCAGCCGCTCCTCCTCCACGGCGCCGGGTTTTCCGCCAACCCGGGCGGCCCGGTCAACAATCCATCGCCTGGACAGGAGAATACAGTAGGATTGGTCCGCCCCCCTCCCTACCCTTCCCCTCAACTGGTGAAGCTGGGAAAGGCCGAACCGCTCTGCATCCTCGATGACCATGACCGTCGCATTTGGTATGTCGATCCCGACCTCGATAACTGTGGTGGCCACCAGAACATCAATCCGTTTTGCTTTGAAGTCCTCCATGATCCTGTCTTTCTCTTCCGAGGCAAGCCGGCCATGGATCAGGGCGACGCGGAGGTCGGCGAATATCTTCTCCTTCAGCTCCTCGTAGTGTAACGTCGCCGCCTTGAGATCGACCTTTTCCGACTCCTCGATGAGGGGATAGACATAGTAGGCCTGCCGCCCGCCGCGTACCTGCTCATGGACGAAGGAATGCACACTTTCCCGTTCACCTTCATGCTTCAGGAGCGTGCGAATCGGTTTCCTTCCCTCAGGCAGCTCGTCGATGACCGAGACGTCAAGGTCGCCGTAGAGCGTGAGGGAAAGGGTCCGTGGAATCGGCGTGGCGGTCATAACCAGGACGTCAGGGTTTTCGCCTTTGGTTCGCACCAGCGCGCGCTGCATGACGCCGAAGCGATGTTGCTCATCAATCACGACCAGACCAAGCCTGGGAAAGGAGACTCCCTTTTCAAACAGGGCGTGGGTCCCGACAACGATCTGAGCGCTCCCGCGCCTCACATCCTCGAGAACATCCTGTCGAAGTTTGCTCCGTTGCGCTCCGATGAGCAGGCGGATGTTCACCTGAAGCCCGTCGAGTACCCGGACAAGCGTCTTGTAGTGCTGCTCGGCGAGAATTTCCGTCGGCGCCATCAGCAGGGCCTGATACCCGTTTTCAACAACAATCAGCATTGCGAGGAGGGCAACGACCGTCTTGCCGCTTCCCACGTCGCCCTGCAGGAGGCGGTTCATCGGCCTGGCGGAGGCCATATCGGAGGTTATCTCATTCACCACCCGCACCTGCGCCTTCGTAAGCGTGAACGGAAGCGACTCAACGAGCCGTCTCGCGAGCGCGCTCTTCACCGAAAACGGAATTCCCTCCTCATTCTTCGCGCTGTGTCGTCTGAGAGCAAGCTTCAGCTGAAACTGAAAGAATTCCTCGTATTTGAGCCGCCGCAGACCTTCCGGGATATCATCGAGGGACGAGGGAAAGTGCGCACACCGGATCGCCTCTGCGAGGGGGAGAAGTGACCGGATCCGAATCAGGTCCGGTGGCAGGGTCTCCGGGACCCGGTCCAGATAGGTCCTGATTGCGGCGTGCAATACGCGTCGAAATCCACCGCTGTCGAGACCTGCACGTGCAAGATCCTGTCCGGAAGGGTATACAGGAATGAGTCCGCCGGTATTCAGGAGGCTGGTCCATTGCATCTCCCCCTCTTCTCCCGACGATGAAAGCCTGTCGATATCGGGATGGACGAACTGAAGCACGTTTGCGTACCAGGATGGTTGTCCCGAGACGGCGAGAACTTCTCCTATGCGAAAAGCCCTGCGCCAGTATTGCACACCCCCGAACCAGACACACTGCATGGAGCCGGTCCTGTCGGCAAGGACGAGAACAAACCGCGCGCGCCTGCCCGATCCAAGTACGCGGTGGCTTCTCACCTCCCCCATGACGGTGACGTCTTTCCGGACGCCTGGCAGATCGGGGTCCGACTTGGACAGGTCAGGCTGGAGAGAAGGTTCTGCTGCGTAGTCTCCGCGACGGAGGTCCGCTATGGTGACAATCGCGGATCGATCGAGGAATCTCCGGGGAACATAGAAGAAAAGGTCGAAGAGGTCATGAATCCCAACGCCCGCGAGCGCGGCCGCCTTCCTCGGTCCAATTCCCTTCATGAACTGGACGGAAGTCGTGAAGACCGAAGAAGGAGATTCCCTGATGGAGGTCATACAGACTGCAAGATACCGCCCGATTCCGCTATATTCAAGCGGAGGACTCCCGGGGCGAGGGCCCACCCCCCCGTCGAATCGTTCGGGTCCAGTAGAGGTAGAACGGGATGCCAAGAAGGAGGAGAAGCACTCCGACGACACTGTCCGCGGTCTGATGGACAAACGTGTTGACGACGAACCAGGTTGCCACTCCGACGAACAGGAGAGGGACGACAGGGTAGAATGGAACCTGATAGCCGGCCTTCCGCTCATGCATCTTCCTCCTCATGAGGAAGATCCCGGCTGCCCCAAGGGCGTAAAAGATCCAGCTGGCGAATACCACATACGTGAACAACTGGTCATACGTCCCGGAGAGAGTGAGTATCGAGGCCCAGACGGCCTGGACGGCCAGGGAGACGCCAGGCGTTCGGAACCGGGGATGCGGCTTCCCCATCGTTTTAAAGAAGAGGCCGTCGGCGGCCATCGCAAAATACACCCTTGCAGTGGTCATCGTGGTCCCGTTCAAGCCTCCAAACGTCGAAACCATCACGGCGAGGGAAATGAGCCCGCCGCCGACCCCCGGAAGGATCCTTTCCATTGCATCGGCCGCGACAAGCTTCGAGCCCGCCATCTCCTCGATCGGGAGAACATAGAGATACGCGAGGTTGGTGAGCACGTAAATGAGGATGATTGCGATGGTCCCGCCCATCAGGGCGAGAGGAATGTTCTTCCTGGGATTTTTCACCTCGCCCGCCAGATACGTCAGGCTGTTCCAGCCGTCATACGACCAGAGTGTAGCGATCATCGCTACACCGATGGCAGCGAGCAGATTCCCCGAGCTGGGGAGGCCCCAGAGCGGTGTGAAATGGTCTGTACTTCCCACCGAGGAGGTAAAGCTCAACACAATAATACCCAGGATCGCGCTCACCTTCAGCGTCGTGATCATATTCTGGACAAAGCCTCCAAACTGCACCCCAAAGTAGTTCACCCCCGCCAGAAAGAGTATCGCGGCAATCGCGATGAGCTTCACCCCGATATCCTGAAAGGGATGGATATTGCCGATCAGAGGCAACGTCCACGCTTCAAGATCCGGGCCCAGGTGCGGGAGGTCGACGAAGAACCCGAAATACCTGGCAAAGGCGACTGCGATGGCCGCTATCGATCCCGTCTGATAAACGATGAAGGTCGTCCACCCGTACAGGAATGCAAGGAGATCGCCGTACAGAACTCGGAAAAACACGTACTGCCCTCCCGGGGCGGCTATCTCGCTCGCGATTTCGGCATTTGTCAGCGCGCCGGCCAGGGTGAGGATCCCTGCCAGCACCCAGACAGCAATCATGACACCGGGAACCTGGACAGCCGCAGCAACGCTCTGCGGGGTGAGGAAGATACCGGACGCAATTACCGATCCCACGACGACCATGATGGCCGAGCCAAGTCCGAGCCGCCGGGACAGCCCGCCGGACGTCTCCAGAGCCACCGGGTCTACGGTATTTTGCGGGGTGACAGATGCCATGAAAAGCTCCTCGCAAGTATTTGAAGAAGATAGGGGCGAATGTGATGACAGTCAAGGTGGGCCGTTCTCGAGTTGTCTCTTAGGCTCAAACGTCGTATCTTTGCGGTGGTTTGCTGCGGGACGGCATCCCCTTCCCAGAGAACGCCCTCCCGCACTTTTGTGTTGTCCTTCACCTTGAGAAGTCGAGAGAATCCATTGGACACCATTCTTGCCATGCTTCCGCAGCTCCCGACTCTGGAAGAGATCGTGATCTGGGGGGGATATTTCGGGCTGGCAGCAATCATCTTCTCTGAAACGGGACTCATGGTGGGGTTTTTCCTCCCAGGAGACTCCCTGCTGGTAACGGCGGGACTGTTCTGTGCCCGCGGACAGCTTGATATCCTCATTCTCATCCCGCTTCTCATCACAGCCGCGATCCTGGGAAACTCCAC
>DKBG01000082.1 GCA_002451155.1 Ignavibacteria bacterium UBA6906
TTGTAGGGCGACGAGATTCGTTGCCCTGCGGGTCGACCGAACTGGTCGACCTACATGTGGGACAAATTCGAGATCGAGAGCTCCATCGGCATCTGCCTGAAGCAAGGGATTTGGAGCTTAACTGGAACTTGTATTGTGGTATGTGGCGGTATCGACGTTGTTTCCGCTGCTCTCATGGCTTTTCCCTGTCCGTTTTGCTAAATTGTAAAATTACGAACTGACTATCAGAGAATTCTCCCGTGCCGCAAATAAGGGTTCGCTTCGCCCCGAGTCCAACCGGATTTCTCCACGTCGGCGGTCTGAGAACCGCCCTCTACAACTTTCTTTATGCACGGCGGAACGGTGGCGTCTTCATCCTCCGAATTGAGGACACCGACCGGACGCGTTTTGTGGAGGGGGCGGTGCAGAACCTGATTGAATCGCTTCGCTGGGCCGGCCTGGATTATGACGAGGGGCCAGGGAAGGGAGGCTCCGTGGGTCCGTACATTCAGTCCGAACGTACCGCGATCTACAAGCAGCACGCCCTAATGCTCGTCGAACAGGGCAAGGCCTATTATGCCTTCGACTCTGAGGAAGAGCTCGAAGCGATGCGGAAGCAGCAGGAGAAACTGCGGATTCCGCCGAAGTATGATCGACGAGCACTGAAGCTGACGCCGGGAGAAGTAAAACAGAAGCTCGAATCCGGAGTTCCGGGGGTCATTCGGATGAAGGTTCCGGAAGCGGAGACAATAGCGATTGATGACATTATCCGGGGGAGAGTCGAGTTCGAAAGCGATCGGCTTGACGATCAGGTCCTCGTGAAGTCCGACGGATTTCCGACATATCACCTGGCCAACGTCGTGGACGACCACCTTATGGGCGTCACACACGTGATCAGGGGAGAGGAGTGGCTCCCGAGCACACCGAAACACCTGCTCCTCTACCGGTATTTCGGCTGGGAGCTTCCGGCATTTGCCCATCTGCCGCTTCTCCTGAACCCCGACCGATCGAAGATGAGCAAGAGGAGGATGCAGGACGGGAAACAGGTCGATGTCTTTGTTGAGGACTACCGCAAACGGGGCTACCTTCCGGAAGCACTCGTGAACTTCGTTGCGCTTCTGGGTTGGAACCCCGGGACGGAACAGGAGATCTTTTCACTTCAGGAGCTGACAGAAGCCTTTTCCCTCGAGCGGGTCGGGAAATCTGGCGCAGTGTTTAATATTGCCAAGCTCGACTGGATGAACAGCGTCTATCTCCGGGAACTCTCTGATGCAGATCTCATCCAGCGGGCGCGCCCGATCCTGGAGGAAGCGGGATTTGCGAATACGAGCGATGCGTATCTTGTGGCTGTTTTTCATCTCATGAAAGACCGGCTGAATTCACTGGACGATCTTGTCTCCTTTGCCGGGTACTTTTTCAAGGAACCGGAAACGTACGATGACGCGTCGAAGAAGAAGAACTGGAAACCGGAGACTGCCGGGCACCTGCATCTGGTCCGGGCGGGCCTGCTTTCCCTGGGCACCTTTGACCATGCAGGCGTAGAAGGGGTCATCCGCGGCGTTGCTGAGTCTTCGGGGGTCGGGGGGTCCAGGCTTATCCACCCGTTGCGGCTTGCGCTTACGGGGATTGCCATCGGGCCAGGGCTCTTCGAGCTCATGGTGGTGCTCGGAAGGGATACGTGCGTCAGGAGAATCGACCGGGCGGTCACTCTGCTCGGTTGATTCTCCCGGCGCCAATTTCTATATTTTTCTACTGGAAACATCCATGATCGAGCTCAACGTGATACGGCTGAAGAATGCGGTTTTCTATGCGTATCATGGCGCCATGCAGGACGAACAGAACCTCGGCGGGAAATTCGAGGTCGATCTGGAGATGCACTGTGATTTCTCGGCCGCGGCGGAAACCGATTCGTTGACTAAAACGGTCGATTATGAGAAAGCCTATTCGTTCATCCAGAAAATGTTTCTCGAGAAGAAATATTACCTTCTCGAAACCCTCGCGACCCGGATCGCGCGAGGACTGCTGAGGGAGTTCCATTCGGTGGATCAGGTGCTGGTCCGGCTGCGGAAACCCCACCCGCCCGTCAAGGGCGTGGTAGATTACGTAGAAGTCGAGGTCACGGAAAAGAGATGAAATCCTACAATGTCTTCGTCGGGCTCGGCTCGAACCTCGGAGAACGGGAAAAATACCTGAACGATGCTGCTGCTGCGATGACCAGAGTGCGCGATACGCGACTCGTCTGGGTATCCCCGGTCTATGAAAGCGATCCGTACGGAAACGCCGATCAACCGAAATTCCTGAATGCCGTGGTCGAGCTGGAAACCACGCTCGAGCCGCCTGACCTGCTGGTAGAGTTGAAGGGGATCGAGGCGCAGCTGGGAAGGACGAGCAGCGAGCGGTGGGGACCGCGCGAGATTGACCTCGACATTCTCGTCTATGACGGCGTCGTCCTGAAAACGGAGACGGTCCAGGTCCCGCACCCCGATCTGGAAAACAGGCGGTTCGTCCTTCTCCCGCTTCGTGAGATCGCCCCGGATCTTGTCCACCCGGTGAGCGGAATGACGATTACCGAGCTTGCCGCCGCATGCAGCGGGGGCGGACGAGTGATGCCGACTACGTACCATATCAAAGTCTGATTCCAGGGAGACTGAGTGGCGAAAGAAGAACCGCTGGAGAAACTGATCGAACAATCTGAGCTCCGCCATATAGCGATCGAAGGCGTGATCGGGGCGGGGAAGACCAGCCTGGCCGTCATGCTTGGGGAAACGCTTGGGGCCAAGGTCGTGCTGGAGAAGTTTGAGGAAAATCCGTTTCTCAAAGACTTCTATCGTGATCCGGAACGGTACGCATTTCAGACGCAGATCTTCTTCCTGCTGACCCGATACAAGCAACAGCGGGACCTCTTCCAGGCTGACCTCTTCCACCGGTTCCTTGTTACCGATTACATTTTCGAGAAGGACAAGATCTTTGCCTATCTCAACCTCCAGGATGAGGAGCTGAAGCTGTATGAGACGCTTGTGAGCAGTATCGAACACAGCGTTCCGACACCGGATCTCGTTGTGTATCTCCAGTCCAGCGTCCCGAGACTGATGGCAAACATCAAGAATCGAGCCCGGTCCTACGAGCTGGCGATGAACGAATCCTACATCAAGGACCTGAACGAGGCCTACAACTACTTCTTCTTCAGGTACAAGTCGACCCCGCTTCTTATCGTGAACTCAGCGGAGATTGATTTTGTGGGACAGCGGGATCACTACGAGGATCTTGTCCGGCAGATTTTTCGCCAAACGCGGTCGGCGGTCGAGTATTACAACCCACCGGTCGCGAAGTAGGATTCTGAAATGATCAGGCTGATTCTGTATACGATCATCGGGTTTGTTCTCTTCCGGCTTGTCCGTTCGCTGATGACCTTCCTGACCCAGAGCGCGACGCCCCGCCCGCCGAGAGAGAAGACCTCTGCGCGTCCTCCAAAGCAGGAATTTTCCGACGTCCAGGACGCCGAGTTCGAGGACATCACACCGAAAAAGCCGCCCGAAGGGAAGCCCTCGTCAGGGTAACCGCCTATGCTTCGTTCCCTCGAACTGTCCCTCAAGGGTGCCGTGCGAGCGGTGCTCCGGCTCCTTTTCCGCTCCCGTCGTCCGGCGGACCCGTTCGGGCAGCCATTCCGGCGGATTCTGGTGATCCGCCAGCACAACCAACTCGGTGATATGCTCTGTGTCGTGCCGCTCCTCCGCGCACTGCGTGCCCGGTACGCCGGCGCACATATCGCCTTGATGACGAGTGCGGTGAACCACGAGGTGATGCGGAACAACCGCTTTCTGGACGAAACCATTCTGTATGACAAAAAGGATTTCCTCGGCAGGAGCGCCTTCAGGGGTATGAGGTTCATTCGGGCACTCAGGGCCAGGAGGTTCGACCTCGTGCTGGTTCCGGGGACCGTTTCGACCTCATTCACAAGCGATCTCCTTGCGTTTCTCTCCCGCGCGCCGGTCCGGGTCGGTGTCAAGAGCCTTGACGGGAACGAGAACCCATCATCCTTTTTCTTCAATGTGCAGGTTTCGCTCGATTGGCGAAACGATTCCCATCGGCACCAGACGCTCCGCAACCTGGACATTGCCGGAGAGGCGGGGATCGGGACTCCGGACCTCAGTCTGGAGATCACGCTCAAGGCGGACGAGGAACGGGAGGGAATTGAGTACTTGCGGCGGGTGCAAGGAGAGAGGCCACTGGCGATCGGGTATCACCCAGGGGCGGGGAAGCCGCCGAACCGCTGGCCGGCGGAAAAGTTCGCGCAGCTCATCAACGTGCTTACCGCG
>DKBG01000241.1 GCA_002451155.1 Ignavibacteria bacterium UBA6906
AGGCGAATAGAGGCGATCGGGCCGCGAATTCCCCGGCTGTCTCCAGGGAAGAGATTGTCTTCCCCCGCGTATATGAACTGCCCGTCGCCCCACATCTTCCCTCCGTCGACGGTCCAGTACTGTTCAACCCAGGAATTCTTCCTGCTCGCAGCGTACTGCCCGATTTCCCAGAGAAAATAGAAGTCCACATTGTATTTCCACGCGATCCACGGAGTGACCCTGCAGTCCGCTGCAAAATTGTCAAGCGCGGACATCTGGCCATACGCGGGTCTCGTTCCGTTATAGATTCCGACAAGATCCCCTGCAGCCCGAAGAGTGTCTGCCGTCACCGGCATATACCCGTAGGTCACACCTGCCTCCTCGTAGCCCGATTGCCCCGTGAGGGCCCACACATTCACGCTCCCTCTGAGCGCGGGATTCATCGGCGCGGTACAGAAGATTCGGAGGTCCCTGCCGGGCCCCGTGCCGTTTCGAATCCATCCGGCCCGTTCGATGACATCACCGTATGCCGAAGGTTGTGGTTCGTCGCTCATATACTTGAACCGCAGAACGTTGTCCGCGTTCTGGCGGAACCAGAGCTCCCACTCATCGGATGCCCTCTGCCACGCCGTGTCCACTGTCGGCCAGAACCCTGACGCATACCCCGCTTCGGGCTGATCATAGGTCCCGATGCTGTAAACTCGGTTACCGACACCCTCCCCCGGACCTTGATAGTCCGCTGCCGCCGTGTACAAACCGCCAGTGTAGTAGCCGCCCAGATTACTCCGGAAGGTGAAGATATCCGCTCCTCCGTCCGTAAAATCCATTCTGTGCCGGTGTCCCAGATTCATGTAGTGCCGGAAAATCGACCAATATTCGGGGGTCCCGCGGGTTACACCGTGCAGTTCGATCAACTGGGGTGGGATATCTGCGAAGTTCCTTAAATGGGTGGTGTCGGAGAGAGTGAAGCCATACACCTGGAGGCGAACCGGGATCGCGTGCGTCAGACGGCCGCTCTCTGACACGCGTACGATGCCGTCATACCAGCCGGGGGGAACATCTCTGTCAATGTAGATATCCACCCATACGCCCTGGTTCCTGCGGGGAGAAATTGCGAAGGGCATTCCGCCGGTCCCATGATCGTACACGCCGGGAGGGGCTTCAGCCGGCACTAACGCATCCGGAATCCAACCGATGTGTTCCTCATCGGGTAATGGACGCGCCCCCCACCATCCCCACGATCCGTTCCAGGGAGAGCGGTCGGTCACATGGATGTATTGCTCCACAAACAGTTCGATCCTCTTCCCGACGTAATCGAAGGGGTCTCCGATCCCGCCGGTGTTGGCGATGATATGCGTCGCGCCTCGCAGAGTGTCTAAAGAGACTTCGACAGCTGATGCCCACTGATTCGATGTTTCGAGAATCAGCTGAAACGCGATAATCTCATTCCTGGCTCCGCGGAGCAGGATCGACGACCCGTCCCAAACGACATTGGCGGGGTCAGTCGCAGCCCAATGTTGGAGATCATCCGCACGTACTTTCTCACCGTCGTCTACGGCCCAGACGCGAACGATGTCGGACTGAGCCGGGAGCGAAGCCGGAGCAAGGAGCGCAAGAGTAACGAGTGCGAGTACGCCCGGAGATGCAGTGTAACGCATAGGCAGCTGGGAGATGATAGAATCCTGATGCGGCAAATGGCGCACATCGCATGCCATACCCGGAGAGATCCGCACTTGACAGAAGTGGCTGAATTGCTCCTGGAATTGCTGAAATCGCGATCCGAAGCGGACGCGGAAGAGGACAGGGTAGGCCAGAGAAATGAACGATGTGGAGAGATGAGTAACTGCGGGACGCGGCGGCCGGATCATCAGGGTCGCGGATCCCGGCCGCCCTCAGACTTCACTAGCTACGGAGAATGCCTCCTGACATAGAGACGCATTCGCACTCCGGTGAACGTCTTTTCCGAGACCTTCGCGTAGTGTGAATCAAGAGCGTCTTCTATGAGATCCCTGTCTTTTCCGCGTCCCATATAGTCAAAGTCATGCGCAAGGAGAAGCCAGACCCGTGGATGGGAGAGGGAAAGGGAATCGATGACAGCAAGATCCGGAGGCGGCATATCGGAAAGGTGCGCGCGAGTACTGTCATTCGACATAACGTCGACAAGCCGCGGAGCGTTTTCAGGCGAGCCGTCTCTGCTGACATAGTACTCGTACGGCAAGTGGACAAAATATGCGTAGCAGACAAGAGCATCATCAGGGTGTGATTCTTGGAGAATTGTCTGCGTAACCTCACGCCACTGTTCATTATCGGTCTCGAAATAGACCTTCCCGATTGAACGCCCGCTCGTAACAATGAGAACACCGAGCATGATCCATAGTGCCGGTTTCTTCAACTCTGAAAAACCGATTCCAGCGAGAAGGATCGCCGCTGGCACAATTCCGATCAGATACCGCGGGACAAACATCGGCTGGACGATATAGGAGGCGAGAATTGTCCCGACGAACGGTAGACCAAACCAGAGCAGGACCAGTGCGTACCGCCAGGCCTCCCCACCCTGCCACTCGCGTCCGACCCGGCGCACACCATGCCAGAGAGCGTATCCACTCAGCGGAAGATACACGAGCAGGAGTGCCGGCAGGCTACCGGCAAATTGACGGAGGGTATCCAGAATCAACAGGGTATCAGGACGAAGGATCCAGGTAATGCCGGTGACTCCCTTTTCCATGGCAAGAAGGGGTATCGGAATGAGGAAGGCACTCACCAGAATACATCCGCCGATCGCTGCCGCCCAGGGCGCCGAACGGCGGGGCAGGAAAGCCAGCGAGACTGTATGAGCGCAGACGATGAGCAACTGGAAGAAGTGCGCATACACGCCCAGAATCGAAATGACAACCCACCCGATCCAGCCTAGTGCGGTCCGGCGCTGGACATACAGAACGAAAAAGTAGGTGCTCACCGTCGCCAGCAACAGGAAGAGGCTATAGCTTCTCGCCTCCTGCGCATATCTGAGCACAAAGGGATTCAGCGCGAAGAGGAATGCCGCAAAACCGGCGGCACGGCGGTCGAAGAGACGACGTGTCGTTGCGTACAGGAATGGTACGGCAGCAATGGAAAACAGTGCCGACAGGAGCCTGACAGTGAACTCGTCGTTTCCCAGCCCAAGCCAGTGATTGAGAATGACATAGTACAGAATCATCCGGCCTTCATCCTGGACGAGAAGCTGAATCAGGGAGAGATGCTGCATGGCGCTCCGGATGCTGTATACCTCGTCGACCCAGATACTCTCAGAGCCGAGATAGAGAAGAGAGAGCACTGCTGTGAGAAACGTGCCGACCAGGACAACGGAATGTTCTTTGAGCCATTTCATGAATCATTCTCCATCAACAGTGTACAACAGATTTCGCGTCGCCGATCAAAGCTCTTTCGCCTCTACCTGGACTGGCTTGAGTCGCCCTCATGCGACGAGAAGTTCAGCGTTCACCTGAAGATCATCCAGCACGGCCCGGATCTCCGACTCATACAGGCTGTTCATGATCACCACTCCGTCTGGCCGTAGACGTTGCAGCACCCCAGGCTCAATGATCTCCTGACCCGTACCGGATACGTACATCCCCTTTTTTCGGGGGTTGACGTCAACGACGTGGGTAATCTTTTCTGCACCCGGAACAATATTCAGAAATGTGACCCCCTTTGATCCTGCCCCCCAGACG
>DKBG01000023.1 GCA_002451155.1 Ignavibacteria bacterium UBA6906
CCTGCATCGCCTCCAGGAGGGCCGCCTGGGTCTTTGGAGGTGTGCGGTTGATTTCATCGGCAAGGACCATATTGGCGAAGACAGGGCCTCGCACGAATCGAAACGATTTCTGCCCGCTTGCAGTCTGCTCTTCGATAATCTCTGTGCCGGTAATATCGCTTGGCATGAGGTCTGGTGTGAACTGGATTCGGCTGAACTTCAGGTCAAGGACCTCTGCCAGCGTTTTGATGAGAAGGGTCTTTGCCAGTCCCGGAACACCGACCAGAAGGCAGTGTCCGCGAGCCAGGAGAGCNNTGCGATTGTTTCGATCTTCCGGTAGTCCTGTTCGAGGGTCATGGTGTGGGCGGGAATACGCTTCTTGACCCAGACAATGTGGTATCCGTATGTGGATCCGACCGTCAATCGCGCGGGTGAGCTGATTTCACCCTCTGCGAGCGGTTCGACAGTGGCCAACCAGGATTGATCTAGAGACTGAAGATCCAGTATTCCGAGATTCCCGCCGAGGAGATTGCTTTCCGTGTCTTGAGAATACTGGCGGGCGATATCGGCAAAGCGTTCGCCGGCGACGATTCTCGCTCGGAGTGAATCCAGCAGCTGAATTGCTGCTTCATCGCTGGTACGGTCGCGCTCGATCCGGGACATGATATGCCGGGCATGGACGGCATCCCCCCGCCTCTCCAGAAGCTGAACAATGTGAAGGCCGCGATCGGTTTCGATGATTCCTGATACCTGTCCGACGCTCAGGGAGAAGACGACAGTTTCGAAGTCTTTTACAAACTGACCGCGACGAACGAACCCAAGATCGCCGCCATTCGATGCGGTACCGGGATCCTGGGAATGCCGCCGCGCGAGGTCGGCGAAGTCGGCCCCTGCCTTCAAACTGTCCAACAGAGCCATCATCAGCGCGGTGCCAGCAGCGCGCGCGTCATCGCTGATGCGGGGTTTGATGAAAATATGGGCAAGCTCGACCTCTTCGTTGACGCGGGGGAGACTGTCGCGGAACGCAGCATAGAAATTTTCCACTTCATGACGGCTGATCTGTGCAACTCCAAAACGCTGCTGCTGGAGTTTCTGCGAGAGCAGGGACTTTCTCATCTCATCTCTGAATTCCCGCTTGATGCGGCCAATGGGCATCCCCCATAATTCCTCAAGGCGAGCCTCAGAACCGGCTTGCTGGATACGCTGGGCAATCACCGCGTCGAGTTGCTGTTGCACCTCGTCGTCGGTCACGGTGACGCTGTCTTCAATTGCCTTGGCGACAATCAGTTTTTCGTTGATCATTGATTGCAGCACCTGATCCTTCAACCCGGGCGTATTCGGATCGACACGGTTGTTGAACACAAAGAACTGCACCTGGGCGTTCAATTCCGATTCGAGAATCAGGTCATTGTCGACAA
Organism: Ignavibacteria bacterium UBA6906; assembly: GCA_002451155.1. Taxonomy (GTDB): domain Bacteria; phylum Bacteroidota; class Ignavibacteria; order UBA10030; family UBA6906; genus UBA6906. The sequence goes on from DKBG01000023.1 coordinate 1,398, forward strand.
CGGCAACGACACGATCAAGCGTCTGAGCGAACGCTGCAACTGCCATGGTCACCATCGCGAGCGGGAGCATCATCCATCCCATGCGCCGGCAAATCAGCTGGTTCATTCTCCACCCCTCCTTTTCCTCATGCACAGGTGTCATTCAAGAGCTTTTCCGCCGGCTTCCTCGGCGCCGTCCAACTTGACATCGATGCCGTATCGGGTGCGGAGGTCCTCGACGAGGTGCTCATATCGGGCGCGGCGCTCCGTGATAAGGAGCCGCTGACGGATGTCGTCGCGGACATAGTCAAGGTCGGGAGCCTCGCCCTGACGTTTCACGCCATAGCTCTTCACAACGAAGTATCCCGGCCCGGCCTGGAGGACGAAGGAAACATCCTCACGGCCGAGGGACCGCGTCAGGCGCCAGAGTTCCGTGGGGACCATAGTGGATTGGGTAAAATACTGGCGGTGTGCCGTGCGGAGTACGAGGGGGGAGGTCTTCGGATCGCTGTGGGCCTCCCGAACAGCATCGTTCCAGTTCATTCCGCGGAGCACGGCAGAGCGAAAGCCGTTGGCGGCATCTCGGTCCGAGAAGCAGATAAAACTAGCCAGAACAACATCCTCACGGAGAGTATAGTCGGACGCCGACGCTTTGTACGCTGCCTCCACCGCGGCGTCGTTGACCATAACGGTGTCGTTCGCGGCAAAAAGCTCACGGTCGAGAAGAGCGGCGATTGCCAACCGTTTCTTCGCATCGTCAATCTGGCGACGGTACAGGCTGGTGGCGGTGAGACCTCGGCGGGCCGCTTCTTGATAGAGAAGCTCGTTCACAATCCACTCGTTGACCGCGTCCCTGCGGGATCGACCCGTAATGCTGCTGGAATCAGCCAGAAAGTCCAGGTCTTCCGCAGTCAGCTCAGCCGTTCCAACCCGCGCAAGGTAACGTCCGTCCTGTCTTCTGTCGGAACAACCGGCGATGAGGAGACACGCTCCAAGAAAGAGCAGAACCCTGGTTCTGGCACTACCGGACAGAGACAAACGCGCTCTGTAATACATCTTTCCGCTCGACAACTGGAAACTCCTTCTTCAGCCTCTCAATCCATTCCTGCTCTAGTCGCTTCGCCTCATAATCCTGAAATGCCGTGGAAATTTCAGGACCCGCTTCTTCAAACGTCTTTAACCGTGCGGGCTCGCGGCCGTCAAGGCGGACAACAGCGTATCCATTCTTGAAGAAGAACGGAAGTGCAACCTGCCCGACCGTCAAGGAATCCGCCCTCCGGGCCCGCTCGTCAGTCGCCGGGTCAAGCACCTGTTGGCTGACAGTACCGATGACATGTGGTTGCCGACCCACAACGTCCGCCACCATGAGATCGGTCCGTTCTGCTCGTACCTTCTTCGATGTGGAATCCGCCGGTTGCGGCTGGAGGCGCGGGATTACCCGTTCTTCTTTGAAGCTGTGTGTCTTTGTCAGATAGGTCCTTATGCCTTCAATGCGCCTCTGGGCAAGCCGCATGGACTTTTCTTTTCCGGTCAGCGTATCAGGGGAGACGGTCAGGCGAACCGACAGCGCACTGTCATCCTTCATCTGTGCGGCAAGAGAGTCCAGTGACTTCTTGACGGCGCGACCGAGGGTCGCAGATCCGCGGCCAAAGCGAACCTGGAAAACGGAAGGCTGGGCCATGCGCAGGGAATCCTGAAGGGCGAGCTGGGAGAATGTGCTTCCGGTCCGCAAACGTTCACGGTCTGCCCGCGCAGTGGCTTCAGAGGTATATCTGAGTTCCGAGAAGCGCACGCGGTCTGGGTATCGGAACTTGTCATGATGAGCTGCAAAATACACGTGCAGGAGGGAATCAGTCGGGGTTATTTTACTCCAGATTCTCTCCTGTTCAATCTGGTAGAGCAGGATACCCTCCTTGTATTCGCGAAGGATCGAGCGAAACTCGGGATTCTCTTGAGCCAGCGGTTCCGCTTTCGCGCCGTATAAAAGCTGTTCGCTTACTTTTTCGATGATGGTGGAGACATGCGACGCGCGCAACGGCTGATTGGTAAGATCCGGCCGCAGAAGCAAGACGGTGATAAAGCTGTCAACGGTCACCGGCCGGCCGAGGATCGTGAGAATGGTCGTGGAGCGAAGCCGGGGGCTCACCCCCGCGTCCCAACCGGAGTCGCGTGCGGTTTTTCCGGAATCGAGCGCGGCGGTGAACCGCGCAACAACCGAGTCAAGGAGCTGGTACCGCAGCTCGCTCTTGAGGTTGCTGAGGTAGGCGGAATAGTCTTCCTGAAACCTTCGCTGCTGGTACGTCTGTTCGAGCTGTTGTTTGACCTCCTGGAACGGCTGGGGCGGCTTCTGATCTGTGCATTTGATGAGATGGTAGCCATATGAGGTGCGGACAATACCGGAAAGCTGACCGGGCTGCATAGTCATAACGGTGTCATCGAACGGGCGTATCCATCGGCGCCGGCCAAAGAACCCCAGATCACCCCCGCTTACTGCAGAGCCACCATCGTCAGAATTGTGTTGCGCGAGCGCTGCGAACTCAACACCCATCGCAAGGCTGTCCTGAATCGTCCGGATTTTTTCAAGGGTCGCCATAGTGTCTTCGGGAGTAGGCGACATCGTGGGGAAGCGAATCATGATGTGGCTGGCGCGGATCTGGCCGGGTGAGGGTTTTCGATCGATGACTTTAATTACGTGAAGGCCAAATCGGGTTCTGACGGGCTGAGAAGCGATTTCCCCGGTTTTCAATGAATACACCGTGGTTTCGAAGGGTTCAACGAAATCTCCACCGCTCGCATAGTAGAGATCTCCCCGGTTGGCGCCGACCGAGGGGTCTTTTGAGTACTTCAATGCCAGCTCTCCAAAATCCGCACCCTGTTTAAGCTGACCGATGAGGTCATAGGCCAGGGCATAGGCCTTGGTTGATTCCTCGGCTGTGGCCGTCACGGGAAGTTCCAGAAGAATATGGCTGCACCGGATTTCCTCTTTCTTCCGGTCATAGAGCCTCCTGACCCCGGGTGCCATCACCTCCCGATCTGTAAGAAATGATTGTGCAAGACTCCCCTTGTAGTGTTCAATTTCCCGAACAACATCCGCCTCACCATCGAGCCCGGACCGGTACGCGTCCTTGAGCTTCAGCCGGTACTTTACAAGGAGGCCAAGAAATTGCTCCCGCTCTTCCTGGCTCACAGATGAATCCCCGGGCGAAGCCGTGTTGCTCTTTTTGTACATCCGCTCATATTCGGGGAGCGATATGACCTCGTCCCCCACTCGGGCAACCATCAGTTCATTTTCTCTTGGTGAGCACCCCGTTACAGAAAGGGAGAGCCCTCCAACGACAACACCTGTGCACATTATTGCAACGGACAATGAACTGGTCTTCACCATCGGCTCCGATCTAATGGTTGTACTGCAATACGGGCTGTCGGACTGCCATAATTCTTTAACCTAACCAAACCCTGTCTGAAAATCAAGAAACACCAATCGTGTCGCTGGTAATGAGTCTGCTCCAGATTACCCGAGAACATCAAGAGCCCGGAAGAAATCCCTTGCCAGGTCTCGAATGCCCTCGACTCCTACAGAGATGCGGATCATGCCTGGACGAACACCGTGTCGTGCGAGCTCCCTGGCGGACATCTTGATATGTGAAGAATAGACCGGAATGCTGACAAGTGTTTCGGTGCCGCCGAGCGACATTGCGTTTACCGCCACACGCAGAGCGTCACAGACTCTCGCTGCCGCTCGCACCCCCCCCTTGACTTCGATCGTTACCATACCGCCGAATCCGCGTCCGCCGTCGTCGACCATCTGCTTTCGGGCAATGAGGTGGTCAGGATGCGACGGCAGTCCGGGATAGAGGACCCGGCGGACATTTTGATGCCCCTGAAGGACCCGCGCCAGATGCAGCGCATTCTCATTCTGCCGTTGAACGCGCAGCTCAAAGGTCTTCAGGCTCCGCAGAAGGAGAAAAGCGGCAAACGGATCGACGCATCCGCCCATGTACTTCATCTGGGTATGAGCGCCCTTGACGAGCGCTTCGGGTCCGGCGACGACTCCGGCAAGAAGATCACTGTGTCCTCCAAGGTACTTTGTTGCACTTTCCAGAAGCACATCTACGCCGAAGTGGATCGGGTTTTGATTCAGAACGGTCGCAAATGTATTGTCCGCAAATACAACAATCTTCCGGCGCACAGTCCGTTCTGCACGCCGAACCATGGTCACAAGTCGTTCAATGTCAACAACGGCAAGAGTGGGATTGGTTGGGGTTTCCAGGTACACCGCCCGGGTCCTCGATGAGACCATGGAAGGAATCTTCTCCAGGCGGCTAGGTGAAACATACCGTACCGCAAGACCCAGACGGGGAAGAATGTCCCTGAAGAACCGGTATGTCCCACCGTATAGAGCAGGAGTGCTGATGATCTCATCCCCGCTTCGAACCACAGAAAGAAGGGCGGAGGATATCGCAGCCATGCCCGATGCTACAAGCAAAGCCTTATCCACGCCCATCATGAGAGCCAGCCTGCTCTCTGCCTCGGCAACCGTGGGGTTATGATATCGTGAGTAGACGTACACGTCGGGGTCCCCTTCGGCGTATCGAATCGGATCGCCTGAGTTGGCAAACCGGTAGGTCGAGGTTTGCCAGAGCGAAGGGGCAACAGGCCCCGCGTGCGGCGTCAGCGCGTTTCCGTGAATTGCACGGGTTGCCATGGCCATACGCCGCGGGTCGGGAGCGAGAGGTCGTTTTCTTTTCGGCATGAGATACTCCTTTGAATCTTTGTCAATCAGGGATAGGGTTCTCCCCGGTCCCTGTTGGGGAGATGAGGCCGGACAAATACAACCCGTTCACGTTCAATCAGAACGCTCCCGGGGGAAGATCCTCGGGGTTTCCGAACAAACCTCCGCTCGGTTACCGCGACGGGCACAAGCGAAGAGGACTTCATCTTGCTGTAGTACGCTGCGATGGACGCCGCCTCCTCGATTGCCCGTTTGCCGGGTTCTCCCTTTCCTGTCGCAATCTTCAAAACAACATGTGATCCGCTTGCTCCGCGCGCGTGGAACCAGAGGTCCCTGGGTTTAGCGTATTTCATCGTCAGCAGGTCATTGTTTGCACTGCTCTTTCCTACCCATACGGTGAACCCGCCATCAACACGGAAGACCCGGAAAGGGAGCTCCTGTTGTTTCTGTGCTCTCTGACTGAGTCCGAATCGGTCCAGTTCCTGTGCGTGGGTGCGCCGAAATGAGTCGAGCTCGCTGTCTGACCCGATCTCGTCGAGCGCGGCGAGAAGCGTGTGAGCCGCATGGAGACGGGCGTTGACATCCTGCAGCCTGGCTTCCTTTTCAAGCGCCGCGGTGCGTGCACGCCGAGCGCGGTTGAAATACCTCTCGGCATTCTGTACGGGGGAGAGCGCCGGATCGAGCTGCACCTTTCCGTGAGGTGCTTGGAACTCGGACGCCCCCTTCCGGAGAGCGGGAAGCATCGAGAGAATAGCCGTGCCATTTCGTTCATACTCTGTCGAGCGCTCAGCTTCATGTGCCTCATCAAGCATGGCGGTGCGAGCCCGCGTGAGTTTTTCAAGTGTCCGTCGCAGAGATGCGCGCAGTGACCCGAGTGCCGAGGATGTTTGAGCTGCCGAGCGCGACCGGAAGAGAAATGTTCTGATCGCCTCATGAATATCCTGAAAATTCCCTTGTGTGAAGGAATCGAGATGCGTGCATTCGATGATGGCAAAGTGCCGCGGGGTCCCGGACTCGTCATAGTAAATCCGTGGCCGGGGATGGGCAAGCTCCAGAAGGATCGCCCTTCCCGCTGTTTCGATGTGCGCGAGATCGGCGGATGAGAGCTGCCCGGCGGGATGATCAGGGACGAGGCCGCTTCTGCTGAATAGTTCTCGCACGACCACCGGTCCGAGCATCGGGAACCGATCTTTTATCAGCCGCGCGGCGTTTTCTGTAGGGCGGGCACGACAGTCGTCTTGAAGACAGCTAAAGTCGTAGACAACTTCATGGACCGGGATAGTGATAGTTCGCCCGATACTCTGCCGGGGCCGTTTGAAAGCATCCAGAACGACGTTTTGCTCATTGAGGAGGAACGCGTTGGACCTGGCCCCGGCAACCTGAAAGACAATTGCGTCTCCAGACATCAACTCAAGCGTTGCGATCCGGTCGGAAGGGCTGATGCGGATGTCCCGGAATGACCGTCCCCATGCGTCTTTCAGAAGATCGGCGGTGTTTGACCGGGCACGCGCCGTCCTGGAGTTGATATAGAATGTTGGTAACTCACGGTCCGCGCTGAATACGAGAGATGACTCGCCACCTTCAAATGCCATGACCAGCTCGTCCCCGGCCTGGGTGTAAATCTGCGAAATTCTGCTTTCTGCGAGGAGGGCCCGTAATGAACGGGTAACGGAATGGAGTGTATAGTAATTGCTTATCATGAAGTTGTGAACAATATATTGAAAAACCCCCCGTAGTGCCAAATATCACCAGTTCGAGTGTTGACAATGTGTGGGAAAGAAGGACGAAATCCGGTGGGGAACTTCTGATTGCTAATAGAGGCATATTTTGGTATTTTTATATTCCTGAACCAAAATCCGGGATTTTGCCCATGGTCACCAGCATGACCGGGTACGGCCACGGAGAGGCTGAGTCGGGGGGGATCAGTGTCTCTGCGGAGATCCGGAGCGTCAATGGACGCTTCCTTGAGATTATTCCCAGACTGCCCCGTACGCTTGCGCTGCGCGAGAATGATATCAAGGAACTTGTCCGAAAGAAGATTGTGCGGGGAAAAATCAACGTTCTCGTTACCGTGAACCGCGAGTCGTCGGCCGCCGCATCGCTCCGCCTGAACATCCCGGCCGCGCGGGCGTACTACAGGCTGCTGAATGACCTGCGGAAAGCAGTCCGGCTCCGCCAGACGGTAAAGCTAGAGCACCTCCTTCAGTTTTCGGATATCTTTGAGCCACAGGAACTTGAACAAAATGATGACGTCGAATGGAAAACTGCCGCAATTGCCCTTGAGGGAGCTCTTGATGATCTCCTGCAGATGCGCCGAGGCGAAGGAGAACAGCTCGCAAAGGATTTCCGCGCGCGCTTGACTATGCTGTCCGACATTCTCGACCGGATCGAACAGCTGGCCCGGCAGGAGATCCCGGCAGAACGCGAACGGCTGCGGGAACGAATTGCGCTCCTCGCTGGCGATCAGAACATCGATGCGGGCCGGCTTGAACTCGAGATTGCTCTTCTTGCGGACAAGCTTGATGTGACCGAGGAGTGTGTTCGTTTCAGAAGCCACCTTGCATTCTTCCTGCAGGCGGTGGAGCGCGAGGAGGCGGCAGGCCGAAAATTGAACTTCCTGATACAGGAAATGAACAGGGAAGTGAACACAATTGGTTCAAAATCCGGTGAGACAGCCATCGCACACAGTGTGGTGCAGATGAAAGAGGAACTCGAACGAATCCGCGAACAGCTCCAGAATATTGAATAGTGATGGATCCCGGGAGCAAGGTGGATGGCGGGCTGATCGTTGTGTCCGCGCCAAGCGGGTCCGGAAAAACCACAATTGCCCGGGCTATCCTCTCCCGGTTTCCGGAGATGGAATTTTCGGTTTCGGCAACCACCCGGCCGAAACGATCGAGCGAAACGGATGGGAAGGACTATCTGTTCCTGGGACGGGAAGAATTTGAGCGACGCATCGGGGCCGGAGAGTTTGTCGAGTGGGAGGAGATCTACGGGGAGTACTACGGCACGCTGAAACGCGAAGTGGACCGGGCGAGGGCTGCCAGACGCCGTCTCCTGTTCGATGTCGATGTGAAAGGAGCGCTCTCCATTCAGCGATGCTACCCGCAGGCGCTGTTGATTTTCATTCGCCCTCCGAGCCTGGAGATCCTGATGCAACGGCTGCGCGACAGGAAAACCGAAGCTCCGGAAACGCTTCGCCGACGGATGGAGCGGGTTCCGCTGGAACTGGAGCTTGGATCACAGTTTGACCACCAGGTGGTCAACGATGTCCTGGATCGGGCGGTCCAGGAGGTCGAAGAAATTGTGCGAACATATATACATCAATCATGATGAGGGAGAGATCGTATGCCGCTGAAACCGATTGATCTGGAGTTCTTCAATCGTGAGGAGAAGAACGTCCATGAGTCCATTGTTGCGGCGTCCAAACGGGCGCGGCAGCTTAACGAGGATGTCAAAATAGAGTTCAACCAGCGGATCGAATTGGTCGTGACGAAGACCGAATCCGAGACTGAAGAGAACGATATCAATCCGGATCAGCTCCGGATTGCGGTGGAATTCGAGCACCGGCCCAAACCGACCGATCTGGCGCTTGATGAACTCCTGCAGAGCAAACTCGAATGGCGCTATCGTGAGAAAGAGGAACTTCCACGGGTAGAGGAAGACACGGCGCCAGAGGTGGAGGAGGACGAGGAATAATTCCTCGCCGGACCCGATGGTTACCGGGAAACACATTCTACTGGGCGTCACCGGTGGGATCGCCGCCTACAAGTGTGCGTACCTCGTCCGGGAATTGATCAGAAGCGGGGCAGAGGTCCAGGTTGTTATGACGCCGGCGGCGACGGAATTTATTACGCCACTGACGCTGTCGGTCCTCTCCCGCCGAACTGTGATTGTGGAGATGTTTCCCCGGTCCGCTTCTCAGACAACGGAGGAATGGACCCGTCATATCGAACTCGCGATGTGGGCCGATGTCATGCTGATCGCTCCCGCCTCGGCCAACACCATTGCGAAAATTGCCCACGGCGTGGCCGACAACTTCCTTACCACGCTGGTGCTCGCAGTCAGATCTCCCCTCATTGTCGCTCCAACCATGGATGTCGACATGCTTGCGAATGATGCAACGCAGACCAATATCCGCATTCTCCGCGAACGCGGATGCACGGTCGTGGACCCGGAGCCTGGAGAGCTTGCAAGCGGGCTCAGCGGACCGGGGCGCCTGCCTGAAATTGACGTGCTGATTGCACAGCTGGACCGGGTTCTGACGAACGCCCACCGGGACTTTGGCGAACGACGTGTGCTGGTGACTGCAGGCCCGACCGAGGAGCCGCTGGATCCGGTTCGGTACGTCGGGAACCGATCGTCGGGAAAAATGGGATTCTCGCTGGCCGCCGCTGCGGCACAGAGAGGTGCTGACGTTACACTGATCAGCGGTCCAGTTCCCCTTGAAACGCCCCGCAATGTCAGAAGAATCGACGTACGTACTGCGATCGAGATGAACAACGAGGTGCTTCGCGAATTTCCCGCCACGGACGTTCTGATCATGGCTGCGGCCGTTGCGGATTTCACGCCGGTTGCACCCGCAGCGGGCAAGATCAAGCGGGAGGGGATCAAGGACGGGCGGCTGAAAATCGAATTGTCCCCCAACCCCGATATTCTCAAAGAGGCAGGGCGCCGCAAACAGCACCAGATACTTGTGGGATTTGCGCTGGAGACCGATGATGCAGTCGTGAATGCCCGGAGAAAACTCAGAGAAAAGAATCTTGACCTGATTGTTTTGAACAACCCCACAGAAGAGGGCGCGGGCTTCGGCGCAGACACGAATATCGTCAGCCTGTTCTTTACCGACGGTCGAACCGAAGAGCTGCCGAAAATGGCAAAGATCGATGTTGCCCACGAAATATTGAACAGAGTCGGACCCCTGCTCGTCCGAACGAATCGTGCCTGATCCAATCAGCGGCATCGCAGAATGCCTCCGGATGGAACGCGAACTCTTCGGAGAAGATGTGATCGCCGATNNAACGCAGACGAACCGATGCTTTTTCCCCTTCCCGCTCCGGCTGGCGCCTCGCTGCCCGCGGAGCCCTGGAGCTCCACCACCACACTTGAAGAACTGGATGGGGCGATCAACACCTGCACCAAGTGTCCACTTGGGACGACGAGGACGAAGTTTGTCTTTGGTGTGGGCAATCCTCATGCGACCCTGATGTTGATTGGTGAAGCGCCGGGAGCGGACGAGGATGCGCAGGGTGAACCCTTTGTGGGAAGGGCAGGACAACTGCTGAATAAAATACTGGAGGCAATCCATTTCCGCCGTGCCGATGTGTATATCTGCAATATTCTGAAATGCCGACCTCCGAATAACCGAAAACCGATTTCGGATGAGACGGAGCAGTGCATTCCCTACCTGCGGAAACAGATTCAATTGATCCAGCCAAAACTTATTCTGTGTCTCGGCCTGACCGCCGCCGAGAACCTTCTGGGCACGAAAGAAAGCCTGACGCAACTTCGGGGACGGGTTCTTTCGTACGAGGGAATACCGATGATGGTGACATATCATCCCGCGGCTCTCCTGAGAAACCCAAACTGGAAGCGACCAGCCTGGGAGGATGTCCAGGCGGTTCGAAAACTGCACGATGAACTTGCTGCACAACATTCGGGGTGAAGGTGACGTATGGCAGACGTGACGTCGAAGAGGGGCGTTGATCTTGCTGCGGAACGCAACATCGCGGAGGGGCGGATCCCGCCGCAGGCTGTGGAAATTGAAGAGCAGATCCTCGGGGCAATGCTGCTGGAGAAGGAAGCCATCGCCCGGGTCATCGAAGTGCTTGACGACGAGGCGTTTCACTCCGACAGGCACAGGAAGATCTATCAGGCAATTCTCTCGCTCTTTGAGCGTGGGGAGCCAGTCGACACAATTACCCTGGCGGAGGAATTGCGGCGTCGCGGACAGCTGGAGGCGGCGGGAGGTGAATCATATCTCGTTGAGTTGACGCTGAAGGTTACCTCGGGCGCCAATGTGGAGTACCATGCTCGAATCGTTCTGGAAAGAGCGCTGATGCGGCGGCTGATTACCGAGACGAGTGCGATCGCTGCGCGGGCGTATCTGCAGACCGAGGATGCGTTTGACCTTCTGGACCAGGCGGAACAGGCGATATTCAAAATCTCCGAGTCCAGGCTGAAGCGAAATTACATTTCAATGGACAAGGCTGTTCATGATACGCTCGAGATGCTTGAGAGTATCCACGGGAAACATGGTGGGGTGACAGGTGTGCCGACAGGCTTTCGAGACCTGGACACTCTCACGGGAGGGTGGCAGAGCTCTGATCTGATAATTGTGGCAGGAAGACCAAGCTCGGGGAAGACCGCGTTCGCGCTTTCCCTTGCAGCAAATGCGGCGCTGCACCGATCAAAGTCCACCCCTGTCGGAATCTTCTCGCTCGAGATGTCAATCCAGCAGTTGATCATGCGCTTGCTCTGTGCGGAATCGCGCGTGGATGCACACGCAGTCCGTACTGGCCGGCTGCCGGAAGATGATTGGAAACGGTTGAGCATTGGTGCCGGACGCCTGGCGAAAGCGCCGATCTTTATCGACGATACGGCGAGTCTGGGTATTCTGGAACTCCGCGCGAAAGCCCGGCGGCTCAAGGCGGAGCATAACATCGGCGTCATTATTGTCGACTACCTTCAACTGATGCAGGGACCGAGAAATGCGGAGAATCGGGAAAAGGAAATCTCTTCGATCTCCCGTTCCCTGAAGGCGCTTGCAAAAGAGCTGAATGTGCCTGTCGTTGCCCTCTCGCAGCTTAGTCGGGCCGTCGAAGGCCGGAGCGATAAACGCCCGATTCTCTCCGACCTACGGGAATCAGGCGCCATTGAGCAGGATGCCGACGTCGTGATGTTTGTTCACAGGCAGGAAATGTTCGTTGATCCGAAGTCGGAAAAGTTTGCAGAAGTCCAGGGAAGAGCGGATATCATCGTAGGGAAACAACGGAATGGCCCGACAGATGATATAACACTGGCATTCGTGAACCGGTATGCACGGTTTGAAAACCTGGCGCTCCCGAGCTTCGAACAGCTCCCGCCGGGTCCGGAAGATACCCCCTTCTAATACCAAGACCCCGAGGCATGGAATGTCATCTCGTCGAAGCTTCCTGCGCACCACCGCTGCAATCCTGATGAGCCGGTCAATTCCTGTTGGCTTCACGCGTGGACAGGAGCGCGATGTCCTGGTACGCGACAAGGAGATTTTTCGGGAGAAGATGGCCCTCTCTGCCGGCGACAATCTTGCGGAGAAATCTGTCGGTGATTGTGTCGCCGCAATCGGACTCTCGTTTCTCGGAACACCCTACGTGGCGCATACTCTCGAGGAACCGGGCGAAGAACATCTGGTCGTGAATCTCCGGTCTCTTGACTGTACAACCTTTATGGAAAACAGTCTGGTGCTGGCACGATGCGTGAAGCAGTGCAGAGTAACCTTCGACGACTTCAAAGATGAGCTGCAACTTGTCCGTTATCGCGACGGGATGATCGACGGATACCCGAGCCGCCTTCACTATTTTGTCGACTGGGTGGCGAACAACGAGAACAAGGGAATTCTGCGTGACATAACACGGAGCGTTGGTGGAACAGCGACGCCCAAAAATATCAACTTCATGTCCACACACAGGGAATCCTATCCGCAACTTGCACGCACTGCGAATCTGAACGCGATCCGCCGCGTTGAGGAAGCGATCACGTCACGCGGATTTGCTGTTCTGCCGGCCGCCAGGCTCGGAGAGGCGCTGGAGAAGATTCAACCTGGAGACATTATCGGGACCGCCACAACGATGGAGGGATTAGACGTCTCGCACACGGGAGTTGCGATCCGGCAGGGTAGCGTTGTGAAGTTTCTTCATGCACCCCTGTCTGGCGGTGCGGTGACGGTGTCAGAGGGTGATCTCGCCGAGTATGTTGCGGAGCACAAAGGGATGTCCGGACTCGTCATTGCCCGCCCCGTCGATCCTGGTGAATGAATGACCCACCTTGCCCGACAAGGGTCCCCATCCAGACCAATCAGATGACCGAAAGGTTTACGGTATCAGACATCCTGTCGGGTTGATCCCAGCCGCTGCCAGAGGTGCGGGATTCGTTCAAGCCGCCGTCGTACAGGGTCTGTACTGGGAACGCACCATGAACTGCGGTCAGTTGAGCGCGACAGCAACGAAGAGCTTTTACATGCTCAGGATGTTCAAAATCATTCAGGAAGCATGTGAACGAGCGGGACACCCGGCAGGTGTCCCGCCCGCCGTTTACAGAGCTGCGTCACTATGATGGGTTGCATCCACCACGCTGACAGACATTCCCTTAGACCTTCCACCATTGAGGATTTCCTCCCCGCAGGGAGAGAGGAAGCCGTAGTCCCGGATCATTTCCAGATGCCGGGAAGTGCGGAACCGCAATACGAGCACGCACCCGACACGAGGGAATTGCGGATGACATGAAATCCCCTTCTCTCGATCAAAAGGGTCTGACAGGAAGGACAATAAGTGTTTTCAAGCGTTCCAGTGAGTCCGGGAAGGTTCCCGGCGTAGACGAAATGCAGGCCGGCAGCTCTCCCGATTTCCGCGCCGCGTAGAAGCGATCGGGCCGCCGTAGGGGCTTCCTCAGTCATTCTGTAATCCTGATGAAAGGCGGTCAGGTGCCAGGGAATGTCCGGGGAAACCGACGCGAGAAAACGGGCGATGTCGTTCAGTTCCTCATCAGAATCATTAAATCCGGGAACGACAAGCGTGACAACCTCGGTCCAGATCCCCGCCGCCTGCAGCCAGCGAATGGTGTCCAGAACGGCTCCTAGCGTTCCTCCAAGGTGCTGATATCTTTTCTGGCGAAAACTCTTGAGGTCGACCTTATATGCCCGGATGTAAGGGCGGAGATACTCAAGGACTTCCGGTGTGCCGTTTCCGTTGGAAACGTAAGAACAGAGGATTCCATATTGTACGGCGAGGCGGAAGATCTCAACAGACCATTCACTGGTGATCAGAGGCTCATTGTATGTGCTGGTAATGATGGGCAGGGTCCGCTCAATTGCGAACCCGATGACCTTTTCCGCCGTCACGGGTGTCGGCGGGGTTCCGGCGACAGGGTCTCGAAGAGCCTGAGAGGTAATCCAGTTCTGGCAATACCCGCAATGGTAGTCGCACCCGAGCATTCCAAAGCTTAGGGCGGAGCTTCCCGGCAAGACATGAAAGAAGGGCTTCTTTTCAATCGGGTCGACAGCGAGTCCAGCGACATACCCATACGGAACATAGAGTATCCCGTCCGAATTGAATCGGACTTTGCATATCCCCTCCCTGCCTGATGGGATGCTGCAGCGGTGTCCGCATGCATAGCACTGCACCCGTTTCCCGTCGAGCTTGCTGTAGAGTTCCCCCTCGCGAGTATGCCTCGACAGCAATTCCCGCAGTGTTCTGGCCTCCTGCAACGCCATTGGATAAACACCCTCCCGAAAAAAAGGTACGCGGAAAAGGGGAGTCAGTCAAGACAGCCCTCGGATGGCCATCCAATGCTCAGAGCGAGTGCGGCAGGCATTGTCACCCCCGGGGGAGTGCGGGAGAATCCCCCCAGCCGTAGAAGAGCATGGGGGCTGGCTTTCGATCCTCGAAGAGGACGATCTCTGCGGAATACGATGCGACACGGAGGAAAGACCTTCCGATAACCAGAAGTTGCTGCAGGAGGATCAGGATGGGTGCCCTGAGAAAGAATTCGTGAGGGATGAAATCTGTGAGAAGCGAGTACACAGCCGTGATCAACAAAAGCGAGGCAATAAAGAAAAGTGCCAGCAGAAGAACCGCACGGAAATTTCTGGTGACAAATCCGACCCCCCTCACGCACGCCCACAGAACGTGGCGGGTATCCCCAACGATGACCGAGATTCTTGCATAGTCCGCGACGAGGAGAAGGAGAGCAAGGAACAGGCCGATCGCCGCTATCCCGCCGACCGTTGCCGAAATTGCCGGTATTTCAGAGAGGGCATCATGAAGTGTTGCCCCAACGACCGCAGTCAGCACGAAACCAGCGCCAACGATGACAACAGCTCCCGCGCTGATGAGGATCAAGGAAAGCCGGAACATCCGTCCGTAGAAGTACCCGGCGTCGCGTATGAATGTCCTGAAGGCAAATGCGGACGTGTTCTCGCGGAGTGCGGCCAGTGTTCCCCCGACAAGAAACGGAGAAACAAGCAGAGCGAGCAATACCGTGGGGGCAACCGTACTGATGACGGTCCGGAACGCGTCACCATGCTGGTCCAGGAAATCCCTAGCAAGAGTGAAGTCAAAAGAACCGGTGAGATCCATGAAGACTGCCGAATCAGCAAAACCTGTGCCCAGCATAGTGTGGAAGGCGTATGCGACCGGAAGTGCGAGCAGAAGGGTGATACAATAGAGTATCGCGACCAACCTGCCCGCTCGCCCGCCGCGTTTGAGTCCCTGAATGAAGAGATATGGTGTGGACACGGTGCGTCCTTATGTTACCCGGCGATAGCAAAGAATTGCAGGAGAGTCTGTACCCAGAAAAGGATCTGCATGGAAGAGTTCCAGGCCGGGGCGCGTGGAGGATCCAGGGTCTTGCTGTTATTAATGCGGTTGATATCCAGAGGAATGCGGTTCTCGGGGTCAATGATTGCCAGGGTGACCCTGGAGGGCATCCGGTATATGAAGCGGGTTGTGCTTGCCATCCCATCCCAGCTCTCGCGGACTTCCTCACCGTTGCTGAATCGAACGAGAACGGAAACGGGAAGCCGGCAGTCTCCGAGGTTGCTGACGGTGACGGTGGATTCGTAGAGCGGGCCGTTCACTGTCGGGGATGAATGGGCCTGCTCGCTCAGGGTGTCAAACACACCCTCTGGTGCGGTGATCTGGTGTGAGGAAATGAAGGATAGCTCAAAATCGCACACGGCAGTTCCATAAAGTGTCTGCCGAAAGAACCAGTCAAGGGATTCTCCGAACGTTGACCCATGAACAGAAGGGATGATCTCGTTGAACACGTCAACAAGGTCCTTGCCAGTCGGGTGTTTGAACTTCCAGCGCCGGAAAAATGTCCGCATGGCGGAGTCCATACATGCCTGACCAACCATGCCCTCGAGTGTGGCGAGGACGACAGCGGTCTTGTCGTACACCAGACGCCCGTAGGATCCGGAGGGAAAATTCCAGCCAGGGAGGGTGAGAGCGGCGATCCGAGGGTTCGGCATTCCCACGTAAGAGGCGCGGGTGAGCTCTCCGTCGCCGATTCGTATACCGGCAACGTCGAGAATTGATTGACTGGAGCCGTACAGCGCATCCATAATGCGAACCTCGTAGTACTGATTGACACCTTCGTCAAGCCATGGTTCCTCAAACTCATTGCTCGCAGACATTCCATACCAGTACTGGTGTCCAAACTCGTGGATGGTTACCAGTTCTGCGTAGCGTAGTGCCGGTCCGACCCCCCACAAAGACCCGGCGGTAATCAGGGTGGGATACTCCATTCCCCCGGCACTCAGCGCGCCGAATGCGGGATCGACGATTGTAAGTATCGGGTAGGGATAGTGACCGACATGGGAGTCAAAATACTCAAGCGCCGCTTTGGCGGATTGAAAATAGCGCTGTGCCTGTCCAGCGCGCTGTGGCTGCATTAAGACCCGGATGGTGACATGTTTCCATTTTTCGGAAAGGTCGGCATACCGCGGGAATGCGGTCCAGGCGAAATCGTGAACGTCTTCCGCGTGAAACGCAACGGTTTTTGTACCGTCCTGATTGAGGCGCTCGGGCCCAGGTGTTCCCGTGGCTCCCACACGAAACGGTTGCGGAACCGTGATCCGCACATCATAGACGCCGAAATCAGAGTAGAATTCTGTGGTAGCATGAAACTGATGACAATTCCACCCCCATCTGCCGTTTGCAGTTCCACGCGATGGTTCATACACGCCGATCTTTGGAAACCACTGTCCAACCATATAGAAATTCTGATAGTACCCTGTCCGGGCGACAATGCGGGGAAGCTTCGCACGGAAATCAATATGCAATGTGATTGACTGGCCTGGAGCCAGGGGGAACCGTAGCGGCACGCGGATGACCGTCCGGTCATGCGGGTTTGCATCGTCCGGCTGAACAAACTGAATGCTGTCTGTGAGATCCTCGCCCCTTCCCGTCGTCATAGACGACACGTCAATCCAGCCCCATCCGTTGTTCTCGCGAAGCTCGGCGGGACGTCGTCGTTCCCGGAAGAAGGTGGACTCTGTGTTCCTGAAGGCGTTGAGATAGAGATGGAAACGAAGCTCACGGATGATGTCATCAGATGTGTTACGCCAGACAAGCGTCTCACTTCCATGGATCATGTGGTTCGCCTCATCGAGCGACACGTCGATAGAGTAGTTTGCGATGCGGGAACTGAGAGGTTCGGAGAACCAGCGGTTCTGTGCAGTCGTGACGGCAGGAATCAGTCCCAGAAGAAGAGCGGCAAAACCGGATAATCGTGTCATACCCCTGCCTGTGTGTCTGCCCATCTAGGTTCTCAGATACGACGCACCGTTCACGTCCAGGATTGAGCCGGTCAGATATGCGGAACGGGGAGAGGCAAGAAAAAGGACAACCCGGGCAATTTCTTCAGGCTCTGCGGCGCGGCCGAGCGGGCTTTGATTCCTGAAAGCCTCGCCATCTTCTCCATGAAGGTAGGGACGGCCCATGTCAGTCTCAACCCACCCGGGGGCAAGCGCAAAGACATACACACCGTGTGGTGCGAGCGCCTTGGCGAGTGATTGGCTGAGTGCGTTGAGCCCCGCCTTGGTGGCACCGTAGGCAGGAGCGTCCGGCTCGCCGCGAAAGGCCCCCCGTGATGAGATGTTGATGATACTTCCTCCCCCCCTGGCCACCATTTCTCTTGCGGCAAGAAAGGAGAGGAGGGCGGGGCTGCTGAGATTGACCTCCATGGTCCGCAGCCATGTATCGGACCAGGTTGTCAGATCCGTGGTCAATACCGGATGGAGCTCGAAGATTCCGGCGTTGTTCACGAGAATGTCAACCGACCCCATGGTACGGACAACGGCAGAAACAAGTCCCATACTCGCGGATCGGTCGGAGAGATCAGCCCGGAACGTCTGATGCGGTCCTCCAGCAAGGGCCTCTTGTACCGACGCTGCCGCCTCTGCATGGGCGTGGTAATGAACCGCGATCCGTGCACCCTCGCGGGCCAACGCGTGCGCGATGGCCCGACCGATGCCGCGGGAGGCACCGGTTATCAGGGCGACCTTTCCGGAGAGTTCCATTGTTGACTGTCTGGCCAGTACCTGAAAAAGGTGGAGATGGAGTATCTCTGCGATGGTACGCAAAAGAATCTGGAGACTCAAGAATCAAACACTGCACCGCATTGAAAGCCGCGCTGGCTCACCCCTCGGATAAGACATGATCAGTCATCCGGACATGCACTCACACATTGACCCGTCCCCGCACTCATGGTCGGCGGGGCCAACCGTAGAAAGCGACATCTACTCGTCCGGCGGAAATCCGAATTCCTTCCTGGGTCAGCCGCCGCCGCTGTTCCGCGCCAGCCTTGCCGGCAAGCGAGACGATCCCGTGCGAATTGATAACCCTGTGCCAGGGGATATCAAGGCCCGAAGGGAGCGCGTGGAGCGCGTACCCAACGAGTCGCGCGTGGCCGGGAATTTTCGACAGTCGAGCAATTCTTCCGTAGGTAGATACCCTCCCCGGGGGGATCCGGGCGACCTGCCTCCAGATACGATGATAGAGTCCTGCATTCATGCGCGTACTCGTTTCGGGCGGTGATGCCGATGTTGGTACGGTGAGAGAAAGCATGATCGGGTATGATCGTTGACCATTCCGACAGCCTGCATGAAGGCATAGCATATGGTGGGACCAGTGAAGCGGAACCCGCGCCGGATGAGATCCCGACTCATGGCATCTGAAATCTTCGTATGAACGGGAATCGATCGCACACTTCCCCAGGAGTTTACCTGCGGCTTCCCTCCGACAAACGCCCAGAGGTAACGATCAAATGAGCCAAATTCTCTTCGTACTGCCAGAATGGCCTGAGCGTTCCCAATGGCACTTCTGATCTTCAACCTGTTCCGTACAATCCCGTCAGTGTTCATAAGCCGGCGAATATCCTGGTTCCCGTACCGGGCCACCGCTCTGTAGTCGAACCGGTCAAACGCCCTGCGGTACCCTGAGCGCTTCTTGAGGATTGTGATCCAGCTGAGGCCCGCCTGTGCACCCTCGAGCGTCAGCATCTCAAAGAGCCTACGGTCGTTGTGAACAGGACGCCCCCATTCGGTGTCGTGGTACCGAATAAGAAGCGGGTCGTCCCCCGTCCAGGGACAACGCTTGAACGCCGATCGGGACATTCTGTATTCTCCGTTCTGTCATGTCGATGGCACGGCACGCCTGGAGGGTGAAACATCATCCCAGGGAATCCGTTATCAAAGGAGACGAAAGGACTGAGACAATGGTCAAGTTTCTCGTGTGGCTCGTTCTTCTGGTGATCTGCTGGCCGCTTGCGCTCCTTGCGCTTGTACTCTACCCGCTTGTCTGGATCCTGCTTCTCCCCTTCCGGTTGCTCGGAATGACGGTGGACGCGATCTTCGAGTTTCTGAAGGCGCTTCTCCTCCTCCCGGCGCGCCTTCTCGGGGGAGCGAAGGTGCGGTGAACACGTTGGACGACCCGGCACATATGCGCCTAGCGCTTTCGCCCGCGCTTGTGGGCTGAAGGAATCGGCGTCCATCGCGCCTTGTGTGCGGCGCGGGCAGCGGCATCATGTTTTCGTGCCTGGTATTCCATCTCGCGCCGGAGTTTCCGGAAGCTCTCCAGTCGCTGGGCATCAAGAGTTCCCCCGGCGACGGCGCCTACAACAGCACAACCCGGTTCGGTTTCATGCTGGCAATCTCTGAATCGGCACCCGGAAGCCAGAACCTCGATATCCTGAAATGTCTCGTCAACTCCCTCCTCCCCCTGCCATAATTGAAGTTCACGCATCCCCGGGGTGTCAATGACCAGTCCTCCGCCCTCGAGAAGGATCAGCTCGCGCTGCGATGTTGTGTGTCGGCCCTTGCCGTCCTGCAGGCGGACCTCGGTTGTCCTGAGCCTTTCCTCTCCCAGGAGCGCGTTGATGATGGTTGATTTGCCGACCCCGGAAGCCCCGAGCAGTGCTCCCGTGATTCCCGGTCGCAGATAAGAAAGGAGGATGGAAAGACCTCCTTCCTGTTGAGTTGACGTGAGGTGAACGTCCACGCTGCCGGCGACGCGACGTGCGTCCTCGAAGCGCGCTTCGGGATTCTCGCAGAGATCCGCTTTGTGGAGAAGGACCACGGGGCGGGCACCGCTCTCGGCCGCGACGACGAGGTAGCGTTCCAGCCTTCGAAGGTTCAGGGTGTCGTCGAGCGCATTGACGAGGAAGACGATGTCAACGTTCGATGCGACAATCTGTTCAACGGTATTCCGCCCTGCGGCGTTTCGCGAAAACTTCGATTTGCGGGGAAGCACACCCAGAATAGCCCCGGATTCTTCCTTTTGCGTGTCCCGGACCGCCACCCAGTCGCCCACAGCCGGCAGGTCTGCAGACGTTGCCGCCGTGTACCGAAGCTTTCCCGTGATATGTGCCCGCACCTCTCCTCTGGCGGTTACGAGGAGGTAGTTTGTCTTTCGCTGGATGGCTACACGTCCTGGTATACACCCCTGACTCGCGTATACGTCGAAATGGGCAGCAAAGAACGGAGACCATCCGTACTGTTCTAGCGCAAGGCTCATCGTCGGAATTCCCGTGCGACGCGGATCATAGTCCTGATATTTTGCGGCGGAGTCTCCGGAGAGATTGCACACCCGGCGTTGAGAATGAAGCGCGGAGTGTCAGAAAAGACATGGAGGAGGTCCCGGGTTTTCTCTTCGACCAGAGACGGAGTCCCCCGGGCCAGGACTCCTGTCGGGTCAAGGTTTCCCACAAAGACCGTCCGGTGACGAAGTTTCTCGTGAGCCATGAGAGAGTTGGTTCCGGAGTCAATTTCCAGCCCGTCCGCACCGCTTGTCACCATGTCGTCGAGAATCAGGTTGGTGTTTCCGCAAATATGCAGAATATATGGAAGCGTCAGCGCATGTGCCGCCTCAACGATCCGGCGCTCGTACGGCAACGCGAAACGGCGGAACAATACGGGGGAAATGAGGTCCGGGCTGGCAACGCTGTCTCCGTTGGAGATCATATGAACGCCGGTGGAAGCCATCTCGCGGACAAACTGGCGGGTGATATCCGTACAGTGGAGGAGGAGCACGTGAATCAGTTCCTCCAGATCCGGCTCCAGAAGATCCCTCATCCAGTTGTCCATCCCACGGAGGAGGCTGGCGAGGGAGAACGGACACTGATCACAGTTTCCTCGAAGAAAGATTTCCTCATTGAAATGTCTCTTCAAGAGACGCGCCGCTTCAAGCCAGACCTGAACACCGGGGTACTCCGAAACAGCCACGGGGAGAAGATCCCTGACGGCTTCAAGAGTAGCGACGAGCGAGCCCTTCACGCGTGCCGGCTGATCGACCGGGAAATCAACGGGAACGCCGGCTGCACCCGCGAGTGTGACAGTGTCGACATCGATGATAATGCCATCATATCCATATCGCTCCACCGCCTCGATGAAAGAACGGGCAAGCTCACGCGGATCACTCCGGAATACGGTCATACTGACCCCGGCTTCGCGGGCTGCCATCCTGAAATTGTGAAGCATGACCGGCGTGGTATCCGGCCACCGCCCCTGGAGGGCTGCCGTAATTCGCTCATACCCGGTCACGAGAATGCTCCGTCATGGCCCTTCTGCTGCAATTCTGTCAACCGTGGACGGGAGATGGCTGCTGAAGGCGGTTGATCAGCACAGCGGAGAGAATCAGGGCCCCGCGCACAACATGCTGCCAGTACTCGCTGATATTCAGCAGTGTCATTCCGTTCATGATGACGCCAAGAAATATCATCCCGACCATGGTTCCCCATACGCGTCCAACCCCCCCAGAAAGGCTGGTCCCGCCAATGATCACCGCGGCGATTATATCAAGCTCCCAGCCCTTTGCAGTGGTTGCCGTTCCCGACATGATCTCTGATGATTGCATAATACCGCTTGCCGCGGCCATCATCGCCGTGGTCATGAGAACGATCAGTTTCACCCGGTCGACATCGATACCACTCAATCGGGCTGCTTCTGCGTTGCCCCCAACGGCATACACAGCCCGGCCGAAAGAGGTCGAGGTCATAAGAATCTGTACGATGAGAAACGCGCTCAGAAAAATGAGTGCCGGGAACGGGATGCCAATCACGTACCCCCCGCCGATAAAATTGTACCACTCCGGAAATGGCGTCAACGGGAAACCATTCGTGATGAGCTCGGCCGCACCTGTAAGTCCTGTAAGCAATGCAAGAGTCGTGATGAAGGAAGGGACTCCGTATCGGGTCCGCAGGAGAGCGGTAAGCCCACCTACCAGCGATGCGAGAATCAGGGTGGCACAGATACTGAGGCTTACCGCCGGCACGATTCCAAGGGGACCGTCCGGGCCACCGAGATGTCCTGTGAGGAAGGCAGCGAAACACCCGGCAAACGCAACCATCGATCCGACGCTCAAATCAATCTCTCCGGAGATGATGACCATGGTCATCCCGAGAGCGATTAATCCCTGCATGGAAATATTGCGAAGCACATTCAAAATGTTGTCGGCGGTAAAAAATCCCGGTGCGATGAGAGCGAGAACGCCGCACAGAAGCACGAGAATGATTTCCAGGACTACAGAGCTCAGGGAACGGGAGGTGAGTGTCATTGCATACACACCGAGAGAAGATGTTCCACTGTGGATTCGTGAGGGAGGATCTCGTCCGTTATGCGTCCCTTCTTCATGACAAGGATTCGATGACACACGTCGAAAAGCTCCTCAAGCTCACTGGAGACAACAATTGCGCTGATACCCCTCTTGCTGAGATCCCAGACTACCTCGAAGAGGTGTTGCTTTGCTTCCACGTCGACGCCTCTGGTTGGCTCGTCAAACAGAATAACGCACGGGTCGGTGTTCAGCCATTTCGCAATGACCACTTTCTGCTGATTGCCCCCGCTGAGCGATGAGACCGGAGAGTCCAGACCGGGGGTGACAATATCAAGATCACGGACATAGCCGCGGGCGACATCATCCTCCCGTGCGCGAGTAACGAACCCCCTCCGGGAAACCTTCCGGAGGCTGGCAAGACAGACGTTCGTTCCCGTGCTCAAAATCTGGACGAGTCCCTCCTCCTTTCTTTTCTCCGGAGCGAGCGCTACCCCGAGGCGTTTCATCTGCCTCGGTGACCGGGGAACAACGGAGGTGTCCTTGAGGAGAAGATTGCCCGCATCGTGCGGATCGGCACCAAAGATGGAGCGGAGGAGTTCAGTGCGCCCGGAGCCAAGCACACCGGCGATCCCAAGGATTTCTCCGGCATAGAGGGTAAAGGAAATATTCTCGAAGACCGGTGACCGAGAGAACCCGCGGAGCTCCATGACCGGATCCCGGCTGACCTGGAGACCGGGTGGACGACGGCGCTGCACCGTCCCCCCGAACATGTGCCGTGCGATCATGCCGGGCGTTGCAGCGTCTACAGGGAAGGATCCTGCGATCTCCCCATCCCTGAACACTGTTACCGTGTCGGCTATACGATGAATCTCTTCGAGACGGTGAGTGATGTAGACCAGCACCACACCGCGTGAGGCAAGGCCCCTGAGAAGTCCAAAAAGCGCCTCTGTCTCCCGGTGCGCGAGCGCCGATGTGGGCTCGTCAAGGATGAGGACGGATGGATTGTAGGACATTGCCTTGGCAATCTCCACAATCTGTTGCTGTGCGACGCCGAGAGTGGCTGCCCGTTGCCGGACATCCACCCGGGCTCCAAGCTGCATCAGGACCTCCCCCGCCTCTTGGAATGTGCGGTTCCAGTCGATAAAGATGCGGGGCCTTTTGCGGTGCAGCGGAAAACGTCCCAGGAGTATGTTTTCTGCGACGGTAAGTTCAGGGACGAGGCTGAGCTCCTGGTGCACTGCGGCGATCCCCTGATGGAGGGAATCCCGCGGGGATCGGAGGTCTACAGTTGATCCGTCGAGTAGAATTCTCCCCGCCGTGGGGAGCACGGCGCCCGCGAGGATCTTCACGAGTGTGCTCTTCCCTGCGCCGTTCTTGCCGAGCAAAACGTGAACCTTTCCTCCTGCCAGCGTCATCGAGACGTCCCGGAGCGCAATCGTCCCTGGGTACTCTTTCCGAATACCTGAGATTTCAAGTGTGTGGGAGCCGGTGTGCATGGCCCGGAGGGAAGAACTCATCGGCTGAGCTTCTGTAACTCCATTTTGAATGCCCGGACTTCTGCAGGACTGCTGCGCGAGAGGAGGCGGCCTGAAAGTGAAGTCACCGCTGGAACGTTCTCACCCTCCAGGATCCGCAGGGCGGACTCGACGGCGAGTGAGCCGATCTCGAAGGGCCGTTGGCCGGTGACCGCCTGGAGAATGTTATCATCGGAAAGGAGAAAGTCCGCAATCTGCTCCCCTGTATCCGTGCCAAACACTGCGATCTTCCCCGCCCTTCCTGCGTTCTTCACTGCCATCACCGCACCGATAGTTCCCCCCTCATTCGCGGCCCAGAGGAGGGAAATATCAGGATGAGCAGTGAGAATGTCGCCCGCTTTCTTGACAGCCTGCTCGGCAAGCCAGGCGTCCTGTTCAGCGACAATTGTAACCCCCGGCAAAAGGAGGACCTCCTCCTTGAATCCGTCTGTGCGGGCTGTGCTCTGCTCCGGGGCCTGCGAGAGGAAGGCGAGAATGCCGATCGTCGCCCTGCCCTGGAGGTGCTGCTCAATGTATCTCCGTGCCTCTCTGCCGGTCGAACGGCCAAGATCTCTCTGGTCGCTCTCGACATACGCAGAGGCCACATTGCCGTCGACAGTCGTGTTATACGTTACTACGATAATGCCCTTTTCGCGCGCTCGTGCCAGCGCGCTGAGGGATGCTTTCGCACTTAAGGGAGAGACGACAATGCCGTCAACCTTGCGCGCGATATACGTGTTGATGAGCTGGATCTCTTTATCTGGTTTCCCTGCACTGTTCGCTTCGAGGAGTTCTACGCCGTGTTCGGCGGCAGCGGTTCTCATGCCGAAGAGCACCAGGCGGAAGAACTGATCTTCCTGAAAAACAATGCCCGCAATCTTCTTTCGTTCAATACTGTCAGCGTTCCGTGCACATCCGGACACGATAACCAAAAGACTGACAATCAGCGTGGGAGCCAGGAGTGAAGAACGGTACGCCCTCATACGGATTCCGCCGGGAGTGTTCATCGATGGATTCGAGCGGCGAATGAACTATCATCGCCTCTTATCAGAAAGGTATCCATTCAACCCGCAAAAGACAACCGTCATTCCTTCTTCAATCGCGAGCGGATCCGTGTCGCGCTTTCACGAGCAATTGCTGCCGCCCGGTCTCCCGAAGTGGCCGCGATCGCGTCGAGAGTCGACAATGCACGCTCATCACCGACTTCCCCGAGTGCCCGAAGTACGGCCGAGCGGACAGCGCGGTTCCCGTCGGCGGAGAGCGAAAGAAGAACGGCTCTGAGGTCCGGATCCGATCGGGCACCGCGCCGGATGATTCCAAGGGCGGCAAGTCGTCGTTGCGGGGGCCGGCCGTATGGAATCGTCTCAAGGGCAACGGTGCGGGCCAGCGCGGAATCGGTTGATGCCAGACCTGATAGTGCGGCAACTGCAATCACATCGTCGTGCGACGGAGTGTCAAGGTACGCCCGGAGAATGGACCCCGCATGGGCGGAGTCGACACGTGAGAGGGCCCGAAGGGAGGCAGCGACAACACGATAGCTTGAATCTTGGAGAGTGCCCTTGAGAGCTGCAACGACGCCGGGTCCCGACCGTTTTCCAAGCTGTGCAATAGCGGTTGTGCGGATCGAGGCGCGAGGATCAGTCAGTGCTCTGATAAGAGTGTGTTCCATGCCTTCCCNNGGCGCAATGAGCCGAGGGCCCTGACCGCCTCTTGGCGAACCGCCCAGAAGTTGTCTGATTCGGCAAGCCGTTCGAGAACTGCAGTGAATGACAGACTGTCCTGACGTGCCAGAAGGGCTCGGATCGCGTCGATCCGGTCAAGAGGATGTCTCGCGTACTCGGCCTGAAACAGCCATTCTTCGTTCGACTTGGTGAAGTGAACTTCCTTGAGGAGCCAATTCCCCTTGTCGAAAATGACAAGGGAAGGCCGGCCCGGCGCCGGAAGATACAGCACTGTGTCCTTCGACAGAATATTCACCCGGTGGGTGACGCTTTCCCCACCGGCAGTAATTTCGACCTC
>DKBG01000229.1:0-27384 GCA_002451155.1 Ignavibacteria bacterium UBA6906
AACAGAAAAAGCTGCAGGAGCAGAAGTTCCAAATGAGCCTGGCACCCGCCGTGCAGCAGCAATTTTACCGCATGCCGCCGCCCAAAATAGAAGGATATAAATTCGCCGGATCTTCATTTCCAGCGGATGAAACAGGGGGGGATTATTTCGATTTTCTGCCGCTTCTAGGCGATGCTCTCGGAATCGCCATCGGCGATGTTAGCGGCCACGGTATAGGCTCCGCTTTACTGATGGTGGAACTCCGGGCGTTTCTGCGGGCCTTTGCACAGCAGGGCACGAATGTCGGGGATATCTTCTCGTTGACAAATAATGCACTCGTTTCAGACCTGGAACAGGGCCGTTTCGCCACGTTGATCCTCTGCTGCCTCGATCTTTCTACACGATCGTTTATATACGCCAGTGCCGGACATACTCCGGGCTTCATCCTGGATAACGAGGGGAATGTGAGGCAGACCCTCAAGAGTACGGACATCCCGCTGGGATTCATGCCCGACCACAAGTTCACATGCAGCGACCGGATTGAACTGAAATCGGGCGATATACTCGCCCTGCTAACGGACGGAATTACAGAAGCGGAAAGGCCGGATCAGGAGGCATTCGGAGTTGAAAGAACCCTTGATTACATCCGGGCCCACAGGCACGAGCACGTACAGCTGATCATAAACGGACTCTACAAGACTGTCAGGGATTTCTCGGACGGAATGCCGCAAGTCGACGATATCACTGCCGTCCTCTGCAAAGTTCAATAGAAAAGAGCACAATGCGCCGGCCGGCATCCAGGTCTTGCCGGCTGAGCCAAAACAAAGGAGATTCCATGTTCAGTGGAAAAGTCGTCGGATTCATCGGCACCGGCAATATGGGAGAAATCCTGGTTCGCGGATTGATTCAGTCAAAGAAAGTGACCAAATCGAATATCCTGGCATGCGATGTAAGTAAAGACCGGCTGAACCATATATCGAAAACCTACGGCATCAAGACGACAACCTCCGTCAAAGAGCTGGTAAAAAAATCGTCCATAATCATCATAGCCGTCAAGCCGCAGAATATTGACGAACTTCTGGATCAACTTTCAATATTAAGCCATGAAGGGCACCTGTTTATTTCCATCGTAGCAGGAGTTACCGCCGAAAAGATCGCCCAGAAAATGCACCACGAGTCCGGAATAATCCGGGCAATGCCGAATGCTCCCGCATCGGTGCTTGCAGGGGTTACGGCCCTGTATCCCGGCCGCAATATCTCATCCTCAGACCTTAAAAGAGCAGAATCCATTTTCGAATGTGTCGGCAGCACCGTCCTGATCAAGAATGAAGCTCTCATGGATGTCGTAACCGGCCTGTCCGGCAGCGGCCCCGCTTATGTTTTTCTGGCTATCGAATCATTGAGCGACGCCGGAGTACAACTGGGAATCTCCAGATCGGAATCTTCCCTCCTGGCCGCTCAAACGGTTTACGGGGCGGCGAAAATGCTGCTGGAGACCGGCAAGCATCCCAGCGAACTGAAGGACCTGGTCGCCACACCCGGAGGCACTACGTTTGCCGGGTTAAAAATGCTGGAAAAGTGCAATTTCCGATCCACAATCATGGAAGCGGTGGAGGCCGCGACACTCCGTTCCAAGGAACTCGGAATTCTGATCAATTCAAACAACAAAAAGCACAAGAAATAAGGGAAAAGGGGACGTAACACGTATTTGCAATCCTAATTAAGTGTTATGTCCCCTTTTTTCTTATTTATATAAGCCGGCCCGAAGATTCTGCCGGATCTTCCGGATTTCGCTGAGCACTTCGAAATAAGACCGCAATGTCACCTTGCTGCCCATGGAGTTCAGCCAGGTTATGGGCACTTCACGGATCCGGTATTCCAAAGACCGTGCTATGATCAGCAACTCTATGTCATAACCCCATTTGTCGATGGTCAGTCTCCGGAATATGCATTCGGCTGCCTCACCCGTGAACATTTTGAATCCGGCCTGCGTGTCGTATATCCCGGGAACCGCCAGCATTCGCACAAGCCAGTTGCCTGCCCGTCCGGCGATCTCCTTGGCCTTCGTTTGAGGGCGGGCGACCACAGAGTCCCTGAGAGCCCTGGATCCGATCACGACGTCAAAACCCAGGTGAAAAAAAGGCCAGAACCGCTCCACCTGTTTCACCGTCGTGGAGTTGTCGGCGTCCATAAACAGACGGAAAGCGCCCTTTGCCGCCAGGATACCCCTCTTGACCGAAGCCCCTTTGCCATGATTCGAACCGTCCGGATGCTGCAGCAATTTCAAAAAAACCGGGCCGGCATCCTGTTGACGCACCAACCCTTCCGTTCCATCCGTAGAACCGTCATTCACGACGACGATCTCCGACTGGTAGGACTAGTTCCTGAGATAGGCGATCGTCTGGGTCAGCGTATCCGGCAGCCGCAGCTCCTCATTGTAAGCAGGGATAACAACCGAAAGCTGAATATTCGAAGGTTCCGTCATTTAGCCCGATTATGACAAGGGGGCGATCACCGGGTTCGCCCCTTTAATAATGAAACATGAATTTGGCTATGGGATCGGCTTAAGCGATCGTGACCTCAGGACACAGATAGACATCCTGTATCGCGTTGAGCAGGGCGACACCCTCTGCCATCGGCCTCTGGAAAGCCTTGCGCCCCGATATCAGCCCCATGCCGCCCGCACGCTTGTTGATGACGGCGGTTTTCACGGCTTCGGCCAGATCGCCTGCACCGGAACTGGCTCCGCCGGAATTGATCAATCCGCAGCGGCCCATGTAGCAGTTGATGACCTGGTAGCGCGTCAAATCGATGGGGTGTTCCGACGAAAGCTCGGAATACACCTTCTTGTGTGTTTTTCCGAACTTCAACGCCTCGTAGCCGCCGTTGCATTCGGGAAGCTTTTGCTTGATGATATCCGCCTCGATGGTTACGCCAAGGTGATTGGCCTGTCCGGTCAGATCCGCCGACACGTGATAGTCTTTCTCTTTTGTTTTGAAGGCGGCGTTTCTGGTATAGCACCAGAGGATAGTGGCCATGCCGAGTTCGTGCGCGTACTTGAACGCCGCGCTGACCTCCTGAATCTGCCGCTTTGATTCTTCCGAGCCGAAGTAGATGGTGGCACCGACTGCAGTCGCGCCCATTTCAAAAGCCATCTCCACGTCGCCGAACATAATCTGGTCGTACGTATTGGGGTAGGAGAGGAATTCGTTGTGATTGATCTTCACGATGAAGGGAATTTTGTGCGCATACGCGCGGGCGACTGATCCGAGCACGCCAAAGGTTGAGGCAACGGCATTGCATCCACCTTCGAGTGCGAGTTTGACGATATTCTCCGGGTCGAAATATGCGGGGTTCGGTGCGAAGGACGCGCCCGCCGAATGTTCGATGCCCTGATCGACCGGTAGGATGGAGAGGTAGCCGGTTCCTGCAAGGCGCCCCGCGTTAAAGAGTTGCTGGATGCTTCTCAGAACCGGCGTTTTCCGATCCGACTGGAGAAAGACTCTCTGGACGAAATCCGGTCCCGGCAGATGGAGTGATTCCCTCGGAATCCCCTTGCAGGTATGTTCGAGCAGGCTTTTCCCTTCTGCCCCGAGGATTTTCTCGATTTCCTGTATCATTCGTTTCGATCTCCTGTGAGTGTGCTCAATCGTTTTGAAAGCTGAAAAACCGCCAGATCAAAAATATATCAAAAAGGGGTCACTTTCCAATCGGGAATGCGGGAAATATTGACCCGTATGCGGGAAGTGTATGGTACAATTGCCACGGTGTGTCCTTCTGTAGACAGTTTCATGACGAAAATCTGCCCGAATGGCCTAAACTTTTGTGGCATGATTTTCGTTTAAAGAAATAGGAGAAGAGCTGAGAAAACAGCGATGATCTGCCAGGAGGGGGTCGTGAGAATCAGATACACATTCCGGCGTCTTTCGAAAGAGGAGAAGAGCCTCATAGAGGCTGTTCTTCTTGAAGAAATGGAGATTCAGCGCTGGTTTGCGGTAGCCTGCTGCGCCAAGCTTGGCGGGGAGGTCTTCCTCAGCCTCCACTGAGTTGGGTTGGTGTCCGGGCCTCCATTGGTGGGAGTGGAGGATCCCGGATTCCCCAAAAGAGGCGGCCACAGGCCGCCTCTTTGTTGTTTTTTTGCGGCCGACTTGCAATTCAGAGGTCTTTGCCCTATCTTGCCCGGGCAGTTTCTGTACACCGTGTTCTGCCCTTAATGGTTCCGTTGCTGTGGGGAGTTGCTCCTCGAAGCGTTCAGCAATCGCTGTAGACAGCGGTGGTAGTTGTGGTCTGACACCCGCTCGCCGGCCTGTTGGCTATTAAGAAGCAAGAAAACCGGTGCCCAGTCGGGCGGCTTTGCCGTACGCACAGTATCAGTACAAATTTCGAGGAGATTCCCTATGGAAAAGGGAGTGGTAAAATGGTTCAACGGATCCAAGGGCTACGGTTTTATTCAGCGTGAGTCCGGGGAAGATGTGTTCGTTCACTACAAGGCGATTGTCGGCGAGGGATATCGCACGCTGAACGAAGGTGACAAGGTTCAGTTTGAGGTCGAACGTGGGCCGAAGGGCCTCCAGGCCTCCAACGTTTCGAAGATCTGACGTTTCGGCGGCCGTCCAGTAGTATTCTTCCGACGCCCCGGCCACCCGGCCGGGGCGATTTATTTTTCCCTGAGGTGAACGGTTCATGAAGCGTGTGTCGATCGGTCTCGGATTTGACGTATCCCTGTTGTCTGCGCCCGGCAGGCTGGCGCGGGGGCTTGATGTATGTGTTTTCCCGGAGCTTCTGGACGGGGGGTATGCGGCGATTGCTGCGGGGCGGGGTAGGCATCGGGAGGGTGATGCGTTTCTCATGCAGGCGCAATCGCTAAGCGCCAGGGGATCGATGGCGGTTGTAGCGGGGAGTGTTTTGCTCGAAGGGAGAGGGGGGAGAGCGACGAACAGCACGCTCGTCTTCTGGCGCGGGAAGCGCATTCACCGATACGACAAGATCCATCTCTTCAGACCGGCAGGGGATCACCGGTTTTTCGAGGGGGGGGATGGATTTGGCGTGTTCTCGTTCCGCGCCGGGGGCGTCACTGTCAGGGCAGGCGTCATCATCTGCTACGATCTCAGATTCCCGGAGCTGATTCGCGCGCTTGCCCGCAGAGGGATTGAGATTCTGTTTGTCCCCGCGCGTTGGCCCCGGAGCCGTGATGCGGCGTGGCGTACGCTTCTTCGCGCGCGCGCGATTGAGAATCAGATCATTGTCATAGGATGCAACGCTCGCGGCCGCGAAGGTGGGTATTCGTACGCGTTCGACCCCTTCGGCGGTGAGGTGTTCTCCGGCAGGAAGGCGGGTGGGGGGCAGATGCACCGCTTCACCGTTGACCTGGAACTGATCCGGCGAGCGCATCGTCACCACCGGAACATTGCGGAGGCGAGACTCCTCCGTGAAATCCGATATCCCCGGCGTCTCAGGCGGGTTGTCGTCCGGTCCGGAGGGATCCGGTCGAATAGATAAGCGGCAGGCTGATCACGGTGACCAGCATTTTGATTGCGTATTGTCCGGCGATCAGGGGGATCAGCGGAAGCACTCCGGCGAACGCGATCAGGACAAAGAGGATGCTGTCCACGCCCGTCGAGATGCTGTTGCTAACGAGCACCCTCATCCAGCGATAGCCGCCCACCCGTTCCTTCCAGAGCGCGAAGATCTCCACGTCAATCAGTGAGCTGACGACATAGGCGGCGAGGCTGGCGACGATAATGCGCGGAGTCGAGCCGAGAACCGTTTCGAATGCGGCAGAGTGCGTGAAGAATTCGGGGGCGGGCATGGCAAGGACGAGGGTTGTGTAGCCGGCCAGAAGGACATTTGCGGCGAGGGCAGCGAAGACGACTCGACGGGCGCCCGGTCTTCCAAGGCGTTCGTTCAGGAGGTCAATCAGGGTGAACGTCAGGGCGTAGATGAGGACACCCCCTGGCGCGGTGAAGCCGCCGACGTCGATAGTCCTGCCAGCGGTGATATTGGCGATCAACTCGCAGGCCACATAGATGACGATGAGGAGAGTGCTTGCCAGGCCGTTCATCGCGCGCGGTTCCGGCGGCGGTACTCCCTGCTGGTCACGGTGTGGATACCGCCGCGGATCCGGTAGTCCAGCGTCACTTTCATCCAGAGTGGCCGGGCACAGCGCACGCAGTCTTCCAGAACCCGGTTCACTGCATGTTCCTGGTAGATTCCGACGTTCCGGTAGGAGAGAAGATAGTATTTGAACGACCGGAGTTCGATGACGCGGCGGGCCGGCGCGTACTGGACGATGATGCTGCCGAAATCCGGAAGTCCGGACCAGGGGCACACCGCGGTAAACTCGTCTGTCTCGATGGTAACTGCGATTTCTTTTCCCGGATATTCATAGGGAAACGTTTCAAGGGCTCCGGCGTCGATCGTGGAAACGTCCTGGATGTTATATTTTCTGTCGAGCGGGTCGATCATGGCGATCCATGGAGAGTGATGATCATGAGAATTGACGCGTCAATATACCAGATTCATAAGGAAAAGTAAATTGAAGAGCAGGATCTTCGGACTACTCGTTTTTGCACTGGGATCTATGGTGATGGCGGGTGGGTGTAGCGGGTCGGCCCCGACCGGGCGGGAGTTGATTCTTACCGGATGGATTGAGGGGAGCCGGATCGTGAGCCCGGCGTTGCCCGGGTTCAGGGCCCGCTACGATACGGTGGCGGTCAATGAGGACCTGGCGGTGATGATTGGAGGGCTCTCGGGCGATCTGGAGACAGTAGTCTTCCTCGGGACATGGTGTGGTGACAGCAGGCGGGAAGTTCCGCACTTCATGCGGATTGCAGAGAAGTCGGGGATACCAACCGAGCGGATCCGGTATTACGGACTTGACCGAACGAAGAAGAGTCCAGACGGGCTCACCGACGCCTATCGGATCGAACGGGTTCCCACCTTCATTTTTCTCGTGGGAGGGAAAGAGATCGGGCGGATCGTGGAACTTCCGCGTTCCACTCTTGAAGGTGATCTATTTGAGATTCTTGTCGCGTACTCGAAACGGTCCGGTCAGGGCGACTGAAACGCCATCGCCTTGAGCAGGGTGATCCTTTTCTCGATCGGTGGGTGCGTTGCGAACAGATCGGCGAGCAGTCCTTCGTGTTCATTGGCAGCCCGGCCAAGGGGATCGGCGATGCAGAGATGACCGGTTCCTTTTTTTATTGTCCGGGTGGGCTCGTCGGCGTCGTCGATCTTCCGAAGGGCCGATGCAAGAGCGCCCGGGTTGCGCGTCAGTTCAGCCGCGGAGGCGTCCGCAAGGTATTCTCGTTGTCGGGACACGGCCATAGCCAGAATCCTGGAAAGGACTGGTGCCAGGATGGCGGCCACAATCCATACAAGGAACAGGAACGCTCCTGCAGCCCCTCCGCCCCGGCCCGAAGAGGTCCGCCTTCGTCCTCCTCCCCACCGCAATGCCCGCAATCCGAATTCCGTCAGGAGCATCACCGCGCCGACGAGTGCGGCCACGACCGTCATAAGCCTGGTGTCGAGGTTTCGGATATGGCTCATCTCATGGGCGATCACTGCCTGTAGTTCTTCCCTCGTCAGTCTCTCCACGAGTCCCTCTGTTACCGCGATTGTGGCGTGCTCCGGATCTCTCCCTGTCGCAAACGCGTTTGGATCCCGATCGGGGATGAGGAAGAGCCGCGGACGAGTGATTCCGGCGGCAATAGCCATTTCCTCCGTAACATTAACAAGCTGCCGGTAGGATGGATCGTCGAGTGGGACCTGCCGTGCGGTTGCAGAGCCAAGGATGCTTGCGTCTCCGTGGTGCGAGCTCCTCAGTGCGGTGACGAACGCCAGTCCCGCCGTTGCGAAGGTCAGGAGCGGGAAGGGGATGCCGGTCGCCCGGGTCGGCGCGAGAGGATCAAATCCGAGAAGATACGTGTCCAGTCCGAATCCAAGGAAGGTGAAGAAGAGAACGAACATCACCATCACGGCGACCGTCATCCGCCTGTTGCGCGCCTGTTGATCGTACAGGTTTCCCGCGGCGTTCATGACCTACCGCTTCAGGGAAAGGTCGACCTTTGGGACCTCCCGTTCAGTAGTGTCGGTGATCTCGAACAGTTCCGCCGGGAGGAATCGGAAGAGCGTGGCGATGATATTGCCGGGGAAAACCTGCTGGGTGATATTGAATTTCGTGGCGATGTCGTTGTAGAACTGTCGGGCGAAGCCGATCCTGTTTTCTGTGCTCGAGAGTTCTTCCTGCAGTTGCCGGACGGTCTCGTTGGATTTCAGGGTCGGATAGTTTTCGGCAAGGGCGAAGAGACGGCCGAGCGCGCCCGTGAGCGCCTGCTCTTTCACTGCCGAGTCGGCGACCCCCGTTGCTGTTGTCGCGGCGTTTCGCGCGGTAATGACTTTCTCGAGAGTGTCCTGTTCAAATTCCATATAGCCCCTGACCGTGCTGACCAGATTTGGAATGAGATCATGCCTCCGTTTCAGCTGGACATCGATCTGCTTCCATCCGTTCTGGACCTGGTTACGGAGCGTCACGAGGCGGTTGTACTGCGCGATGACCCAGATTGCGATCACCGCGACGAGGAGAAGTGGAATCATAAGCATGAACATGGGGGCATTCCTGAAGTGGTGAGGATCGAGCGAAACCTACTCAGAAATGAGAGGGAAATCAAGCGTCAGTTTGTTGACATTCGACATGTGAATGGATATATTTTTCTGTTTCGTGCGGCCTGATGCACACGGCGCTCATTGACGGACTAAACGGTACGTATAGTGATGGACGCGGACGAACAGAACGACCAGGGAAAATCCGACCGGGAGAAGTTCCTAGAAGAAATCCGGCGGCGGGCTGAGGAGGCGGAATTGAAGCGGCTCGAGGAGGATGAGACCGACGATGGCGGTGACTCTCCTGCCGACCTTCCGGTTCCGGAGCCTCCTCAGGCGGCCGCACCCTCCACGCCGCAAGACCCCGTTCCATTTTCTGTCACGCCTCCGGATCAATCGACTCTTGCGCCCAAGGCGGTCCGTGAGCAGAAGATCCTTGTGTTAAGGGAGCGTCTTGGAATTGCACTCGACCGAGGGAGAGTGGACAAGGCAGCCGAGTTGCTCGAGGAGCTGAGCGAATTGGTACCGGATAGCCCTGACCTTGCTCATCTACGGGATCGTCTGGCCTCCGCGCGGCAGGGACAGGCACCGGGGCAAGAGAAGCGCCGGCCGGTCTCCTCGATACGTCCTTCCGGCGACTCGACGGTATCCCGCGATCGTCGCACGACTCAGAAGAAGCTCATTGAACTGCTGGAAACAGCGGGGGACCTGTACCAGCAGGAGAAGTATGATAAGGCGCTGGCGTCGGTCGAAGAGCTCCTGGCGGCGGATCCGGAGCATGAAGAGGGGCAGAAGCTCCGTCAGCAGATACAGAAAGCGCAGCGCATTGCGGACTTAATCAAGCGGGAGGAGGCACGGTCGAAGGCGGAGCGTGCGTCGATGAGGGCCGAGGAACCTGAGCGTCCCCCGGTCGTCGAGAAGGGGGGTGACCCATGGGGGTCTTCTGAGCCCGTCCCGCCGCAGGAAACTGGTCTGGAACTCCCTCCCGAGGAGAAGGGACCCGTCGGTCCTCCAAAACCCCCAGTTATGAACAGGATTGCCAACAAGGTTTCGCGGGTGCGAATTCCCGTCAAGCCGATCCTCACCATCGTGCTTGTTCTCGTGGCTGCCCTGTTGACCTACTTTGTCGTGGACAACATTCGCAACGCTGTCATTCCGCCGAGTACGACGATTCTTGTCTATCCCGGGGTTGCGCTTTCGGGCGACAGCACTGTCTCGTGGACGGTGGACGGGTTGACGGACGAACTGATCAGGGACCTGACTGCTGTTACTGACCTGCGGGTATTCGGTTCAGGAACGACAGTTGCATTCAAGGGAACGCAACGGGAGGTCCTGAAGACTGCCCGGGGGCTCGGCGCGAATTTCGCGTTTCAGCTGGGCGTTGTCCGATCCGGGGAGCACCTGTTGCTGCAGCCTGCGCTGTATGATACGCTCGAGGGGAAGGCAATCTGGAACACGCAGATTGAGACGACCGTGCGCGAACTGGCCGCCGTGCGTCAGGAGATTGTTCGTCGGGTGCTGGCGTTCATGCAGGTGAAGCCGACTGTGGAAGAAGACGCGGTGATCGGGCGGAGCGGGACAAGCAACCCGGAGGCCTATGATGTGTATTTACATGGGCGTGCACTGCTGGCGCAGCCCGGGCGCACCATGTCCGGGGAGGCCATCCGGGTATTGACGCAGGCTGTTGGGATGGATTCTCTCTTTCCGGACGCGCAGGCCGCGCTTGGATGGGCATATGTCCGGGCGTATGAGGCGGATCGCGGGGCTCCCCAACGGTACCTGGACGAAGCGAGAATTCGTGTGCAGCGCGCGGCGTCACTCGCCCCGCGGAACGCAGAGGCATTCAGGGTCTGGGGAGTAGTCGAGTATTACCGATCCGCCCGTCGGCAGGCGGTCGAGCGTCTTCAGCAGGGCCTTGGAATTGCGCCTGGTGATCCGGAGTCGCAGCGTCGTCTTGCTCTGGCAATGCTTGCGCTTGGTGATCCCGAGGAAGCGAAGAAGTCCGCCAATCAGGCGATCAGAGACGATCCGGGCGAAATCGACTCGTACGTCGTGCTGGGTCAGGTATACCAGTTCAGTGACGAGTTCGGGGACGCGGCGCGCGCCTATGAGCAGGGCAGCAGACTAGCGTCTGATCGGAGTGAATACAGCAGCGGTGCCCTGGTTGACGTTCTGGTGTTCATGCGGGAGAGCGACCGGGCTATTGCGATCCTGAACGACAGACTTGCCCGTGCGCGGGACAGTTTTATTGATTACTACAAACTGGGCCGTGTCCAGCAGACTGCAGGCAAGCCGAAGGCAGAGTGGACAGCCTCGCTTGAGCGGGCAAAGGTTCTTGTTGATGATCGTCTCAGGGCAGCGCCGCAGGATCCAGGATTGCTCTCCTGGAAGGCTCTCATTCACACCCGACTGGGTGAGTTCCGCGAGGCACTCGCAGCGGTCAAGGCGGCCGAGGGAGTAGATCCCGAGGATCCGCGCGTGCTCTACAACGGCGCCCGTATGTATGCACTGCAGCGCGATCGGGAGAAGGCATTCACCTATCTGCGACGGGCTGTTGCCAGGAGGTACGATCTGGCCCGCATTATGGACATGGATTTCTACAATCTTCGTCGGGACGAGGAGTTTATTCGGATCGTTTCGGGGTAATCCTTCCGGGTGATCCTGCCTGAGCCCTTCCCTTTCGGTTGCGCGTTCCCTCCTCCGGCCCCGGGTGGGCACGTTGACAATCCCCGCTATTATGGATATATTAGCGCGAATATGCAGGCAAATTCGGGCATGAATTCCGCCCGCCTCTTCATGTTTACCCACAGATAAAGAGCCGTGACAGGTCTGGACGACGCGGTACGACAGGAGCAGCGAAAGAAAGCGGGCGATTTCTTGAAGATGGCTGACAAGCTCTTCAAGGCCGGCGACTTCGACGGTGCCGCCAAGCTCGTCCAGAATGCCATGGCGACGGATCCCCAGAATCCGTACGCGATTGCGTATCACGAGCGAATCAAGTCTGCAATAGAACAACGCAAGCGCGACAAGTCGAAGGCGGAGGAAGAACAAGCTCAAGCCGCCGC
Source organism: Ignavibacteria bacterium UBA6906 (assembly GCA_002451155.1). Lineage (GTDB taxonomy): Bacteria > Bacteroidota > Ignavibacteria > UBA10030 > UBA6906 > UBA6906. Next base: position 11,646 of record DKBG01000229.1, read on the forward strand.
GCCCCCACCCGTTCCTTCGCCCCCTACTGCCCCTGCAACCCCGTCCCCGGCCGATGCTGTGAAGCGTGCAGCTTCAACCGTCACCAAGGCCGAACAAGAGCGCCGAATTGGCCAGATTGACTCGCAGCGGGAAGCGGTCATGGAGGAGGCCAGGCGCAACGCAATCTCGGAGGCCAAGAAGAAAGCGGAGGAGGAGACAAAGCGTAAGGCGGAGGCCGAGGCGCACCGTAAGGCTGCTGAGGAAGTACGTCGAAGGCTCGAAGAGGCGAACAAGAAGCTTGAGGAGGAACGGAAGCGGTATGAGGAGGAGCTGCATCTGAGGCAGGTGGTGGAGGCGGAAAAACGGAAAGAAGAGGAAGAACGCCGGCAGAGGGACGAGGCGGAGCGCAAAAAAGCCGAGGAACTCGCCCGGGGACAGATGCAGCAGGACGCAGAGCGGAGACTGGCGGAAGAGCGGAAGCGGATCGAGGAAGAAACCCGGCAGAGAATGGACGAGGAGCGGAAGCGTCTCGAAGAAGAGATGCAGCTCAGATTGGAGGAGGAACGCCGGAAGATCGGAGAGTTGCGCTCGCGGGAAGAGCAGGCGGTTGTCGAGTTGCGGAAGGCGGAAGCGGAGAAGCTTCGGCAGGCAGAAGAGGAATCGAAGAAGAGGCTTGAAGCGGAGCGGAAGCGGATTGAGGAGGAGATTCAGGCGAGGGCCCGTGAGGAGCGGAAGCGTCTCGAGGAACTTCACAAGCGGGAGCAGGAGGCGGCGGAGTCAAGACGGAAGGCAGACGAATCCCGTCTCCGGGAAATCGAAGAACAGGTGCACCGCAAGCTCGAAGAGGAACGCGAGCGACTCGCACTGGAGAAGCAAAAGATGGAGGAGGAGACGCACGCCCGCATTGAAGAAGAGCGGAAGCGTCTTGAGGCGGAGAAGCTCAAGGAGATTGAAGAGGCGGCCGAGAAACGGCTGGAAGAGGAACGTGCCCGGCTCGTGGCTGAGCGGGAAAGAATCGAGGCTGATGTCCAGCGTCATCTCGAAGAAGAGCGCCGGAAGCTTGATGAGGCACGTCAGGTGGAAGAGGGCCTCCGGAAGGAGGCCGAGCATGAACTCATGAGCCGTGCCGAGGAGGAGCGACGCAAGTATGAGCAGAAATTCAAACAGGAGCAGGAGGAGTACGAAGAACGACGGCGGCTGGAGGAGCAGCGGCTGAAGGAGATGGAGGCGGAAGCGGAGCGGAAGCTTGAGGAGGAGCGTGCTCGTCTTGCCGAGGAACGAAGGAAGATCGAAGAAGAAACCGCAGCGAGGCTGTCGGGCGAGAAGCAGCGACTGGAGGAGCATTTCAGAAAAGAGCAGTATGATGACATGGAGGCCCGCCGGCGCTCGGAGGAAGACGTCCGCCGGCAGCTGGAGGAAGAATTCAAGAAGAAGCTTGCTGAAGAGCGGGAGCATCTGCTCGAAGAGCAACGGAAACTGATTGAGGCAGAGCGGCGGAAGATCGAGGAGGAAGCGCGGCGGAACGTGGATGAGCAGCGTGCACAGATCAAAGAAGAGGAGCTGCGTCAGGCTGAGGAAGCGAAACTGCGCGCAGAGGAGGAGGAGCGAAACCGTCGTGCCGAGATGGAGGCTCTCCGGGCAAGAGAGGAAGCAGAGACGCGACGATATGAACAAGCGGTCCGGGAGGCGATCGAAGAGGGACGGCGGCTGGCGCAGGCAAAGAAGATACGGGCCAGCATTGACAGGGCAAAAGAGCATGTAACCTCTGCCCAGTTTGACGAGGCCCTCAAGGAGATTACGAAGGTCTTCAAGCTTGACCCCGCAAACGCCGACGGACGCGCGTTCGAGCAGACAATCTACGCGGCCCGTGAGGAGTATGTTCGGCGGGAAAAGGAATCTGAGCGATTGCAGGAGGAGCAGCGCCTGAAGGTTGAGGAGATCCGCAAGAAGCTCGAGGACCGTGCGCAGCGGGATGAAGAGGAGCGGCAGCGGCGGGCCATCCGGGACTCGAAGATCGGGGGGTGCCTGATGAAAGCCCGTGACTTCCTCCGCGAGGCGAGGTTCGACAAGGCCTTGAGCGAGATCGAGACTGTCTACGCGATGGATCCCGGTAACCCAGAGGCCCAGGATCTCGAGGTACAAATCTTGAACGCACAGCGGAAATCGGCGGATGTGCGTGCGATTGCCCGGGTACGCACGAAACAGGGAGAGCAGTGGAAAAAGGAGGAGGAGGAAAAGCAGCGTGCGGCGGACGAGGACCGCGAGAATCTCCGGATCGAATCATCGGCAACGTACCGAAATATGATCAAGCAGGCCTGGATCGATGGTATGCCTACGAAAGAGGAGCAATCGATGCTTGAAGTTGTCCGCCTCTCCCTTGGAATCCCGGAAGGAGAGCATGAGCTTGTCGAGCGTGAGGTGCAGCTAGAGGCGTACGCGGAGGCACTCCAATCGGCATGGAGAAACGGCCTTATCGCCCCGGACGATGAGACGACCCACGAGAAACTCCGGCAGCTGTACGGCGTCAGTCTCGAGGATCACCAGGCTATCCAGGTGAGCCTCGGCTTACCAGGCGAGAATTCCTCCGCGTAATCATTCCCCCCTCTTCTGCCCTGTTCCACGTATCTTCCCGAGCAGGATCCACCGTCTGTAGGCAATACACCCCCCCCAGACAGCGTTCATGGCGAGGCAATTCCAGAGCAGGTAGAGTTCAAGAGCGTCTGCCACCGAAAACATCATCAGGAGAAAGAGCTCCGTCCCGATGCCGATGAGTCCCGAAAGCAGGAGGGCCGTCGGGTCGGAGTACCAGCGACGAACATCCGTTTCGTTGCTGAGCAACGTCCGACCTGCCCGGCGGTCCAGATTCTGGACGAACGCATCCTGCCAGCCATACAGGAGAAGAAAAATGCGCTGGAGCAGAAGGGCGCGGCGGTCGCCTTCGAGATCAGCAGGCAGTATTTCCTCGGAAGTGCGGTTGGTCGTATAGGAATTCCGGATGTGGAGAAATGATGTCTGGTAGAACACATGGTACGAAACCCGGAGAGAGATTCCGGCGAATGCGAGAGCGCTCAGCAGGGCGAACAGAGGGTTGCCGCTTGACGTAACGAGCGTGTAGCCGATGGCTGTGAAGATGGCGAGGTTGACGAGGATATCGCCAATAGAATCGAGAAACCTTCCGATCCGGCTATACTGCTTTTTCGCGCGTGCGAGCTGGCCGTCTGCGGAATCGAGAAGATCTTTCATGGTGACTGTGAGTCCGGCAATCGCAGTCCACAGGGGGGATCCAGGGAGATAGAGCATGGCGGCGATCAGTCCGACGCAGACTGATGCGAGGGTCACCTGGTTCGGGGTCACCCGGGTGGAACGGAGAATGCGGACGATCAGGCCGGCGAGCGGACGGAGGAGATACGTATTGATCAGCTCATCCGACTCTCTCGCTTTGATTGTCTCGTCGTAGGAATAGTCTGGTGGAGGGGACATGGATTCGACCCGGGTGCGGGTAGAGGTAATCAAGGGATGATCCGCCGAAAATCAAGAGCGACCGGGGCTCCAGAGCGCGGCTGGAGCCGGGGCGGTGGACATCTCTCTGGTTTTTTGCATATATTATAATCTACGGGTTTTTCCTTTTACAACAATCATTCGCATACGAAGACATGAAACTCGCTCGCATTGGAATTCTGACCGGAGGCGGCGACTGCCCGGGGCTCAATGCCGTGATCCGCAGTGTGGCCAAACCGGCGATGGCGCATTTCCATGCTAAAGTGTTTGGCATTCAGGACGGGTATGAGGGCATGGTCGAGGGGCGGTATCGGGAGTTAAGCCCAATCGACGTCCTCGGCATCATCAATCAGGGAGGAACGATCCTCGGAACCTCCAACAAAGGGGATCCCTTTCACTTTCCGATGGGCGAGAGGGGTAATCTCCGGATCGTTGACGCGTCTGACCAGGTGATCGAAAATTACCGGAACATGAAGCTTGACGCGCTCATCGCTATCGGAGGGGATGGAACCCAGATCATCGCCCACAAGCTCTATCAGATGGGACTGAATGTAATCGGCGTCCCGAAGACAATCGACAACGATCTCGATGCAACGGATATCACGTTCGGGCACGACTCAGCGCGCGCCGTTGCGACGGAAGCGATCGACCGATTGCAGACCACAGCGTCGGCGCACCATCGCGTTATGATCATGGAGACCATGGGGCGCTATGCCGGCTGGATTGCCCTTGGCGCGGGGCTGGCGGGAGGAGCGGACATCATTCTGATTCCTGAGATTCCATTCTCGTGGGACCGTGTGTTTGAGGCTGTTCTGAAGCGAAGCAAGGGGGCGAAGTTCAGCATCATCTGCGTGGCCGAGGGCGCGAAGGAGGAAGGTGGGGACATGTCTGTCAGGCAGATGGACAAGAAGCGGACCGACCCGGTCCGTCTTGGCGGTGTCGGGGAGCTTATTGCGAAGCGCGTGGAGGATGAGACAGGGCTGGAAACGCGGGTGACGGTGCTCGGGCACGTTCAGCGTGGCGGCAGTCCGACCGCATTCGACAGAATTCTTGCGACACGGTTCGGTGCGGTAGCCCTTCAGTCGGCCTCGCGGGGTGAATTCGGTGTCATGACGAGCCTTCGCGAGAACAATGTCATCACCGTTCCGCTTCAGGATGCAGTGGGCAGACAACGGCTGGTTCCTCCTGACAGTCAGCTGGTCTTTGCTGCCCGGGCGGTGGGAACCTGTCTCGGCGATTGAGAAGAGCCAATTGACGGCGGACATGTGACGAAGGAGGACGGAGGGAGAGAACCCACGGATTCAACCGGCCTGGAGTATTCGCGTTCGCAAGCCAGGCAATGTGGGGACGACGATACGGAACACCAGCTGTGTCAACGAGCTGACGCCACCCCCGAAGCCCTGATTCCCGCGGTCCCCATCTCCCTCGTCTGAGCGATTCTTCCGCGTCTTCCCCTTGAACTGCAGTGGAATTCCCCGCAAGGGCAGCCACGGTGCGCCCGGCGTGCAACAGATGGTTCCGTATATCCTCCTTCGCGCTCCCCGCGGGCCCTTTTCCCCGATGTGGGTATCACCCCTTCAGAATCCGAATTTGTCGGAGTGCCAGTCTCTGGTCATCTCGAGCCAGAAGAACAGGCCACGCCACTCGCCGTATTCTGCATAGGCTCGTTCGATTGTCGAATCCTTCACGCGTCGTCCCTGATGACGGAGAGCGGCATACTGACCCCGTGTCCAGGAATCCAATCCCAGATAGTCATACCTGCCACAAAGGCGGAGGATGTTCCCTGCCGCGTACGGCCCGACCCCCTTGATGGATCGCAATGAATCGTAGAGATGATCGCTCGGCATGGGTGAAGAGCGGAGCCGCTCAATGTCGAGTCGGTTCGACGCGATGGTTCGGGCGAGGTCGAGGACGTACGGAGCCCGGTATCCCAGGGAGCAGTGTGTACGGAGGAAGCGCTCGGAACATGCTGCGATGGCGTGCGCATCGGGAAAGCCGTGAAGACCGTTGCTCATGGACGGACCGAGTTCGTGTACCAGGCGGCTGACCATCTGTCGGGTGAGCGCCCATGTGCAATTGGTCGTGCAGATCATCTTCACGATGTCTTCAAAGAGTGTTGGTGCCCGCAGCATTCGTCCTGCACGGGCCCTGGCAATCCATCTGTAATGCGGATGCCGCCTTGCCACAGAATGGAATTGACCAAATGGTTCATCCATTCTGAGACATGTACGAATCTGGCGCCTGAGCTCCGACTTCTGACCGGGGGTGAATGAGGCGGACGGGAGGACTTCGACGCAGACGCAATCGTGTCCTTCGCTGAGCGTGCAGGACGCGAGGCGGCCGTTCCCGACGACGACCACGCGGCTGAGGGTCCTGTGTTCCGTGTCGTAGGAAAACGGGGGAAGGTCACACCACCCATGGCTGTAGGCGGTCCTCCAGAAATTGAAATCCGGAGGAGCCGTGATTGTACACTTGAACGTCGGTCGCATGGGGGCTCTGCAGCGTTGTCAGCGCGATGAGAATCGGAGCATGTCCCGAATTTCGGCGATCAACTCATCAGGCCGAATCGCGTTGCATCCCGTGATCACAGAGAGCTCATCACCGGTGAGACGATCACCCTTCGCCCAGAGTGATTGCAGGAATGCGCCCGCCCCGGGGTGTTCGTACCAGTTCGGGCCGTAGGTTGTCGAGAGCCATTTGTTCAGCTGCGCCTCCAGGAACCAACCCCGGAGGTAGGTTGCGGTGTAGAAATGTTCATCGACGTCAACAAGATACCGTGTCGCGTCTGAGGGATGTCGCTGGTATCCGGCCGCCGACGCCAGCAGGGAAGCGTATCGATTGCCCGGATCAGAAAGACCCGCATGAAGTTCGAGTTCATACAGGAGCTTTGCACAGTACCGGCGCACAATGTAGAGCCGGTTGAAGGTCTGTATTCGTATAAAGTCCTTGAGAGTATTTACGGACATCCGTGAGGAGGCGCGCAGCCAGGCCTGGTTCAGGGGAAGATATTCTGACAGAAACGCGTAGGTTTCGGTCACCGTATACTCGCCGAGGGTGCGGAATTCGAGGGCATGTTCGGTTGTATTCGCATAGTGTTGTGCGTGACCGAGTTCATGAAAGAGGGCCGCAAAATCATCAAAGCCACCGGCCGGCTTCAGGGTGACCCGGATGTCGCCAGGGACCTGAATGGCGAAACAGGCTGCGCGAGGATTCTTCTCGGCCCGGGCCGCCGTATCGATCGTGAGATTCGTCATGGATGCGAGGTCGAATCCGAGCCGGCGGTACATACGCTCGGCGGTCGGCAGGAGTTCCGACTTCGGGTAATAGGGGTCGAACTGGTGCACGCGAAAGAGCAGGGGCGTATCATACCGATAGAAGTCGGCGGTATCCAGTCCGGCGGTTCTCCGAATAAGGCCGGGGAGGAGTGCGCGATACAGGCTGTCGGTCGACGAGAGGAAGAAGAGTGCCGTCGTTCTCATCTCGTCGAGAGGTATACCCTTGAGCTCGCTGATCATTGCAATATAGGATGGATACCCGAGCTCCCGGGCAAGCCGGTAGTATGTTCCCCAGAGTTGCCGCCGGGCGGGGTTCAGGGCATCGAGCACGCTATCCGCGGCGGTATAGAGCGCGGCCCGTCGCATCTGTCTTGGCTCATTCGCCATAAGGACGGCGATCTGTCTGTACGGGATCTCCTCCCCGGCGAGTGTGACGACTGAGCGGGCTTCCGCGGTGGCGATGCTGTCAGACAGTGGGGCGACCTCCTGGGAGAGAAACTCCAGTGTCAGATAACGCAGGAAGTACTGGAGTCGTCTTTTCTGGACCGAGTCAGCCTCTTCCTCTTCCGCCCGCCGTGTCAGAGCGATGTTCTCACGGGTGAAGAGGCCGGCGTAGGCATGGTAGAGAGAATCCTGGTTCGAGGGGGTTCCATACGCCCAGTTGTTGTACCCCATGAGCGACTGCGCTTCGACGAGTGTTTCGGCGCGGGCTCTGAGACTGTCGATTGCGCGCACGTCTGCCGGGTGGGTGGGAGCGCAGGAACTCAGAAGGATGCCCACCCCCAGGGCAATCAGGGGATGTCTGATCACAATGGATCTCCTTAGAATTTTCCGAGCAGCGTCTCGTTGGTCGGGTATTGCTCCAGGATCTTGAGTACAGCAAGCATTCCGTCGCGGGGTGACAGTCGTGCGATCGATCTTCGGAGGGCCTGGTGTGACGAGACATCCGACCCGAACAGGAGTTCTTCCCGGCGTGTGCCGGAGAGTCCGAGATTGATGGCCGGGAAGATGCGCTCATTGGCGAGGGAGCGGTCGAGAACAAGTTCCATATTGCCCGTCCCTTTAAATTCCTGGAAGATGAGTTCGTCCATGCGAGAATTCGTCTCAATAAGCGCTGTCGCAATAATTGTCAGGGAGCCGTGTCCTTCCAGCTTCCGCGCCGCCCCGAAAATGCGTTTCGGGATTTCGAGCGCCCTGATATCGACGCCGCCGGAGAGCGTCCGCCCGCTGCTCTTTTGGTGGATGTTAAAGGCTCTGCCGAGCCGGGTAAGGGAATCCAGTAACAGTACGACGTCCTTTCCCCCTTCGACTTTCCGCTTGGCATATTCAAGAACCAGCTGGGCGAGCCGGACGTGGTTTCCCCGCTCACTGTCGCTGGAGCTCGCAAACACCTCTCCACGGACCGACCGCCGCATATCCGTGACCTCTTCCGGGCGCTCATCGATGAGGAGGATGACAAGGTCGACGTCGGGGTGATTCGTGCTGACCGCATGAGCGAGCTGCTGCATGAGCATTGTCTTGCCGGCCTTGGGCGGTGAGACGATCAGTGCCCGTTGTCCTCGCCCGATGGGGCAGAAGAGGTCGACGACGCGGACCGCTCTGTCATTGGTCTTCCCTTCAAGTTTCAGCCACTCCGTCGGAGAAACAACCTCGTGAGAGGCGAACTCTTCTGTTGCGACCCACCGTTCCGGTGGAAGGTTATTGATTGATGTGATTGCGACGACCTGCGGGCTCTTTCCGGTCCGTTCGCGCGCCGAGCCGCGGAGCAGTACTCCGGTCCGGAGCCGGTACTGGCTCAGCAACTGGGGCGGGACAAAACAATCAGAGGGAGAACGCTGGAGGGTGAGCGAAAGTGGCCTGATGAACCCATGGCCTTTCGGGTCGGTTTCCAATAGTCCGGTGCATTCCAGTTCCCGGAGCGGGCCAGGATCATCCGTGGCGGGTGCGGGTGGGGGACGTTCTCTGCGTGGACGGAACGAACGGTTATTTCGCTGGCGCAACGCTGAGGATCCTTTTAATGGTCGCCTCGTCGGCGAGAAGTGTGCCGGAGGCCGGCAGGCGCGGAACCAGGATGGCCCAGTTCCTGTCTTGCGCGAACACGTCCCGGAAGATCGGCAATGATTCCTCTATGCGCCCGGCATTTACCAGAGCGGCGGCGTGCCAGAACTTCATTTCGAGGTTATCGGGGAACATTCTCTCAGCTTCTCCATATTCGTTGAGAGCTCCTTCGATATCGTTGTGTTCGACTGCAAGATCGCCGTCGTTCATATGCTCATATGCTTCGTGAAGCCGGACGAGGCGTCTGAGTTCCGTCAGCGGTTCGGGGCTGTCTTCGACCCGCAGGTCAACGACACGGTCTGCCCAGGGTCTGCCTGACGGGCTTCCCTTGACGATCAGGATAGCTGCAGATTGTTTCCCCCGAATATCGCCCCCCACCTTCTGGGCTGCGTCGAGTGCGGCCAACAGTCTCTCGGCGAGACGTCCGCCGCTTGTTTCGAACGCCTCGGCCATTGCTCCCCAAACCCGGTCATTGAGCATCAGGTTTGCCTGGACGGAAAAGCCACGGCCGACAATGTGGCCTGCATCCTTGATGCAACGCGTACCTGTATGTGCAGCGACATTCCCCCGCGCATCGATCATCGCTACCTGTCTCACTTCCCGGCCCGGGTCCACGCTCACAAGGGCCTGGAGGGCTTCGGGCGCGGTTTTGCCACCGCGCATGAGTTGCAGGCCAAGGGGTCCGTACGCCGGATCGACGAAGGACTGCGTAGCAACGGCGCCAACTCCCGCTTCAGCCCATGTCACCAGGCTTCCGACAGAGAACCAGTGTGACTGCACGGCCACCCCGAGTTCGCCGGTAACGCTATCCCGTGCGACGATGGAGAAGGTATGAACGGGGCGAACTCCTCCCTCATCCTGTGAATAGACAGGTGCCGCCAGCGCGCAGGCAAAGAGAAAGATCATGGCTGGCAGGGTGGATGGGCGATTCCTTTTCGGAGATGAATGGGCAGTCATCATGGATCAGATTCCTTTCTGTCTCGCCTTCCTGCGGATTCTGGAAAGACGCTGAACGGTCTCGGTGATCCGTCGGCTCCTCGTCTCAGGCTTCTTTGCCTGGAGGATCCAGGCGACATATTCCTTCTTGTGTGAAAACGAGGCTGCACGGAAGTTCTTTGCCGCCGTAGTACCGGTCCCAAGCGCTTTACGCAGGTCCGGCGGCGTCTTTACAGCCCTCTTCCTGGCGTCGATGTACCGACCCGCCTCTGACGAGGGAGGAGCCGCGGAGCTTTTGCGTCGGCCGGATGCCCGGCCCGGTTTTCGCCGGAACGCGAACGAGGACCAAATTTCATCGAGGGAGATCAGCGGGGCCCCTGCAAATCCCTTTGAGGAAAGGAAATCCCACCCCCTGTCGCGCGTGAGGTCTGTTTGCGCGCCGGAAGACTCTTTGGGAAAACATGCCCAGAGCAGGCCTTTGGGCCTGAGGGCGCGGATCGCATGCGGGGCGAGCCGAGCGAGCTCGGCTCTATTCCTGACGAACATGATGATCTGGTCGAATTCACCGTCGAGGGTGTCAACGATGGACACATTGCCCGGAAGCGTGCCGAGAAATTCCTCCTCACTCTCCCTGGCATTGAGGACGGCGATTCTACTGTCTGCCTGTATTCGAAGCTTCTGGGTCAGCGTTTGAGGCATGGAGAGCCCTGTGTACTCAGGAGAGACCATCGATCTGTATGAGAAACTTCAGGATTGCGCGGTTGAACGCTCCGGGGTTTCCCGTATGCATGGCATGTCCTGTCCGGGGGATAATAAGCCGCTCGTTATTTGGCAATGTTCGTTCCAGTTCATTCAAGATCAGGCTAAACATGCGAGGGCTTCGCTCAGCTTGAAGCAGAAGCGTCGGGGTTTCCAGTGAGGTCAGTTTCCCGCACTCAATCTCCGGCATGTAGCGGGACGATTCCGTTGTGAACTCAAGTCTGAGTTCCGGGGCCGCTTCCAGAATTCGCGTTCGTGCCTCCGTGGGGAGAGCGTCGTAGCTTCCTTTCCGGCCGATTATTCCGTCGACAAAACGTCGCACGCCCTCCTCCGCATCGCCTCTCTGAAACCCTTCGAGCGCAGGTTGAATAGCGTCCCGGGAGAATTGTTCGAGGAGGGATGTTCCCAGCGGGCTGAGGCGCAGGAGGGGAAGAACCGGCGGCTCCGCCAGCACAAGGGAGCGAACAATTCCAGGTCTTCGCATCGCGAGAATCAGGGCTACATATCCGCCGTACGATGATCCTACAACGTGGACCTTGGGCGTCTCAAGAGAATGCAGCACAGTCTCCAGGTCTCGTGCGTGGTGTTCAGCGGCATAGACGGTATCCACGCCGTCGACAGCGTTCGGGGGATGATACCGTCTGCTGTACGCTGCGACGCGGTACCGTTCCGCGAAGAAGGGAAACTGAGGGGTGAAGTCGCTGAGGCTTCCGAGACTGCCATGGACAAAGAGAAGGAGGTCACCTTTTCCGGCCTCGACATAGGCAAGGTCAGCCCCGTTCACATCAAGCGAACCGAATCGGGAGTCAAGTGCAGGTGTCAGGGCCATAGATTGCCAGGAGAGTCAAGAACCGCTTCTTTCATCATAAAGGACTAACAAAAAATATTCAAAATACCGCATTGAATGTCAATTGATGCAGGCCTCAGCGACGGTTACGTGGTACGGAAGATTGAGTGAACGGACCCCGTTCGAGGGTGAAAAGCATGCCAAAGGCGGCAAGAATGCTCATTCCGGCGCCCACAAAGAATGGTGCTGCTGGTCCGGCGAGGTCCCAGAGGGAGCCGGCGATGAGAGAAGCGGGCAACAGTCCTACTCCCACGAGGGTGGCATGCAATCCGAGGGCGGACGCCCGTTGTCCTCCGGGCGCCAGATCCGTGATCAGGGCACGTTCGATCCCTTCTGTGAGAGCGCTGTAGAGTCCATACGCTACGAAGACAGACCAGAGAATCCAGTCGGGCGAGGATGGTGTGGCAAACGCGATTGTCAGGTAGACCGCTCCGTAGACCAGGTAGCCGGTCACCAGAAGCGTTTTTCTCCCGATCCGGTCGGACAGTCGACCCGCGGGAAGAGAGAGGAGCGCATAGGAACAATTATACGCGAGATAGAGAAGGATAACGTTCGCCGGACTGAATCCGATCTCGTGTGCCCGCAGGAGGAGGAAGGCGTTGGATGAGTTCCCCAGGCTGAAGAGGAACACGATCGCCAGAAATCCCTGCAACCGTCCTGGCAGAGTCTTCCACTGAAAGCGCGGAATGGATGGAGTTTCCTTTTTCTCATGAGCGGATTCCCGGATGGCGAAGAGGAGGAGGACCCCGAGCGCCGCAGGGAGCAGGGACCAGAGGAAGACCGACCGATAATCAGAGTCAAGATAGAACAGAAACGCGTATGCCAGGAGAACCCCGATGGCGGCTCCCAGAGTATCCATCGATCGGTGGAGGCCGAATGCAAAGCCTCGTTTTCGCGGCTCGATGCTGTCCGCAATGAGCGCGTCCCGAGGAGCCGTTCGGATTCCTTTACCGAGTCGGTCGATGGCCCGGCCGCCAAGCACCATACCCCAGGATGTTGACAGTGCAAGGAGGACCTTTCCAGTGGTTGACGATGCGTACCCGAGGATCGCAAATGGCTTTCGAGCACGAAGCTTGTCTGAGAAGCGGCCGGATACAACCTTAAGCAAACTGGCCAGACTTTCTGCGATGCCCTCGATGAGTCCCAGGGTGGCCGGTCCGGCCCCCAGGGTTGACGTCAGGAAAAAGGGCAGAAGGGGATAGACCATCTCTGTGGAGATGTCGGTCAGGAGGGAAGTCAGGCCGAGGACGATGATATTTGACATTCACTCCTCGTGAGATCGGGGATCGGAATGAGATGTTCCGCTTAGACAACCGGGGGTGTCATTCCGAACGCGGCCCATTCCTGCCGCGCTGGTCCGTACAGACCGGGGACATCGAGGCCAGCCTGACGCATCAACACTGTCATTTGGGCGCGATGGTGGGTCTGGTGGAGGACGAGTGCCATGAGGGTCTTCCCTCGTGACCATCGCTCTCCATACATCTCGTCCTCCTGGAGAAGGGAGGCATCCGTCCATTTCGTTGTCACCTGCTCGAGGAGCGAGATGGCGGCCTCATTGTATGCGCGAAAGATCTCTCTCGCCGTCAATGGCATCGGAGCCTCCTCCGCCGGGCCCGCGCAGTGCAGCCCGGTTTTTGATGCCATTTCGGGAATTGTCGTCACCAGGTGCCAGGCAAGTCGACCGAGAGTGCGGTACTCCGGTCCCACCATCTGTGACAGGGAACGGTCCGGAATGTGCTTGAGGATCTTCTGTGTCGATTCCAATTCCTGCGACCAGAGGTATTCAAAATCGAGAATTGTCCGAAGCATGTGAACCCTCTCCGTATCTGTGTGACCATATGACAACCGTAGCGTCGCCGTCGGGCTTCATCCTCCGGATCCGGCGGAGCGAGATCGCACGGCGAGTGACGGATCTGCGTTCTCCCTGCCGGGAAGAGATGCCGTCGCGCCCGCGTGTCCCCACCAGTATTGTCCGGACGACCCCGAGAGCGAGAACATGTTCCACTGCCGGAAAGCCTTTGAGAATTCTCAACCAGTGGAAGTGTTCCGTGACGCCGGATGAAAGTCGAACCTTCGAACCAGTCGTGTTGCCTTCCGTGCCCTTCTGGAGTGCAGAGTGTGACCCTGGTGCGGCCGAGTGAATCGCCCGGATCTCCCCCGGGGGGTCCCTCTCGCGGTCAAGGGTGCTCACCGAGGTCCATGCACGGTGTTCTCGCCGGGACGCGAGGGATGCCTGACTGGGACAGGAGACCTGTCTTGTGGAACGCTCAAAGATACCGAGAGCGGGAAAGAAGCGCAATCGGCTCAAAATTCCCGGACGGTTTAGCCGTTCGGCGGGGTGGTCCTCCAATCGATGAAGGGGGTTCGCGTCGCAGGCTGGCAGACGGGGCAGAAGAAAACATCGTATCCCCGGACTCCTTCCCTGCGGATAGTTGTCCCGCATCGCGGACAGGGTTCCCCCCGACGGTTGCGTACCCGCACATGCTCACGAACCTTCACGTGGATGGGTTGAGCAGCGTTCCGCACTTCTTGAATTCCCCACTGCAGAATGGTCCGAATAGCAGTGTACAATCTCCTGAGATCGTCCTCTGAACAGGTCCTGACGAACGTCTTCGGGTGCAGCCTCGCCTCGAACAGAATCTCATCCGCATACGCATTGCCGATCGCACTGATCAGGCTATGGTTGTTGATAAACGAACGGACCTGCTTGCCCGGATGTTCCCGGGCAAGAGCGAAGAAGCACTTTTCGGAGAACTCGGGTGAAAGGACGTCCACGCCGAGAGTCCGGTATGCCGGGATTCGGTCGAGATCATCCGTGGCGGCGAGATAGACCTTCGCCATCTTTGTCTCGTCGCACAGATTGAGGCGGGATCCGTCGCTCAGGGATAGCGACAAGCAAAGAGATCGCGCCGCCTTTTCGCCGGGTTTCTGATGCTGAAGGCGTCCGGCGAGCATGAGATTGATGACAACCTCGATTCCGCCGGACAGGGAGATCCGAATAAACGGGCCCCTGACGGAGACATGGTGGATCTGCTTCCCCTGCAGTGTGTCGGCGGGGCTGGCGTGGACAAGTGAGCGGAGGATTACGGGTTGCGTGACGCGTAGGGTTCCAACGGTCACATGGTGAACGGCCGACTGAAGATAGGCCTGGATATAGAGCAGATCGGGGAGCTCAGGCACAGGTGGATTCCATGATGCGGCTCGTTCTTCGCCAACAGTCAGATGCCGGCTGGTCTGTCGATGTCCATCTCGAGGACGAGATTGGTGTTTGCATAGAGGACTTCCGAACTCCTGGAGGAGAGCTGGATTTCCCAGTCTCCCGCGATGGTTCTGGTCGTGGAACCGAAAAGCTTACGCATTCTCGATCCGGTGAACTTCTCCCAGAAGACCCAGCCGAAATCTGCGATCCCGTCGTGTAGATAGAAGGCGGGAGCCCGTTCGCCCGGCCGGACAGCGACGGCGTTCACCGTCGCTGGTTGAAATCCGTTTTGAATCAGGAGTTCACGAAACGTGTCTGACAGGTCGATGTTCCCGTACCTGAGATCATGGCGCGAGCGTTTCACGGACCGGCCCCGGACGATTTCCAGCAGGGCGTGCCGCACGGCGGCAGTTGGTGGCATGGTGCAATGTACCGACCGGGGATCCGATTTTCAAGGCATTGAATCTCGTCCGGACGATGCTATCTTACCGTCATTGATGCCAAGAGGCGCCTGTCGGTTTTGCCCCCTCAGGTACATTGCTGGCTGCATCAGCGGACCTCTCTTCAGTGTTCTGGCGACGTGTATGCGGGAGGCGTGTCCGCTCTTCGCGGCCGGGCAATGGGGAATGTCCGGAGCGCACTACTATCGACTTCCAACTGGCGGCGGGGAGGATACACATGGACAGTCTCGGATTCATCACTGACGAACTTTTTCTAGAGCATCGCCCTCCTGCGGGCCATCCTGAGCGGCCAGAGCGTCTTGAAGGGCTGGTGATGCATCTCCGGGAGAGTGAACTCTGGAGGCAGGCGCGACATATTTCCGCGCGGCCCGCGGAGATTGAGGATCTCCTGCGCGTCCACAGCGAGGCGCAGATCAGGGCGGTGGAACGGGTCTGTGCAGGTGGTGGGGGACTGCTTGACGAGGGTGACACGTTTGCTTCCGAGCGCTCGTTTGACGCAGCCCTGCTGGCGGCGGGAGCCGTGGTTACCGGAATTGAGGCTGTCGCAGAGAACAAATGCTATTCGGTCTTCTGTGCCGTGCGTCCGCCCGGCCATCATGCGGAGCGCGATCGTCCCATGGGATTTTGTCTTTTCAACAACGTTGCAATTGGAGCGCGATACGCACGGGACCGGATCGGGTACGATCGCGTGGCAATTCTTGACTGGGATGTTCATCACGGCAACGG
>DKBG01000229.1:27514-102181 GCA_002451155.1 Ignavibacteria bacterium UBA6906
TGCACGTTCCGTGCTCTGACGGTCTGCGTATCAAACCAATCCGCTTCAAACCCGAAGACCTTGTTTCGTCCCGCCCGCTGGGATTCAAAGAGTGCCTTCTTCGCATTGAGGATAAGGCTCTCAGCCGTCCTTCCGTTTCTCGGATAGGAGGCGACACCGATACTGACGGTGGAGCTAATTTTTTGTTCGGTGTACGGGGCAGTCCCGATCGCCTCGCANNCTTCACGGTTTCTTTGAAGTTGTCCACATCCAGCAGGAGAATCGAAAAGGGCTCTCCGATCTCCATAGCTCGCGCGACCGCCGCGTTCAGTTTTTCGAGAAACGGGACGTATTTTTCCAGTCCTGTTTCCCGATCCACTCGTTCGAGGCGGAAGTTCTCTTCGTGCAGGCGAGACTTGTTAATCGCGATGCCAGCAAGGTCAGCGAAGAGTTGCAGGAGCGCCAAATCGTCCGGGGTGAACGCACCGATCTGCGGACTGTCCAGGTGCACATAGCCGAGAGTCCGTTGATCGACAGCAATTTGTGCGCAGATCAATGACCGGAACGGTTGTTCAAGCTGCAGCTCCATCGCCCGAGGGTCGTCCTCCTCTGTTCCCGTCAGAAGGATCGGTGTGCCCGTCCAGAGCAGCCGTCCGACAGTCGTTGTCGTGATTCGCATGCGGAACGCGTTGCAGAACGTGTGGGAAAGGCCGCTGGAGTTGTCGATGTAGAGGTACTCCGTCTTCGGGTCGATGAGCACGACGGCGCAGGTCTGTGCCCCCGTTCCACGTACGAGGCGGTCGACGATGAGGTGAAGGACTTTCTCGTGCTGGTTCGACGATTTGAGGGTTCCGAGGATATCGTTTAGGTAGCGGAGACAGAGGTCATTCGGAAGGGTTCCCATGGTGCACCTCCTTTTTGGGTTTTGCCCGATTGGTCTTGACGATCGGACACATCCAGGGATGACACCGGTGGATCTGGTCTTCCGAGGAAGTCTACTCATTCCGCAGGTCATCGGCAAGTGGACGCTGCCCCGGGCCCGGGAATCGGTGTGGGGATGCGTTGCTTTCTCCTTCCCAAAGGACTATATTCCAGCGTGAACCGTTAGGGGTGTCCTGCCAGGAGAGGCGGGACTGAGAGTACACCCTGATACCTGATCTGGGTTATGCCAGCGTAGGGAAACGGAGGAGAGCAGACGTTTGATCCCTTCTTGTGAACCCGCACTGGCGCGAGCCGGATGCGGGATTTCTGTTTGAAGGGAGGGGTCATGCGGATCGCATCGATTTCATGTCTGCTCTGTTGTTCCGTGATCAACGGCGTGTCGCAAACCAGGGAGGGTGCATCCGCGCAGGACACCATGTACAGCCTCCCGCCGGTCATTGTTGTGGCGACGCAGGCCAGAGAGCGGGAGACGCCGGTTACGTTCTCGGATCTCACGCCGCGGCAGCTACGGGAGCGATACACAGTACAGGACGTTCCGGTTCTTCTTTCAGAGTTGCCGTCGATTATCACCTATTCGGAAAACGGGAACGGGATCGGGTATAATTACATCAACCTGAGGGGGTTTGACCAGCGACGGCTGTCCGTCATGATCAACGGTGTCCCGCAGAACGATCCGGAAGACCACAATGTATACTGGATTGATTTTCCCGACCTCCTCGCCAGCACTGACAATGTTCAGGTACAGAGAGGTGCCGGGAGCGCCTTTTACGGACCGCCGGCGATCGGGGGATCCGTGAATCTTGTCACGAACCCCTTCGGGTCGACCCCAGGCATTACGTTCGAGGCATTGCTGGGGATACAGGAATATCGCGACCCGTCCCACCCCCGAGCGCTCGCCACGAGAAAATCGTCAGTGACCGTCAATTCCGGGATCGTGGAAGGCGGGTACATGTTTTACGCGCGGCTCGGGAGAATCCAGAGCGACGGATATCGCGTGAATTCCTCGGTTGATCTTACCTCCTACTTTCTTGGCGCGATGCGGGTCGACCGGACCATGACCACGCGGTTTCATTTTTTCGGGGGACCGATCGAGGACGGGCTTGTCTATTACGGCATCCCCGCGTGGGCAGGCGCGGATCCCTCATACAGGCGATCGAACTGGTCCGACTGGAGCCGGGACAGTGCGCTGGTCGCATACTCCTCGAGAGTTCAGACCGTGGNNTTTTCTCAGCCGCACGCCGAACTGATTCATGAATGGAGGCTTTCTCCGACGGTGACATTGCACAACACGGTCTTCTATTATGCGGGGGACGGGTTCTTCACCTATGACGCGTCCTGGGCTGACACGTCGATGCTCCGCCTTGGATCGGCGTACGGTATTCCCACCGTCACGAATCCCGGAAACACGCTGGTCCAGGCCTATGTTGGAAACCGACAGGGAGGGTGGCTTCCGCGTGTTGAGCTTGATCACGGATCCGGGACACTCGTCACCGGGGCGGAGATTCGCTTCCATCGATCCACGCACTGGGGAAAGATCGCATACGCGGAGGGGCTCCCTGCCAGATTTGATCCGGACTACCATTTTTATGAATACAACGGTGTGCGATCCACGCTCTCGTTCTATTGTCATGAGCTTTTTCGGCTTGCCGATGGTGTCACCCTCATGGGGAGTATCCAGGCGGTTCGGAACTCGTACGGCATTGAAAATGAAAAGTACGTCGGCACGACATTCACGGTACCCTATTTCTTCATCAATCCGCGGGCTGGCGTCAATCTGAATTTTTCGGACGTGTTCAGCTCATACATCTCCGTTGCCTACACATCAAGGGAACCGCGGATGCGAAACCTGTATGCAGCCGAGGATTCATGGTTTGGGGCGACACCACAGTTCGAAGCGGACACGACGGGCGGGGTTGTGCGGTATGACTTCGGCCGGCCTCTTGCCAGACCGGAACATCTGACTGACATCGAGGTGGGTGGGCGGTACGTATCGACTACCCTTCACATCGCGCTGAGTGCGTTCTGGATGGAGTTCAGCGATGAGCTCGTCAAGAGCGGGCAAGTGGACATATTTGGACAACCGGTAACAGGAAACGCCGAGCGAACCCGGCATATCGGGGTGGAGCTCGACGGGGCTCTCATGCCGTTCGACGGATTCACCGTAAGCGGGAACGCCACTCTCTCGAGGAACACACTGGAACGGTATTCGGTCGTTCGCGATGACGGATCCGAGGTCTCGCTGGACGGCAATCCGATTCCGGGGTTTCCAGACCTTCTGGCAAACCTGAGGGCAACATACCGGACCGGGTTGTTGACCGCCTCGGTGCTTTTCAAGTACGTCGGATCGTTCTACACTGACGCTACGAAGGACGCACTGAGGAGGAACGGTGCCTACCGGGTCTGGAACGCGGAGCTTCTTTACCGTCTCCCGACAGTTGGTCCCGTTGAGCTGCTGCTCCGGGCCGAGGTGCGCAACCTCCTGGATTCCTACTATTTCACAAACGGCGAGGGGGATGCGTTTTTTCCGGCGGCGGAGCGCAATTACGTCGTCGGGTTGTCGTGCACGTTGTGACAGTTCCCTTCGCGGGAAAAGGAGGCATTCTGGCAAGGCCGATTCTGGTACTCTGCAATGGTGAGCCGCCCTCACGCGCGCTCGTGCGGCAGCAGGCAAAGCGTGCGCGCCTCACCGTGGCGGCGGACGGTGGCGCGAATATGGCTCGTCGGTACGGTGTGGTTCCCGATATCATCCTCGGTGATCTGGATTCCCTGTCCCTGGCGACCCGGCGGCACTTCCACGACAGTCTGATTTTGTACGTGGGCCGGCAGGACAACACGGATCTGGAAAAATCCCTCGACTATGTAGCCGCACACGGGGGTCGGGAGGTCGTGATCATGGGAGTGGCCGGGCGGAGGATTGACTTCACCCTCGGGAACTTCTCCGTTCTCTGGAAGTACACAGCCTTTTTGGATCTGACCATCGTTGGTGATGGGTGGCGGGGTTTTCCGGTCGGGAGGCGGAAATTGCTGCGGGCGCGTCCGGGAACAATTGTCAGCCTTATACCCTTCGGGCGATGCGAAGGGATCACCCTGCGTGGACTTCAGTATCCTCTGACGAATGCCTCCATGGAGGTGGGAGATATCGGTGTGAGCAATATTGTGCGCTCGAGTCCATTCTCTGTGTCGGTCCGGAGCGGGAAGATGCTGGTGTTTCTCCTCGACGCTCACGGACGTCGGGTGCGGGCGGGCCGATGATCACTCTTGCGCCGCTTGACCAGGGTATTCTTCTGGTGTATTTTGGGGCTGTCCTCATCATCGGGTTTCGCGCCGGCCGTTCCCGGAAGGGCGATGATGCGGTCGAGTTCCTTCTTGCGGGCCGTTCGTTGACCACGCCGATCTTTGTCATGACACTTGTGTCGACCTGGTACGGAGGCATTCTGGGGGTCGGGGAGTTTTCCTATCTCTACGGGATCTCGAACTGGGTCGTGCAGGGTCTTCCCTATTACTTCTTTGCGGTGGTCTTTGCCTTCCTGCTCGCCGGCAGAATCCGGGGCAGCAGCCTGGCGACGATCCCAGACAAGCTTCACCAATCCTACGACAGGAAGACAGCTCTGCTGGGGTCAGTTCTGACCTTTCTCCTGATGACGCCTGCGCCGTATGTCTTGATGCTCGCGGTGATTCTTCAACTGCTGACAGGGTGGTCCCTGGCTGTCTGTCTCGTTCTGGGGACGGGTGCTGCGACCGTGTATCTCTGGTTCGGAGGCTTTCGTTCTGACATTCAGACGGATGTGTTTGAGTTTTTCCTGATGTTTGTCGGCTTCGCTGTCATCATCCCCTTCGCGGTCCTGAAATTCGGCGGAATTGATTTTCTGGTCAGATCGCTGCCACCTCTCCACCTGACCTGGCACGGAGGGAATTCGGTTCAGTTCATCCTCGTCTGGTTCTTTATTGCACTCTGGACACTCGTGGACCCCTCGTTTCATCAGCGGTGCTACGCCGCCCGGTCCGGGCGGGTTGCCAGAAACGGCATACTGCTGTCGGTGGTCTTCTGGTTCATCTTTGATGCAATGACTGCGGCGGCCGGCTTATATGCCCGGGCCGTTCTGCCAGATCTTCCGCGCGCACTCATGGCGTACCCGATGCTTGCGGAGGCAGTCCTTCCCGCCGGCGCAAAGGGACTTTTCTATGTCGGCATGCTGGCGACGATCATGTCGACATTGAACACGCTTGCTCTCGTTTCTGCGACCACGCTTGGACGGGACATTATCTGGCGTGTGCGGGCTAAACGGGAACCGGGGGACGAAACTCGATGGACGCGCTGGGGTCTTGTCATATCCGCATCTCTCTCGATTGTGCTCGCGCTTCTCATTCCTTCCGTTCTTCAGCTCTGGTACACGATCGGGACCGTGATTGTGCCGGGCCTGCTGGTTCCCCTTGTGACGAGCTATTTCCCGCGGCTGTCAGCGCGGCCCGGTATCGCGTTCGGGGCGATGGCATCCGGGTGGCTGGTATCGCTCGGATGGCTGCTTGCCGGCTGGTCGGGCGGCATGGGACGGACGGATGCCTACCCGCTGGGAATCGAACCGATGTATCCGGGTCTGCTTCTTTCCGTCCTGGTCTGGGGGATCGGGAGATTGGCAGGGGGTGCGGCACCGCAGCCCGAGCCTGCCTGAGCCGTGCGAAAAGTGAAAAGGTCACGACAGATGTGACCTTTTCGACTCCCGCTCAGTCCCGGTATGGTTCAGGAGAGTTTAATCTGGTACTGTTGTATTTTCGTGTAGAGCGTCTTGAGGCTGATGCCGAGTATTTTCGCCGCCTCCGCTTTATTCCCGCGGAAGGATCTCAGAACACCCTCGATATGCAGCCGTTCGATTTCCTTCAGGGGGAGCGCGGTGCCGAGTTTATTGTCCGCATGTGACCCCGCGGGGAGGGGCATCGGGGTGTGGGGGAGCGAAAGATCTTGAGGCTCGATGATGTCATTGCGGCAGAGGATCGCCGCCCGTTCGATCACATTTTCAAGCTCTCGTATGTTTCCGGGCCAGTCGTACTCCATGAGCACTTCCATGGCCTTCGCCGAGACGGTCGGTTTGATTTTCGTTTTCATCCGGCCGTTGATGAAAGAGGCGACGAGCAGAGGGATGTCTTCTTTCCGCTGGCGCAGCGGGGGTACATCGATGGTAATGACATTCAACCGGTAGAGGAGGTCTTCGCGGAATCGCCCGTCCCGCACTTCCTGTTTCAGGTTCTTGTTTGTTGCTGAAAGGATGCGAACGTCTGCGGTCAGCGTGGTATTTCCGCCGACCCGGCGGAACTCGCCACTCTGGATGAATCTGAGTATTTTGGGCTGGACGATCGGGCTGATGTCCCCGATTTCATCGAGAAAGAGCGTCCCTTTATCCGCAATCTCGACGATCCCCTGTTTCATTGCGCGAGCGTCGGTAAACGCCCCCTTTTCATGCCCGAAGAGTTCGCTCTCGATCAGAGTGTCGGGAATTGACGCGCAATTGAGGGTAATAAAGGGGGATTCATTTCGCACGCTGTTCTGGTAGATGAAGTTTGCCACCAGCTCTTTGCCGGTCCCGCTGGGGCCCTGGATGAGGACAGTTGACTCGGTTGGTGCGACTTTCGCGGCGATTTCCAGCACGCGTTTGTACGCATCGCTCTCACCGACCATCTGGAATGGACCCTGGAGGCGATCCAGTGCGCCTTTCATCACCAGGTTGTCGATCATGAGCTGTCGGCGTTCAAGGGCGCGCGTGATTGTCGTCAGCAGTTCATCGGCGGTCGTCGGCTTTGTGATATAGTCATACGCGCCCACTTTCATGCATTCCACTGCCATTTTGACGTCCGCCATCCCGGTCAGCATTACCACCTCAGCGCCGGGGATGTTGGCGCGGACGAACTTGAGAACTTCCAGGCCATCGACCTTCGGCATTCTCACATCGCAGAGCACAACATGGTAGAGTTTGTTCTGAACCGCGTTGATTGCAGCGACGCCGTCGGTTGCGGTATCTACCTGATACCCCGTCCCGGACAGGAGGGAAGAGAGCATGTAGCGGAACGCTTCCTCGTCATCGACGACAAGGATGGAGGCATCCTTCTTAGCCATAGGCACTCATGTTTGGTCAGACTTATATAGAGAAAAGGCCTCATAAAGTCAATAACTGATTGATTTTGAAGGGCTTTGTTCTTAGTTTTTCGAAAGAACATTCATTCCGCGTATTCTCATGAAGCTCTCCGAGAAGGTTATCCAATCGCTTCCGAAGGTTGTCCTGCACGATCACCTTGATGGTGGCCTGAGGCCAGAGACGATCATTGAACTCGCACGGGATCAAAAGTACGACGGACTGCCCACCGACGATCCCGCGGTGTTGAGAGAGTGGTTCCACAGGGGGGCTGCGCGGGGAAGTCTCCCCCTCTACCTTGAGGGGTTTGTACACACCGGGGCGGTGATGCAGACGGAGGAGGCTCTAGAGCGCGTCGCGTACGAGATGATGGAGGATATGGCGCTGGACGGAGTGGTGTATGTCGAGACCCGTTTCGCTCCCCTCTTTCACACCGACCGCGGTCTGCACTGGGACGAGGTAGTGAATTCGGTCCTTCGTGGGCTGGAGCGGGGGAAGCGGCGATTCGGGGTGGAGTACGGTCTGATTATCTGTGCCATGCGGAATATGAAACTGTCGCAGGAGATGGCAGAGCTGGCCGTGGATTTCAGGGAACGGGGAGTAGTGGGATTCGACCTCGCAGGGGAGGAGGGCGGATTCCCTCCGAAGAAGCATGTGGACGCTTTTCATTATATCCAGCGGGAGAATTTCAACATTACAATCCACGCCGGGGAAGCGTTCGGCAAGGAGAGCATCTGGCAGGCGATTCAATGGTGCGGGGCGCATCGCATCGGGCATGCGACGCGGCTGATCGAGGACATCGGTCTTGACCGGCATGACCGATCGAAGATCTCAAGAATGGGGTATCTTGCCCAGTACATTCTGGACAAGCGCATTCCCCTGGAGATCTGCCTGACGAGTAATGTTGACACGGGTGCTGTCAAGAGTCTGGCGGACCATCCATTCGGCCTTCTCTACCGGTATCGATTCCGGGTCACGATCAACACGGATGACCGGCTCATGAGCAATACCACGATGACCAAAGAATACCGGATCGCCCATCAAGTTTTCAAGCTGAACCTTGATGACCTTGAAAAATTGACGATCAACGCGATGAAAAGTGCTTTCATCCCCTACAACCGCAGGATCAAGCTTATTTACGATGTTATCAAACCGGGATTTGCCGGGGTGCGTGGGGGGCTGAAGGCCAAGAGGAAAGAGCGCGTGTGATGATTCTCTACCTGGCCCGGCACGCCGAAGCCGCCCCCGTCGGCGCCGGCATCCAGCGAGACAGTGATCGTCCGCTGACGCCGCGCGGCGAGGAAGATGCACGCACGCTGGGGGGTACCCTGCTCAGGCTCAGGGCGGACATCGGGCTTATTGTTACCAGTCCTCTTGTGCGAGCGGTGCAGACCGCCGAAGAGATTTGCCGGCAGCTTCCGAACGGACCGGAGGTCCGGCGCTGGGATATTCTTGCTCCCGGTTTTCGACCCCGCCAGCTGTTCAATGACCTTTTTGCGCTCGGAGAATCGGCCCAGTGTCTTGTCGTCGGTCATCAGCCGGACCTGGGGATGCTTCTCGCGTATCTCCTTGATGTGCCGGTGCACGGTTGCGTGGCCCTGCCTCCCGGCGGGGCGGCCAAAATCATTATCGGCAGCGGAAATCCACCTGCAGACGCCCACCTTGAATGGCTGCTGACTCCTCAACTGATGAGGGCGTTGGCGGTCTGAGTTCCAGAACATCGGAGGGCGCGTGGCGCCCCCCGTTTCCAGCGCGATGACGGAGGTATCCCATGAACCTCTCGCATGTTACGATCGAGAAGCCGGATGACACCAATATCATCCTTGGCCAGTCTCATTTCATCAAAACGGTTGAAGATCTGTACGAGGCGATCGTGCAGACAAACCCCGCCCTGCGGTTCGGCATTGCCTTCTGTGAGGCGTCGGGGCCGACCCTTTTGCGATGTGTCGGAAACGATGAGGGGCTGATCGCGCTGGCGAAGAAGAACGGAATGGCCATCGCGGCCGGGCACAGCTTCCTTATCATGATGGACCGAGGTTTCCCGGTCAGCATTTTGAATGCAGTGAAGAACGTCCCGGAGGTCTGCAGGATATTTTGCGCCACGGGCAACCCGACACAGGTGATCGTTGCGGAGACGGATCAGGGCAGGGGGATTCTGGGTGTCGTGGATGGATACCGGACGAAGGGTGTTGAAACCGAGGCCGATGTCCAGGCAAGGCATTCGCTTCTCAGGACCATCGGGTACAAGATGTAGCTCCGTGTACACTGGAGGCGCCATGGATACACGATTCGTCACCCGGCGCGGTTTTATCCGCACAGTTGCCGGAGGCACCCTTGGCGGGATGGCGCTGTACGCATTCCCCGAGGGTTCCCGGGCAAAGTATGTGGTTGCCGGAAACCGGGAGATTTCCCCGGATGATGAACAGGTCTGGGACGTTGTACGGCAGCAGTTTCCGTTGCAGCATGAACCGATCTATCTCAACAACGGAACCATGGGCCCTTCTCCGTACGTCGTGATCGATGCCGTGCGTGCGGAAATGGAGCGAGTCGACCGGACCGGCCAGTATGGCGGCTGGGAGCAGGTGCGGCCCAAGATCGCGCGGTTCATCAACGCGGATCCGGAAGAAGTGTCCCTCACACACAACGTCACCGAGGGAATCAATGTCGTGGCCAGTGGACTCCCGCTGAAACGGGGTGATGAGGTCATTCTCACGACGCATGAGCACGCAGGGAACGCGTTGCCCTGGCTGGCGCGCGCCCGCCGGGACGGGATCGTCCTCAAGGTATTCACGCCGGGACAGACTGCCGCCGAGACTCTCACCCGCATTGAGGACATCTGCTCGCCGAGGACCCGCGTCATCGCTATCCCTCACGTGACGTGCACCACAGGGCATATCCTTCCGGGAAAAGAGATCAGCGCGCTGGGACGGCAGAAGGGGATCTGGGTGATGCTGGATGCTGCACATACACCAGGGATGGTCCCTCTGGATGTACGGGATCTCGGGTGCGATTTCCTGGCCAGCTGCGGGCACAAGTGGATGATGGGACCGAAGGGAACGGGATTTCTCTTTGTCCGGAAGGAGATGGTAGAAACTGTCGAACCTGTCTGGGTAGGCGGCGGCTCAGATGCCGGCTGGGATCTCGTAAAGGGAACTCTTACATATCGTGCGGACGCACACCGGTTCGATTTCGCCTCTCAAAGCGCTGCTCTCTACACGGGATTGGGCGCGGCAATCGATTTTTTGCATCAGATCGGCATGCAAAACGTCGCGAATCGGGGGAGAGCCCTTGCCGGGTGGATCCGGCGCGAATTGTCCGAGCTCGGTGACAGGGTGGAGATACTGACACCGGAGGAAGAAGGCGGGTACGCATCGATTCTCGGCTTCCGGGTCAGGAGCTGCCCGTTTGACCGGCTCCATGCTCTCCTGCTGGAGACACACCGGATCATCACACGGATGGTTCCGGAGAATGGCGTCAACTGCAACCGCGTGTCCACGCATATTTACAATAGCACTGACGACGCAGCCCGGCTGGTCGATGCTATCAAGAGGGTTGCGTAGCGCCGTGCCCCACGGGAACGCGGAATGGTGTCACACGAACAAGAAGGAACCGCGCAATGAAATCGATTCCAGCACTCATGGCCTGTTGTCTTTTTGTGTCCTGGGGGTGTGGACCCGGCCAGGATGAGGTCCGGCGTCTTGTCCGCGAGGAGATGGCGCAGGCGATGGAGAAGGCGATCATCAAGCCGAGTCCTGTTATCGGTCCATACAGTCCGGCCGTCCGCCTCGGCAATTTTCTGTTCGTTTCCGGCCAGATCGCCCTTGATCCCGAGACGGGCGCATTGCGGCAGGACAATATCGAAGTCGAGACCAGACAGGTCCTTGACAATCTACGCCGCGTTCTGGCCGCTGCCGGCTTCGACTCGTCGCACGCGATCAGCGCGACGGTGTACCTCAAGAATATGAATGACTACCAGAAAATGAACGCGATCTACGGCGGGTATTTTCAGGAGGGCGCCTATCCGGCGCGGGTGGCAGTCCAGGTGGGAGATCTTCCGAAGCAGGCGAACGTGGAGATATCATTGATCGCGTTCAAGCCGTGACGGCGTTTCTGACGAAACGGGCCCGGCTGCATTCCCGGCAGGAGAGGAGGACCGGAATCGTGGTGCTGGTTTTCATCTTCCTGGTTGTATCCTCTGCTGGAGCGCAAGAGACTGATGCGGCGTCGGATCTGGCTCTTCTCGAGCGTGCCAGACGGCTGGCCGCCGAGATCCTCCTTGTTGATACACACATCGACCTTCCCTCAAAGCTCCTCCGGAGGGACGAAGACGTTGCGACACGCACAGGATCGGGAGAATTCGATTATGTTCGGGCCAGGGAAGGGGGACTGGACGTAGCCTTCATGTCGATTTACATTCCGTCAGACTTTGAGGGGAGCGATAAGGCGGAGAGGCGAGCGAGCGCCCAAATCGACCTGGTCGACTCGCTCACCCGGCGGTGGCCGGACAAATTTGAACTGGTGACCTCCGCACGCCAGGTGCGTGAGCGAAGCGGTCGGGGGAAGATCCTTCTGGCGATGGGTATGGAGAATGGCGCGCCCATACGCGGCAGACTCAAGAACCTTCACCGGTGGTACAACAGGGGGATTCGGTACATCACTCTTGCCCACGCCAAAGCAAATCACATCTCGGACGCCTCCTATGACCCGCATCGCAAATGGAACGGTCTCAGTCCATTCGGCCGCACAGTCGTTCGGGAGATGAACAGGCTGGGGATAATGGTTGATGTGTCACATCTGACGGACAGCGCCTGCACGCAGGTCCTTCGGATTTCGAAGGCGCCTGTTATCGCGTCCCACTCTTCCTGCCGTTTCTTTACTCCCGGGTTTGAGCGGAACATGGATGACGCGATGATACGGCGTCTTGCCGCCGCGGGCGGAGTCATTCAGATCAGTTTCGGGTCGGCGTTCATCAGTAACGCATATCGGATGGCGGAGGAGGAGCGCGGAAAGGAAATCGACCGGCACGTCCAGATCAACCACCTCACTCCTGGCGGGAGCAAGGCGCGGGAGTATACCCGCCAGTACAAGCGGGAGCATCCACTGAAACCGCCGACCGTCCGGGACGTCGCGGCGCACGTCGATCACGTTGTCAAGCTGGTGGGGGTGGACTATGTCGGCATGGGATCGGATTTTGAGGGGGTAGGGGGTGCCCTTCCGGTCGGTCTTCAGGACGTCTCCGAGTATCCGCGGCTGATCGCGGAGTTTCTCGCGCTCGGGTATTCCGAAGAAGACATTCGAAAGATTTGCGGCGGGAACCTTCTGCGGGTGTGGCAGGATGTTGAGCGAATTGCCCGGGAATCGGGAGGAGAATAATGGAGCAACAGAGATTTGACACTGCGGGGATCAGGGCGCCGCGCGGGCCCATGCTCACGTGCAAGGGCTGGATTCAGGAGGCGGCCTTACGAATGCTGATGAACAACCTGGACGTGGAGGTCGGGGAGAAGCCGGAGGAACTGATCGTCTACGGAGGGACGGGGAAGGCGGCGAGGAATTGGGAATGTTACCATGCAATCGTGCGTTCGCTTCGCGCTCTGGAAAATGACGAGACGTTGCTGATTCAGTCCGGAAAACCGGTCGGCGTCTTCCGCACACACGAGAATGCACCGCGAGTACTCATATCGAACTCCATGCTTGTCCCGAAGTGGGCGACGTGGGATGAGTTCCGCCGTCTTGAAGGTCTCGGCCTCACCATGTACGGGCAGATGACCGCGGGGAGCTGGATTTACATCGGTACCCAGGGCATTCTTCAGGGCACCTATGAGACTTTTGCTGCCTGTGCGGAGAAGCATTTCGGCGGCTCTCTCGCAGGGAAGCTCCTTGTCACAGCCGGTTTGGGAGGGATGGGAGGGGCCCAGCCGCTTGCTGCCACGATGAATGGAGCAGTGTGTCTTGCCGTTGAAGTTGATCGCTCCCGTATCGAAAAGCGATTGAAGACGGGGTATGTTGATGAGATGGCCGAAAGCCTGGACGAGGCGCTTGTCAGTGTACAGACCGCGAGGGAATTGCGGGAGGCGCGATCTGTCGCTCTCCTCGGCAACGCCGCGGAGGTCATTCCTGAACTGCTTGCACGGGGAATCTCAGTAGACATACTCACTGACCAGACCTCGGCGCACGACACATTGAACGGATACGTGCCAGCGCACATGACCTATCAAGACGCTCTTGCGCTTCGACTGTCCGATCCTGCGCAGTATGTTCGGCTGGCGCAAGACTCCATTGCCGACCATGTCCGGGCGATGCTCGGCCTGATGCGGAAGGGCGCTGTGACGTTCGACTACGGCAACAACATTCGGGGTGAAGCGCTGGCGAACGGTGTTACGGATGCATTCGACATTCCCGGATTTGTGCCTGAGTTTATCCGTCCCTTGTTCTGTGATGGGAAAGGCCCATTCCGATGGGCGGCGCTATCAGGGGATCCCGAGGACATCTTCCGAACAGACCGCGCGATCCTCGACGCGTTTCCCGAGAACAGGTCTCTTCGCCGCTGGATTGAGAAAGCTCAGACGCAGGTCAGATTCCAGGGCTTACCATCGAGGATTTGCTGGCTGGGATACGGCGAGCGTGCCGCAATGGGCAGGATATTCAACGAATGCGTGGCGCAGGGAGAGGTCCAGGCTCCTATCGTCATCGGCCGCGATCATCTGGACTGCGGGTCGGTTGCTTCGCCGAACCGTGAGACCGAGAAAATGCTTGACGGCAGCGATGCCATAGCGGACTGGCCGATCCTGAACGCCCTTCTCAACGCGACTGGCGGCGCCAGCTGGGTGAGTGTCCACCACGGTGGTGGAGTCGGCATCGGCCTGTCGATCCATGCCGGCATGGTGGTTGTTGCGGACGGAACAGCAGACGCCGCCCGGCGACTGGAGCGTGTGCTGACGTATGATCCAGCGATGGGGGTGATCCGTCACGCCGACGCCGGATACGAGCGCGCGCGTTCGAACGCGCGCTCGTGGGGGATTCCGATTCCGATGGCACGCGAACAGTAGACAGTGGGCGAGTTGCCCCATTCGAGATCAATCACCTTTCACACGGAGGGATCCATGCACGGGTTCGGTCATATTAGCATTCCGACCACCAATCTGAAAAAGGCGAAGAAGTTTTTCGGAAAGGTATTCGGGTGGACATTCAAAGACATTCCGGATATGAACTATGTCCTCTTCTGGGCGGGGGCGCCCCCGAACGGAGGATTTTACCGGGTGAAGAAGATGCCGAAGAAGGCGCAGGTGAATGTGTTTATCGAGGTGGAAGACATTGACACGAAGCTGAAGGAGATCAAGAAGGCGAAGGGAAAAGTGCTCTTGAAAAAGACTCCCGTCGGGGAAATGGGGTGGATGGGTCAGTTCGCCACGCCGGACGGCTGCTTCCTTTCCCTCTGGCAGGTTGATTCGAAGGCCGCCGTTTCTCCGGAGCACCCCGGGGCGACGAATGCCTGACCAGCCAGGGCGATCCGGTGGCTTTGGAGAACCGTTCGGCGGTGAAGAGGGGGGAGGTTCCAGGCCCGGAATGAGGAGTGAACGCAGCCTGAAGGGCCCAGGGCTGTGTGCAACCTGTGTCCATTCCCGCCGTATTGTCAGTGAACGCGGAACCGTATTCCTTCTCTGCGAGCGGTCGTCGACAGACAGGCGGTATACACGGTATCCTCGCCTGCCTGTCCTCGCGTGTGAAGGATACGGGGGTGGCAGGAATGAAGAGGCGGGCGCCCACGAACGGGATCAGCAGGAGGCCTAGCAACGTATCGTGAACGAAGAAGATTCCGTGACACTTGAGGAGAAGATCCAGGAGATCTCCGGTCGTCTCAAGGCGGGCGCGGAGGCGATGGCGGGACGGATCGAAGACGCTGCCAGGAGCAGTGGAATCGTCAATGTTGGAGAGAGGATTCCCGACCCTCCGCTTGTTGATCCGATACGGTTCAAGCGACTGCTGATTCTCGCGCTGAAGCTGCTTGTCGTTATCGAGCTGATCAGCGCGTTTCTCGAGGGGGCGCGATCCAGCCAGTGGTTCAGATTCGGGGTCGACCTGATCCTCGCGGGGACGCTGTATATCCTGTGGGGCAGAATTTCGGTGCTGCTTCGCGAGCGGAAGGAATCAAGTCGGCGCAAGATTGAGTCCGGCGGCGAGAGTGTCCGGCTGTGGGACGCATTGATCTTCTCACTTCTCTGGAGCGACGAGATTCATTCGGAGATTCCGCCTGACAGAAAGCGGCTGGTGGTTCTCTCCTATACCATGATCGCCCTCGGTGTCGTTGCCGCGTTTCTTCAGATCGGATCAGGGCTGATGCCGCTGGTGATCACAGGGGTTCTTGTCCTCGGTGCGGTCAATCTTCTAGTCTGGGTGGTGTCGGCAGAGCGGGGTGAACGGGAATCGCTCCAGACGGAGCTTCGCCTGGCCCGCGAGGTTCAGAGTTCGCTGATGCCTGCATCACAGCCGGAAGTCCCGGGGTTTGACATTGCCGGTTTTGCGTCTCCGGCCAGAGAGGTTGGAGGCGACCTCTACGGATACGCATGGATGGAGGGAAAGCCCTCGCATTTCGGCATATCCGTGTTTGATGTAAGCGGGAAGGGTATGCAAGCTGCGATGGCGGCGGTGTTCACGAGCGGTGCGTTTGCCACCGAATCCCGGGTTGCCTCTGCGCCGGGGGAAATTCTCACGCGGCTGAACCGGTCAGTGTACGCGCATTCCCGTCGCGGGCACTTCGTAGCTTTCCTTCTTGCAGCGCTTGACGTGAGTGCAAAGACCCTTTCGTTTGCGAACGCCGGCCAGACGAAACCGCTTCTGCGGTCAGGCGGCAGGGTGGACTGGATGGACTCGGTGGGAGTCCACTTTCCGCTGGGGATGAAGGAAGACGCGGTATTTCAGGAACGGAAGATCCCCCTGGAGTCCGGAGACATTGTTGTCCTTCTCACCGACGGCTTTACCGACGCGATGAATGACCGCCGGGAGCTGTTCGGGGCTGAACGCATCCAGCGAATTCTCGAATCGTCCGACATCGACGGCGCGTCGGCTGCGCGTGTCCTCGAGCGCTGCGTGGCGGAGGTTCAGAAGCACGCATCCGGGGCCCCCCAGCATGACGATATGACGATGGTAGTCATCCGTGTGGTATAGGCCGGTCACATCAGCGGCGCTTCCGCTCGCACTGGCCTGCGTCACGCCAGTCCTCGCCCAGGAGCACGGTCAGTTTCAAATGCTATTGGAGCTGAACTACGTTTCTGCGGAGAGAACGATCGAGTTGTATCAGGGACTTTCGGGGAATCCGGCTGACATTACGCAATTGAAGGGCAGTCAAATCGCGCTGGCGACGACGGCTCTACTTGCGCAGCGTTCTCTGACAGACTCGGATCTGGAGGGAGCCCTCCAGGCGGCGAAGTTCAATCAAGATCTGGGGGAAGACCTGTTTCGCATGAAATATGCGCGTGCGCATGCCGGGGAACTCAAGGAACTGTATGACGAGTTAAGGCGGAGGAATTTCGGGCAAAAGGTTGTGAGCACGGTTGAGCAGCTATTCCCGGCAGGAACCCGCGTCACTGCGACGCTGCCCATATACTTTGTCGCATTCGGACATCAGAATATTGATGCGTTTGTCCGGCGAGTTGTCTGGCGCGGGAGCAGGCCCGTGTTCGTGGGGGAGGGGAGCGGAGAGCTTGCGATTGTCGTAAATCTCGCGAAGGCTCTGCAATACGGGCAGACTGTTGATGAGCGATTTTTCGGCCTGCTCAGCGTGGTGGCACACGAGGTATTTCACGCGGCCTTTGGTGCCTACAAGGACCGTTCCGCACAGTGGCGAGCCTACTACACACGGCAGCAATCGTATCTCGGTGCACTCCTTGATCTCACGCAGAACGAGGGGATCGCCTACTATCTCAGCCTCATTCAGGCGACGCGGGGCCGCCTTCCGGCGGACTGGCACCAACGTGTCGCCGAGGCATTTGCAGCATTTAACCGGTACGCAGAGGAACTTTCGTCTCCGGGCCTCACGAGCGGGCGCGGCAGTGAGATCCTCCGCCGGGCGAATTCGTCCGGATACTGGGAGAACTTCGGCGCAATCACCGGCATGATCATGGCGCGTGCGATCGATCAGGGGTTCGGCCGGGAGGGGTTGAGCAGCACGATTGCGGAGGGGCCCGTGGACTTCTTCGCGAAGTACAATGAGCTCTCCCGTCGAGATTCTGCACTGCCCGCCCTGTCTCCCCTTGTCCTTCGTGAGCTGGGCCTCCGGCGTCAATGAACGCGGCTTGCAGATCCATCGCTGTTTTACTATCTTTTTACAGCTGTATCCAACACCAGTCGGCCTTCACTCTCCGGCAATTCAATTCCCCGTGAATCTCTTCGTCAAGAACATTGCTCAGCTCGTGACCGTCGCGTCACGCGGGGAGCGGGTAAAGCAGGGATCGTCCATGCGCGATCTCGGTGTCATTCATGGAGGCGGGGTCCTCTGCCGGGAGGGCCGGATCGCATGGGTTGGTGCGATGCGCGATTGGACCGGTGCGCTGCCCGAGGATTTTCCCGAGCTGGACGCGGAGGGGTCGGTGGTGCTTCCCGGCTTTGTGGATGCTCACACCCACATGGTCTTTGCCGGCACGCGGGCGGAGGAGTTCGCGTTGCGGGCGGAGGGAGTGACCTACCAGGAAATTGCCGAGCGGGGTGGAGGCATCGTGCAAACCGTTCGCAGCGTCCGGGCGGCATCCCGGCGGGAGCTGAAACGTACGGCTTCACGGTATTTGACCGACATGCTCCGCCACGGGACAACCACCGTTGAAATCAAGACCGGATATGGCCTCGATATGGATAACGAGGTCAAAATGCTTGAGGCGATCAACGAACTCCGGAGCGAAGAGATCACGACGATCGTGCCGACATTCATCGGTGCACATGCGATTCCTCCTGAGTTCCAGGGTGACCCGTCCGGTTACATTGAACTGATCTGCGAGAAAATGATCCCGTACGCGGGGAGCAAGAGACTCGCGCTCTTTTGCGATGTCTTCTGCGAAAAGGGGTATTTCGGAATCGAGGAATCGGAACGGATTCTCCTGGAGGGAAAGCGATGGGGGATGGTGCCGAAGATTCATGCGGACGAACTCACCCCACTGGGCGGCGCCGAGCTGGGGGCGCGAGTGGGGGCTGTGTCTGCTGATCATCTGGAGCATGTATCCGAACGCGGGATTTCAGCGCTTGCGGCCGCCGGGGTTGTGGCCGTTCTCCTGCCGGGAGTCTCGTTGTGTCTTCGTCACGAGTACGCGCCGGCGCGCGCAATGATCGATGCGGGCGTCCCGGTGGCGATCGCCTCCGACTTCAATCCGGGATCCTGCATGTCGTATTCTCTTCCGCTTATGATGACCATCGCATGCACGCAGATGAGGATGACGCCGGAGGAGGCGCTAACGGCCATCACATTGAACGCCGCCGCCGCAGTGGGTCTTTCCTCCTCGGTCGGGAGCATTGAGCTTGGCAAGCAGGCGGATCTTCTGGTTGCAGACATTCCTGATTACCAGCACCTGGCATATCACTTTGGGACGAATCTGATACGCAGCACTGTGAAGAATGGAACTCTTCTCGAACTCTGAGCCTGATCCGGAATGAGACAGATTGCCGAGTGCGTACCGAATATCAGTGA
This sequence comes from Ignavibacteria bacterium UBA6906, assembly GCA_002451155.1. Classification (GTDB taxonomy): domain Bacteria; phylum Bacteroidota; class Ignavibacteria; order UBA10030; family UBA6906; genus UBA6906. The sequence continues at coordinate 46,226 of DKBG01000229.1, forward strand.
GGGACGGGATCCACAAATCCTGACAGCGGTTGCGGATGCTGTCAGGGACGTCCCGGGGGCAAAGCTGATCAGCGCGGAACCGGACAGGGACTACAATCGGACGGTGATTACGTTCATCGGCGAGCCGCGTGCGGTCAGCGAGGCTGCCTTCCGGCTTACAGAGCGGGCGACGGAGCTTATAGACATGAGGGTACAAAGGGGAGGGCATCCCCGCCTCGGGGCGGTGGATGTTGTGCCGTTTGTTCCGGTTGAGGGGATTACCATGGGGGAGTGCGCGGACCTGGCCCGGGCGTTCGGCCGGCGTGTCGGAGAGGTCCTCGGTATTCCTGTCTACCTGTATGAGGAATCAGCGTCACGTCCGGAGCGCAAGAATCTGGCAACGATTCGCAAGGGAGAGTACGAGGGCCTTGAGGAAAAGCTCCGGGATCCGGAGTGGCGACCCGACTTCGGCCCCGCGGTATTCAACGCGCGTTCGGGAGCGGTCGTTACGGGTGCGAGAATGTTCCTGATCGCGTACAACGTGAACCTGGACACGGCAGATGTCAGCGTTGCCAACGAAATCGCGCTCAGGATCCGCGAGAGCGGGCGAATTGTGAAAGATGGGAAGGGTGCACCGTTGCTGGATGACCGCGGAAAGAAGGTGACGTTGCCGGGAACGCTGAAGTCGGTTAAGGCCATGGGCGTGCTCCTCGAGGCGCACAATATAGCCCAGGTGTCGATGAACCTGGTAAATTTCCAGATCACCCCTCCCCACGTCGCGTTTGAGGAGGTGAAGCGACAGGCGGCGGATCTTGGTGTCGGGGTGACCGGGAGCGAAATTGTCGGCCTGGCGCCGGCGCGCGCTCTGACAGTTGCCGGCACATATTACGCTCCCGGTCTCACGGATGAGCGGGAGCTGATCCGGGCGGCGGTCATGAACCTTGGCTTGAATCAACTCGGAGAATTTGACGTTCGACAGAAGATCATTGAATTTCAACTTTAAACAGGATTCTCATGCCCATGCGGAAAACGATGAAGTCATTTCTGGATGACCTGGCCTCTCCCTCGCCGACCCCCGGCGGGGGAAGTGCTGCCGCGCTGGCCGGCGCACTCGGTGCCGGCCTTGTTGCCATGGTGTGCGGTCTAACCGTGGGAAAGAAGAAGTACGCGGATGCCGAGGAGGAGATGAATCGGATCCTTCCGCAGGCCGAATCATTGCGTGCTCAGTTCACGGAATTGATCGACCGGGATGCCTTCGCCTTTGACAAGGTCATGGAAGCGTACGGGTTGCCGAAGGACACGGATCCCCAGAAAGCACTGCGGGCGGCGGCGATCCGGGAAGCCACCAAAGAGGCGACACTCGTCCCGCTTGAGGTGATGAAGCACTGCATTGACGCACTTGCCCTGGCGCAGAATGTCGCCGCGCACGGGAATGTGACCTCGATAAGTGACGCGGGGGTTGCTGCTCTGATGCTTCACGCAGCGTGTGAAGGGGCGGCGCTGAACGTGATGATCAATCTCAGTGCGCTCAACGACGAGGAATTTGTCGGGTGGAAGTCAGAGGAGGTGGAATCGATTCTGAAGACCAGCCGGATGATGGGAGAAGAAACGCAGGCGATCGTCGCGTCACGGATGAAGAAGAACTAGGGTCGCGGCGACGACGGCTGCCGTTTCCGCTCGTAATCTCCGGGGGCCGAGCGAGACCGGCGTCCAGCCGGCAGACGCCGCCAGAGTGACTTCCGCATCGCTGAATCCCCCCTCCGGTCCAATGCAAATCGCCACGCGCGGTGCTGTCAGGGGCATCAGTTCGGCGATTTCTGGCGAGCGCACGGTTTCGTGCGGGATGAGGCACGCCGTGGAGGGGAATTGTTCCTGGAAAAAGTCCTCGAGGGGCGTCAACTCCGCGACGGATGGGAGGACTGATCTGCCGCATTGTTTCATTGCCGCCAGCGCAAGTTTCTGCCATCGGTTTCGTTTCGCTTTTCCCGGGATTGTCCTTTCCGTCAGGAGCGGGACGAACGCAGAGACGCCGAGCTCTGTGCATTTTTCGATGAGGAAGTCGTAGGCCGCTCCGCTTTTCAGGACTGCAGCGGCGATGGTCACTGCCTGGAGCGGTTCGTTCAGCCTTCCCAGTCGCGCAGTGATCGCACAACGGGCCGTTCGTCGGTCAATGTCAACGATACGCGCTTCGAAGGCGTGTCCCACTCCATCTACTACCCTGATCGTGTCCCCCTCTTTTCTCCGCATCACATGGCTCAGGTGCGCGAGTTCCTCGCCTTCGATGCGAATGTCGTTGCCCTGAAATGATTCTGGAGGTGAATAGAAGTATTCCATAGGAGTCGGCGGGTTGCTCAAAAGGATGTGCTGAAGTCCAGGATGAACTCCCCGCGTCCGTACTCGTCCCACGCGTATTCTGTCCGGACGACGAACCCGTAGGGGAGAAGGAAATGAATGCCCGCGCCGTACCCCGAATGAAAGGAATTCACGCTGAGTGTCTCTCCCCGGTCCCAGACTGTCCCAGCGTCGGCAAAGCCAGCCAGAGCGATCCCAAATCTCCAGACAGTGAATTCCTGAGGGAGGGGGACCCATGGTGCCTGGATTGTTCGGGCAGGCAGGAGACCGTACCGGAGCTCGACGGTGGGATGGAGTTGATTTTCCCCCTCATAGGTTGTCCGGAAGTGTCCCCTGAGTCGTTCTCCATACCCGAAATAGGCATGTCCGTAGGTGGGCACGCTTCCACCCGAAACGATCGTTCCGAAGATACGACCGGCCAGCGTAAAGTTCCCTCCCAGCGGCAGGTAGCCGCGAAGGTCCGCGCTATATCTCGCCCAGTTGACGGATGATTCGCCGAACCCATTCTTCGTGATTCCAAGTCCTATACTGAGTCCTCTGGAGGCATACTCACCAAGATCGCGCGAATCGTACCGGTACCCCATTTCCGCATAGAGGTATTGATCGCGACCTTCGGTGCTGACCGTGCGGCCTTCCCGGTATGATGACACGTGCACGTACTGGTATCCGAGAGAGATGCTCGCATTCTCGTACAGACTCAAGCGTTTCCCCAGTGTCGGGCTGACATTCACATGGTACTCGAAGAACTCACCGCTGAGTGCGGCCTCTTTTTCGCTCTTATTGAGTGCTCTGCTGTACGAGAGATGGCCGGAAGCGTAGAGGCGTGAACCGGCGTCGAGGAGCGGATCGACGTAGGAGAGAGAGAGGGATGGATCATATCCGAACGCCACCGCGCCGTAGATCTTCTTGTTCACACCTCCCAGGTTATTGTGAAGGACGCCGGCACCAAAGAAGACCTTGCGCGGGTCTCCATACCGGAAGCCGAAGATGGGAAATGGTATCAGGTACCATCGTTCACGGACGCTTACGATCAGCGTGTGAGCGGTCGAGAGTGAGTCATAGAAAAGGTCGACACTGGTAAAAAGGCCGAGACTGTAAATGCGAGCACGGTCGTAGTTCAGTCGTTCAATGGTTACAGCCGAACCGGGGCGAAGGGTCATCTCATCGAGGATGACATAGTCTTTCGTTTTTTCGTTGCCGAATACAAGGACCGTATCAATGACGCCGAGGGTGTCGGCCGGGTCCGGGTTCAGGCTTCCGGCCATGCTTGTGCAGGCCGGGGGGATGCTGAGGAGAAGAACGAGGAGGCCGTGTTTCATCGGACCAGCCGGTGGTGTTCGACCATGATGCAGCGGTCCGCGACCACCTGGAGGCCGTTGTCTGATGCACGCTGGATCGCCGATTTGTTGGAGACTCCGAGCTGCATCCAGACTGCCCGGGTTCCGATTCGGATTGCCGCCTCGACGATCTCGGGGACATATCCGGGTCTGCGAAAGATATTCACGATATCCACGGGGGTGTTTACACTTTCCAGGTCCGTGTATGCCCGCACGCCAAGGGCGCTTGAGAGGGCAGGGTTCACCGGGATGACGGAATATCCCTGCCGCTGGAGATAGAGAGCCACCCGGTGGCTGTCGCGCTCCGGATTGTCGGACAGCCCCACAACAGCGATTGTCCGGGAGTTGGCCAGAAGGTCCCGGATCTCAGAGTCGAGGTCAAGGATGGCCATGTGATGTCATTTCCTGGAAGGTTTGCTGTGCCGCTGCCTGTTCTGCTTCCTTTTTGTTCTTTCCCGACCCTGACCCGTACCGTGTTCCTCCGATGAGGACTTCCACAGTAAATGTCCGATCGTGGTCGGGGCCCTCCTGGCTGAGAAGCACATACCGGGGAACGCCGAGCCCTCGAGATTGGGAGAACTCAAGGAGTTTGCTTTTGAAGTTCTGGTCCTGTGTTACGACGAGTCCACGCTGGAGAGCTCCCAGGACCTGGCGTCGCACGAATTCCGCGGCCGCATTGAATCCACGGTCGAGGTAGATTGCCGCGATGACGGCCTCGAACGTATCGGCTGCGATGGTTTCCCGGCCTTTTCTTCCCGCCTGTGCAGCGCTCGGGCTCATCAGGATGAACTCTGACAGCCCGATCTCCCTTGCGTAGGCTGCGAGGGCGTTCTTGTTGACCAGCCGTGACCGGAGTTTCGTCAGTTCGCCTTCTTGTGCTTTAGGATAGTGCGTGTAGAGATGCTCGCCGACGATGAGGTTGAGGATCGAGTCGCCCAGGAACTCGAGTCGCTCATTTGACCGGGCCGGATGGTGAGAGCGCTGGTGATAGGATCGATGTTGAAGGGCCTGGACGAAGACGTCTTTCTGTCTGATACGAATGCCCAGGGATTTTTCGAGGGCTTTCAGTTTTTCGCGCGGAAGGACGCTGAGCGGCCGCGAGTCAACCGGCGGAGTTCCCCTGCGAGAGGGGATGATCGTATCAAGAAATCGGGATACCCGGGACATGCCGCATTCATTCGCCCCTGAATTTCTTCAGTAGCAGCGTCGCATTGTGGCCACCGAACCCGAAGGTGTTGCTGATCGCGTAGTTGACAGGCTTCTTCACTGCGACATTCGGGGTGTAGTCGAGGTCGCACTGGGGATCGGGGTGTTCGTAGTTTATCGTGGGGGGAATCGTGTCTTCCTTGCATGCCATCAATGCAGCGATGGCCTCGATGGCGCCTGCGGCGCCGAGCAGGTGGCCGGTCNNCGTTGCGGGTGGAGAGGGCTTTCATTGAATTGAACCCTCCGAGGCCGAGGGGACAGAGGGGTGCCTCTGAGCCGCCGCAGACCATGACGTCTGCGTCTCCGTACTGCACAATGCGGAATGCATCGCCGATGGCATGGGAAGCGGTCGCGCAGGCCGAGACGGTCGCGTAGTTAGGTCCTTTGAGACGATGTTTGATCGAGATATACCCGGCGGCAATGTCAGGTATGAGCATCGGGATAAAGAACGGCGTGATTCTTCTCGGTCCGCCCTCCATGTAAGATCGGAAGACGTTGTCGTAGGTGATCATGCCCCCGATCCCAGAGCCGAAGACGACGCCGACGCGATCCGGGTCGATCTCCTTGGTGGAAACGCCGGCATCGGCAATTGCCTGATCTGTTGCGACCATGGCATACTGGGTGAACGGGTCCATACGCTGGAACGCTTTCCGATCCATGTAGTCGGAGGCGTTAAACCCCTTCAGCTCGCACGCAAAGTGGGTATCATACGCGGAGGTGTCGAAATACGTGATGGGTCCTGCGCCGCTTTTCCCTGCCAGGAGGGACTCCCAGAAGTCTCTCGGATTCAGGCCGATAGGCGTAAGAGCTCCGATCCCTGTGATGACAACTCTGCGTTTTCCGTTCATTGATGCTCCAGAATGGGCTGATGCTGGGAAAAGCTCTGCCCCGCATGCTGGCGACAGTGCGGGGCATGGTGGCAGGATTGTGGAATCAGGAGGCCTTCGACTTCAGGTACCTCACGGCATCGCCGACGGTAGAAATCTTCTCTGCGTCCTCGTCCGGGATCTGGAGATTGAACGCTTTCTCAAACTCCATGACCAGTTCGACGGTGTCCAGAGAGTCGGCACCGAGATCGTTTGTGAAGGAAGCTTCCGAGGTAACCTGCCCCTCGTCGACTCCGAGCTTGTTCACAATGATCTCTTTCACTTTGGCTTCAATGTCTGCCATGACGCTGACCTCCTGTGGTTGTGATATTTGGACCTGTACGAAAACTTTCCGCTTCCTACTCGTTTACATAGTTATCCCGCCATCCACCGCGATGACCTGTCCGGTGATGTAGTCCGCCTCTGGCGAGGCCAGGAATCGGACCACCCCCGCAATTTCTTCCGCTCTCGCCGTCCGTTTCAGCGGGATCAGCTCTGCCAGGCCCTTTTTCTGTTCGGTCGAGAGAACGGCCGTCATGTCCGTGTCCACGAACCCGGGAGCGACCGCATTGACTTGAATATTGCGAGAACCGAGCTCTTTTGCAATAGATTTTGTAAACCCGATAATCCCCGCTTTGGATGATGCATAGTTGGCCTGACCTGCATTACCGATAATTCCGGCGATCGAAGTGATATTGATGATTTTTCCTGCCTTTTGGGCCATCAGCTGGCGGCATGCAGGCTTTGTGAAATTGAACACGCTCTTCAGGTTGTTAGTAATGACTCGATCCCAGTCTTCTTCGCTCATCCTCAAGAGCAGGGTATCCTTCGTAATCCCCGCATTGTTGACGAGAATATCCAGCCGTCCAAACTCTTTGACAACGCGCTCGACGACCTGGACGGACTCAGAGTGTGAGGCCGCATCGGCCTGGTAGCCCTTCGCGATGCATCCTCGCGTTGCGAGCGTCTGCACGAGTTCCTCGGCAGGAGCGGCGGAGCTCCTGAAGGTGAACGCAACGCTCGCTCCCGCCTCCGCGAGCGCGATCACTACGGCCCGTCCGATTCCTCGGGCACCCCCCGTGACCAGGGCGACCTTTCCTGTGAGGGAATTCATGATGTGGTCCCTTCCGCTTGTGGCTCATAGTACATTCGGTAGTGTGCCTGCAGCCGGTCGAATCCATCCGTACCCAGAAGCAGGAGCAGTTCGTCGCGGCACGCTTCGAAGACGGGAACCCTGTACCGGTCGCTGACGGAGCAGCACGGTTGCTCGTCCTGGAGCATAGTATCGAAACCAATGCGACGGTCAGAAACCTCGATCGGAAAGAGAATACAGTAGAAGGGTTTGAGGTCCCAACGGTGCATTCCCTCATTGTTCGCCGTTGCCTGAAGAGAGCATCTCCCCATCCCATCCAGAAACGCGCACTGTCCGTTGATAACCTGAGTGCTCACGCAGCGCCCGCTCGGGAAATCCTGGTCCTCCTCTTCGTCCTGTTCGAACCACTTGGAGGGGTCTTTTGTCTGTTGCGGATCCATCTGTCTCACGATCAAGTCTGCATGAGCCAGGATCTTGTCGCGTTCAGCAATGTCCAGATAGACGCCGTGCATACAGCAGGTCGATGAACAGCGACAGGGACCTCCTCCCTCCGGATAGCCGAGAGAGAAGAGGTCGGGTGAAACTGTGTATCCGTTGACCATCAGGTCCGGGATCGCTGTCTTCATGGCGCCAGCGCTCTCCCGAGGTCTTCATAGGTATCGATCCCGGTGATAGCGGCATCCCCCAGGGTTCGTTTGGCCAGATTTTGCAGTACCTTTCCCGGGCCGATCTCGATGAAGCGATCGGCGCCATCCCGTGCCATGTTAATGAGGGTCTGTTCCCATCTCACCGGGCTTGTCAGCTGCTTGTAGAGCATTGTTCGGATCTCATCTGCTCCGGTCACCGGTTCACCCGTCACGTTCACATAGACGGGGATCGACGCATCCCGGAAGGATGTTTCATCGAGGGCCTGTTTCAGTCCTTCCTGGGCAGAGGCCATAAGCGGCGAGTGGAAGGCGCCGCTTACCTGGAGTTCTTTCACCAGTCGCGCGGATCGTTGTTTGGCCAGTTCCATTCCCTTTTTGACCCCGGGGACAGACCCGGAGATCACAATCTGGCCCGGCGAGTTGAAGTTCGCAGGCTGGACTACTCCGGCTGCGGAGGCCTCCGCACAGAGAGCCTCAACCTCGTCTCCGGACAGCCCCATGATGGCGGCCATGGTACCCTGCTCCCTTTCTCCCGCCTGTTGCATGAGTTGTCCGCGCAGCCGGACGAGGCGGAGAGCATCCTCAAATCCGAGCGCCCCGGCCACGACAAGTGCGGAATACTCACCGAGCGAATGGCCTGCCGCCATAGCAGGACGGACCGCCGTGAGTCTCCGGGCAACGACGATGCTATGCAGGAATATGGCAGGTTGCGTGTTCCTCGTCTGGCGGAGCTCAACCTCCGGTCCGTCGAAGCAGATTGTAGAGAGTGAATAGCCGAGCATTGTGTCGGCATGGTCCATGAAGGAGCGCGAATCGGCGTCACCCTCATAGAAGTCCCTTCCCATCCCGACATACTGTGACCCCTGGCCCGGGAATATGAGTGCTGTCCTGCTCATTTCGTCGCCGTCGATAGATCGGGCACGGACCATTTCACAAGGATGGATCCCCACGTATATCCCGCGCCGAAGCTTGCCATGACGATTCGTTGTCCGCGTTTCAGTTTCCCGGCCTGCCACCATTCCGAGAGGCACAGGGGGATTGTTGCCGCCGTCGTATTTCCGTATCGGTCGATATTGATCATGACTTTGGAGTGGTCGAGGCTCATGCGGTCCGCGGTCGCGTCAATAATCCTGAGGTTTGCCTGATGGGGAACGAGCCAGTCAATCTGGTCGCCGGTCAAATGGTTGCGCTCCATGATTTCCGCAGAGACGTCGGCCATTTTTACGACGGCAACTTTAAAGACGGCCTTGCCGTCCTGGTAGATGAAATGGTCTTTTCGGTCGACGGTCGCGTGGGAGGCCGGGTTAAGGCTTCCGCCTCCTCGCATGTAGAGAGCGTTTTGTCCCGAGCCGTCGCACCGCAGGATCGAATCAAGGATGCCGTAGCCCTCTTCTTCTGTCGGTTCGACGAGCACCGCTCCTGCGGCATCGCCGAACAAAATACAGGTATTCCGGTCAGTGTAGTCGGTGATCGCACTCATTTTGTCGACTCCGATCACGAGGACCTTGGAGTGCATACCTGTTTCGACAAACTGCGCAGCGGTCACGAGGGCGAAGAGGAAACCCGAGCAGGCCCCTGAGAGGTCAAACCCCCATGCCCTGGACGCACCGATCTTTTCCTGGATGAGGCACGCTGTTGAGGGGAAGAACATGTCCGGAGTTACCGTCGGGACGATAATACAATCGATCTCATCCGCGCTGATCCCCCGATGCGTGAGTGCCATTTCCGCCGCGCGGGCTCCCATGTCGGAGCTTCCGCCCTGTTCGAGGATCCTTCGCTCGACGATCCCGGTCCGGGTTCGGATCCATTCGTCGTTGGTATCCACCATTTTTTCGAGGTCCGCGTTGGAAAGGACCTTCTCCGGGACATAGTGTCCGACAGCAGTGATTGTTGCGCGGCGCTTAGGCATGGGGGTTCCCTAGTGTCTTCCTGATTTGTCCGTTAACATCGTGGCGCACCATTTCCTCCGCCCGGAAGATCATGTTTTTGACCGCTTTTGCAGTCGAACGTCCGTGTCCGATGATGGTCACACCATTTACGCCAAGGAGTGGCACGCCGCCATGCTCCTGGTAGTCGAGCTCCCGGAGTACACCGCGGAGACCGTTGCGGGCGACGAGGGCGACGAACTTGTTTTTCAGGCTTTTTGCCGAGAAGTCGGTGAACCTGGACTTAAAGAAAGCCGGGATGCTCTCGCCGAATTTCAGCAGAATATTGCCTACAAATCCGTCGCACACGATCACATTGACGTCTCCCTTCAGGACATCCCGTCCTTCGACGTTTCCCACGAAGGCAAGCCTGCTCTCTTTGAAGAGGCGGTATGTCTCGAGTGCGACCTCGTTGCCCTTGGACTCTTCTTCACCGACGTTGAGCAGGCCGATTTTCGGTTCCGCCACCCCGGCGATGGAGGACATGAAGATTGATCCCATCGCGCCGAATTCGAAGAGGTGTCGCGGCTTGCAGTCCACGTTCGCCCCCGCGTCCACGAGGAGCGATGGGCGCCTGGCCGTCGGGATGAGGGCACCGATGGTTGGTCTGCCGACGCCCTGGACTCTACCGAGCATAAGAGTTGACGCGGACAGGACCGCGCCCGTGTTGCCGGCGCTGACGAATGCCTGGCCGGTTCCGGTTTTATGGAGCTCGAGACCGACGCTGAGCGAGGACTGTTTCTTGGTCTTCAGCGCTGCCGTGGGACCGTCCTCCATCGTAATGACGTCGGGGGCGTGGACCACGGAGAGGTTGTCACTGTCGACCGTCTCTCCTTCCCCTGCCAGAGTTGCGAGCTCGGCCCTGATACGGTCCTCCTGTCCGACGAGGATGACGCGGAATCGTCCGGCCGCCTCTGCGAGGGCGGCTGCTGCACCCCGCACTTCATGGGCAGGGGCGAAGTCTCCGCCCATTGCGTCGACGATGATTGTGATATTCGGGTCCTGGGGATTCAACGCGCTGCAGGTCTGATGGTCGGGGGTCGTTTCCGTGGGCGCCGACAAGGCGGCGCCGCGGGTGCCCGTGGAGGCATCGACGGTGCCGTCGGAATTCAGGACGTCTTTGGCACGACGATCGAACGGCCGTTATAATAACCGCAATTCGGACAGACGCGGTGTGGGAGCTTCATCGTATGGCAGTTCGGGCACTCCGCAACCGCTGCTGCAGTCGCTTTGTAATGCGTCCGGCGTTTTCGTCCGCGGGTCTTTGAATGTCGCCGTTTAGGATTGGGCATCGATGTTTCCTTCTCACTGTGTCGACGAATCGTTGTTCAATTTTCGGAGCGCATCCCATCGTGAATCAGGGAGTCGCGCGTCGCAGTCGCAGCTGGCCACATTCCTGTTAACGCCACACGTCGGGCAGAGTCCCCGGCAGGTTTCGCTGCAGAGGAGCTTCAGCGGGACGGCGAGCAGGAGGGTCTGTCTGACGTCCTCCGCGATGTCAATCGCACTCAACGACGGCGAGAGGACCTGCACTTCTGCCTGGTCAAACCGCTCGGTTTCTTCCGGATCCGACACGTAGTACATATGGTATTCCTGGGCAAGCGGACCGCTGAAGTCGCTCAGGCAGCGGTCGCAGAGGAACGATGCCTCCGTTGAGACCGTTGCGCGAAGGAGCATCTGGGAACCCTGCTTGTCCAGCGTAACGTCGACGCTGACCGGCCGGGAGAAATTTCCCGGGAGGCCGAGGTCATCGCTCGCGGCCTGAAACTGGTAGGTGTGGACGCCATTGGAGAGGCTCCCCACCTGAATACGCATAAGGGCCGAAGTATTGTGCGCAGCCATGTCTAAGAACACTCAAAAGGGGCCATGGAGCCCCCCTTTCGGTATCTGTTCGGAAAAAGCGTATCAATATACCCAGAAGTGAGAAGAGAGTCAAGGCAACCCGGAGAAACCGGGGAATGCTCGCAATAATCGATGTTCCGTACTCGGAATGCGAAGCCCCGGACAGCATCCGGGGCTTCGCCACGAGCAGCATGGGATCGCTGCCCGGTGTCCCTCAGGAACCTTGGGGGGACATGTGAGGCTGACAGAGCGGGGGAGGGGTTCGGTATCAGCCCGGGTCCGGCGCCACAGGAGCAGACCTGTCGGCCCTATTCCTGGTTCTGAGGTTGCGGATGATTCAGGAGTTGCGACTGGACGTGCGACACCGTCTCGGCGAGCGCTTCCCGGAACTTTTCAAAATCCTCCTTGTAGAGAAATATCTTGTGCTTTTCGTATTCATCGTCCCCGACGCGCTTGCTTTCGGTAATGGTGATATAGAAATCCTTCTCCGACTTTGTGGACTTCACGTCGAAGAAGTATGTCCGCTTCCCAGCCCGCACGCGCTTCGTGAAGATCTCATCCTTGTAGCCGTTCATGTTCTCCAAGCTCCGCACCCTCCTTCTCCGGTAATAGTTGTTCGGGACTGTATACGTAATGGTGAACCGGCCCAGCGGGCCGTTTGCTGTCATGCTGCATTCATTCGTTCAATTCCGTAGCACGGCGACTTTCCCATTGGCAACCTGTCCATCCTCTGTATAGGCGATAATCAGGTAGACGCCTGAGGCGACCTCCTGGCCCTCACCGTCCCGCCCGTCCCAGAATCCCACACGTCCGCCGGGAGATTGGATTTCGCGGATCAGTCTGCCGTCAACCGTCAGGATTTTGATGCTCGAATTGACTCTCAACCCGTCGACCGTGAGAAGGGTGTGTTCGGGGAGGCGGAACGGATTGGGATACACTTTCAGTTCAGTAAACGTCTCGGCCGGTGCGGCGGCGGATGTTGTCAGGCTTGCGAGCCCGTTGGGGGTACCGAAATAGACCGTTCCGCTGTTGTCGTCAATGGCGATGCTGATGATTGTGTTGCTGATGATCTTGCCCTGCGTGTTTTCCACGGTGTAGCTGGCGAGTAGCTGAGTCCCGTCGGGGGAGAGCAGAATCGCTCCCTGGTTCGACCCGATCCATTTCCGGTTGAGGGGGTCGACGGCGATGCAATTGATGACCAGGCCAAGGAGTGGTTTGTACTGGGCTATTCCCCCGTCGCGCTTCGGGTTGGAGGGATCCAGGATGATTGCGATGCCTTTGTCGGTTCCAACCCAGATGTCGTTCTCCCGGTCAACCACCAGTGTGCGAATATCGTCGCTGGGGAGACCGTCCGCGGCGACAATATGGAGGGCGTTGGAAAGATCGGTCGTGCCTCTATTGCGGAAATTGACGATTCCTCTGAAGGCCGGATCCCGCACGACAGCCCACAGGTTGTCGGACGCATCGACAGCGAGGGTTCTGTCCACCGGGAGATCGGTGAGGGTGGAGACCCGGACTCCGTTGATAATTGCAGGGAGGGTCCGCCATGATCCGGCGGCCGTTCGAACCGTGATGAGGTTCCGGTCGCTGGCACTGAGAATGGTCGTCCACCTGTTTCCGGGTACATCGCATACGACATTGGAGCATACAACAAAGTTCGGATCATTAGGAAGTCCGACCATGCCCACATCGGTCCAGAAAACATGAGAACTGTCGACGGCGTCCGTGCCGGCCGGGACCTCGACCAGGCCACGTCCGAAGGAGCTGAGCCAGACGGCGCCGTCACAGGTTGTCGATGCCCGGTAGTAGTAGTCAGTCAGCATCGGGCTGGTCGAACTCGTGAACGATTTCCACGTGCCATCGCGGAGCCGATAGAATCCATTAGGGCTGGAGCTGCCGGGAGCCGCCCAAACGCCGCCGGTCGGGTCGACGGCAACGCTGGTGAACTGGTTCGAGCCTGGTCCGTTCGGCATGTGAGAGACCCACCCGTTCTCTTGGGCAAGGATTCCCGCCTCGCGTGTGCCGAGCACCGGGTTCTCGTCCGTTCCCACCACGACCGTCTGGGCCTCCGAGGGCAGCGGGGTACCGACGGGAGTGAGAGTGCCTCCCGCATCGAGGGAATACGCATTGGCGATGGAGGTGATCGCGAGTGTAGCTGCGGAGGCCGCGGTGCTGACAACCGGCTCATTGCCGAGCGGGGCAAACAATGTCCAGCTGGAGTTGTCGAGCACATAGAGTCCGGTCGTTGTGCCGGCATAGAGTTTGCCGGCGAAGACGGAGAGGGAGACGGGAACCGTCCCCGGGGATCCAACCACCTGAAGCGTCCAGCTCTCGGGCGGGAGCAGGTTGGGTATATTCAGATCACCCATTGCAATCCGGTTAAATGTCTGGCCGTCCGAAATGCATGCCCAGATCTTGTTGTCGAAAATCGTGGCGGAGAGGACGGAGATGCGAACATTCGAAGAGGATGAGCCGAACTGAGTGTATGTGTCTCCGAATCCGAACGGGGCAATTCGAAAGACGCTGAGTCCGAACTGCGTACAGATCAAGACGGAGTCGCCCTGGATATAGAACGCGTTGATCCCTTTTGTGGTCTGGTTTGCGTCCCGTATATCCAGGATGGTTTTGAGTGTGCCGGTTGAGGGGGTGAGGATATGGATAATGCCGGACGACGTTCCCGTCCACACGTCCCCGGAGGCGTCCACGGCGACCGCTGTCAGGTCGGTATTCAGGAGGCCGTCGGCATTGGTGAAACGGCGGNNAAGGAGAAGAGCCCTCCGCTCGTCGCCGCCCAGTATGTAGAGGTCTCTCGTGCGATTCCCCGCACGTTCCGCATCGACGTGTAGTTCCTCCACTCCCCGACGCCGGCATCTGCGGTGGCGACCGTCAGGGTGAGGAGCGCACAGAGGCACCACTCTCTCATCGTCATGGTATTCGTCATCACACGGCGGACGGTTTCGGGACCGCCGGCTCCTCCTACGCTTTCTTCCCTGCGGAGAGTTGTCGGCTCACGCTGGCTAACTCGAGCGCGGTCATTGCCGCATCCCATCCTTTGTTTCCAGCTTTGGCTCCGGCTCGTTCGAGGGCCTGTTCGAGGGTCTCTGTCGTGAGAATGCCGAACGCGACGGGTACACCGGTTTCCATGGCTACCTGGGCCACTCCTTTTGCCGCCTCAGAGGCCACATAGTCAAAGTGGGGAGTCTCTCCCCTGATAACGCATCCCACACAGATGATCGCATCAACGCTGCCTTTCCGTGCGAGCTGGAGGGCAACCTGCGGGATCTCAAAAGATCCGGGGCACCACACAATGGTGATGTTCTTCTCATCCGTTCCATGGCGCACGAGGCAGTCCTCTGCCCCGTCAAGCAGCTGTCGGGTGACCAGGGAGTTGAACCGGCTGACGACGATTGCGAACCGTCGTCCTTCGCCGCTGAATGTTCCCTCGATGATTCGTGGCATGCGTGCGCCTTTCTACGTTGCCTGTCGTCTGTTTTCAGGTGATTCGTCGTCGCATTGCCTCGACGCAATCGCCTGACACCACATACTTGCCAAGGGCATCCTGGTCGTTCCGTTTTCCGCCGTGGAAGTCGGATCCGCCGCTTGTCAGGAGAAAATAGGCCTCGGCGATTCCCCTGTAGTGCTGTTCGGTTGCGTGTGAATGCGACGGGTGGACGGCCTCGATCCCATCGATGCCCTCGCGGATCAGCGAGAGGAGGATGTTCTCCTGCAGGCTTGACCCAGGGTGCGCGACAAACGCAAGTCCCCCGGCCGCGTGAATGACCCGGATGATCTCAGCCGGCGCGACGGGAAACTTCTGTTCATATGCAGGCCGGCCTGTGCCGAGATACCGGAGGAACGCTTCCTGATATGTTGACGCAAACCCCTCTTCAACGAGTGCGCTTGCGATATGAGGACGGCCTACAGATCCCTGTCCGGCGCGATCGAGAACGGTATCGAACGGAAGCGGGACATTCATCCCATTCAATTTCTCGACCATTCGTGAAGCACGGCGCAGGCGTTCCTCGCGGACCCTCAGGAGAAATTCCTGGAGCATCTCATGGCCCGGGTCGATGAAGTACCCGAGCATGTGAATCTCCTGTCCTTCCAGAACGGCGCTGAGTTCGATTCCGGGGATGACTTCCACTCCGGTTTCCGCTGCCGCGTTGATTCCTTCCGCTATCGCTCCGGTATGGTCATGATCACAGAACGCGAGGGCTGTCAGGCCGCATGCGCGGGCGCGGTGAATGATTTCCCGGGGAGAAAGGACTCCGTCGGAAAAATGCGTGTGGATATGGAGGTCGGCTCTGCCACCCATGCAGCACACAATCGAGGAGAAAGAACAGCCGGCGGACCCTACAGGTACCGGGCCTTGAATTTTTCGTAGTCGTTGATGATGAGCTTCCCGCGCTCGAGTTCGATATGGCCTTCCCGTATAAAGGCGTGGACCATACGGGAAATCGTTTCACGAGATGTCCCAGCCATGTTGGCCAGATCCTGCTGCAAGGGAAGCTCGTCGATTTCAACGCGGCCCCTGCGAATCTTGCCGATGTCATCGGCAAGCTGCAACAACACATTGGCAACCCTGCCCGAGGCGTCTTTCAGCGAGAGGCTCTTGATCTGTGCGTCGGCTTTGCGAAGGCGCAGGGTCAATTCCTTCAGGAGGGCGATCGCGACCGAGGGGAAATCGTGAAGGAGTTTCAAGAAGTCCCGACGGTGGATCATAAAGAGTTCTGACTTGGAGATTGCGACAACGCTGGCGGAACGGGCCAGCCCGTCGAGGATGGCCATTTCACCGAAGAAGTCGCTCTCCCCCAGGATTGAGAGTATGACCTCCCGGCCGTCGTCGTCCATCCGGACGATCTTTACTTTTCCGGTGATAATGACAAACAGCGCCGCCCCCGCTTCCTCCTCGAGAAGGATAATGCTTCCCTTCTTGTATTTCTTCCGTATCCCGACCTTGGTGATGGTCTCAAGATCCATTAGCTCCAGGTCGCTCAGGATCGGCACGTTTTTAAGGAAATCGAGTTCTTCCTTCATGGCAGCGTTCGAGAGTTATCCTCAATCAGAGTAGCACAGGAGCGAACCGGGAGACGTGCGCTCGTGGGAGTTAGATGTTTGAATATAGCCCGACTCGCAGTTAAAGTCAAGGTATTGCTTTGGCGGGCAAGGGGTTACGACGGTGCGGGTCAATCCGAAAGCAGATACCAGATGAAAACGCCCAGCCCGACCTGTGCGGCGACAAAATAGAGGGCGGAAAGTCCGTCGAGCCGATCCCGTTCGACGAGGTGGTACGGATTTCCTGTGGAGATATAGGAACTCTGGTGACGGTCTGCCTCGAGTTTATAATAGGCAGAAAAACCGCCGAAGAGGACAGCGCTCCCGCCGGAGATCCAGAGCGGAAGCGTACTGGTCCGGGCGGCCACGGAACTGGAGAGTCTCCAGTCGTTCTCTCCTGACGGCTCACCCGAGGGTGAGAGAGGGATGAGCAGGACGCCACGTGAGGCGAGCGCCAGGGAAGTGGATACGGGGGCGTACCCTTTTTTTCGCAGAGTAAGGGTGGAGTCTGTTGGAATGCTCAGCGGGCTGAGGACCAGCGGCGTCGTGCCGATGATGGAATCGCCGGAGAAGACCTGTGCGTCGGACGGGACGCTGACGATGGAGTACCATTGTCCCAGCGTATAGGTCCTGAGGACTTCTCCCCCGGCCGCCGTCGGTACGCTGTCACGGATCGTCTCGGTCAGCCAGTTTGCGAAATCAGGGTGTACGACGCGCACGGTGTGCATGCCGGGCCGGAGCATCTCAACACGCACCGGCGCACGTCCGACGAAGAGAGAATCGACGTACACCCAGCCGCTGTCCGGCGTGGTTCTCACAACGAGTGTCCCCCTCCCGGCGGTCGAGAGGCTGTCGATGAGCGACTGAGCGGATCCGGCGCGGGTGATCGTCGATAGCAGCATGGCGGCGAGAAGAATTCTCATGGCGTCGCGCTCCGAAATGCCAGCAGCGTCTTTTCATCAGTGACAAGGTAGAGTGTTCCGGAGGCAACGACGGCAGGGGTTTTCACGCGGCCACTCAGAGCTGTCCTCCACACGACGGTTCCATCGATCAGCCGGACCGCCAGACATTCTCGATTCAGCGTCCCGACGTACAGATATCTGCCGGATTCCACGACCCCTGCGCTGAGGGGACCCCCAGCCTGGGTGGACCAGAGGACCTGCCCGGTGATTCGATCCAGGGCGATCATGGTCCCTCCTGCCGTGACTGCGACGACGAGCTCCGGAGTCAGCAGCGGGTGTCCACGAATAGGCTCGTGTGCCTCGAAGGACCAGAGTGTCCGTCCCGAATCGGGGGAGAGGGCTGTCACTGTACCACGAAGGTTGGCCGCGATCAGAAGCGATGAATCGGTTGCAAGCGGGGCGAAGATAGAGGCACCGGTTTCCGTTCGCCATTTCAGTCTTCCGCCCGCGGTGCGGAGGGCGGTGACGCTCCCATCGTCCGAGCCAAAGATGACAAGTGAGTCAGAGGAAATGGCTGTCGAGCGGATCCCTTTCCGGCTGGTGTTTTCGGGGAGAGAGTACTTCCAGCGGGTGTCGCCTGTTATCGCGTCGACGCAGAAGAATGTGCCCGAAAGGTTCCCAAAATACAACCGCCCGTTCGTGAGAAGAAGGGAAGCCTCAATTTCACCGTATTCTCGTTCCCAGAGGGCCTTTCCGGTTGAGAGGTCGAACGCGACGAGAGACTCAGCGGTGTTGGTAAGGGGAACGTACGCGATGGTTCGTTCGAGGGCGGGTGTTCCGTGAATTGCCTCGCCCAGATCGGTCCAGCCGAGCCTCCTGCCCGTGGTGGCGCTGAGTGCGTGGAGCTCTCCGCGCAGGTCTCCGATCAGCAGGACACTGTCGGCCACGATGGGCGTTCCGCTGGCAACGCCGGCCGAGAGGTCGTATTCCCAGACCAGGGCGAGGGGTGGCGGGAGTTCTTCTGAGGCGATATTTCCGCGTGCGGGCGAGCCGCCAAACATGAGCCAGTCGGTTTCCGCGGGAGCGAGCGGGCGGTTCAGACGGAGGGCGCCCCCGCAGCCGGCGAACAGGATCGCGGCCAGAAGTCCACATCCGAACAGTCGGTTCACCCGAGTCATCAGAAATCCCATCCAAAGAAAAACTGGTAGAACAGTCCGGTCTGCAGCCTGGAGAAATTCTGCTCGATCCGTTTGCCGATATCGTAGCGAAACGCGATCACACCGCCAAAATTCATTCGGAAACCAAAACCGACAGCCCCGAGAGTTTCCCTGTATTTGGTGTCCCATGCACCTCCCGCGTCGAAGAACAGTGCTCCGCGGATTGACCAGAAGCTCAGCCCCATGAACGGAAAGCGCACGGCGAGCTGATCGACGAAGGGGAACCTGAGTTCGTGGCTTGTCAGCCAGAGTTTCTGTCCCCGGATGGACCAGAGGGGGTATCCGCGCAGGTCCCAGCTCCCGCCCATGAAAAACCGTCGCGAGTAGGTGCCATCATTGTAGAAAAGCCAGTATCGCGATGCATACGCTGAGCGTTGTCCGAGGCGGAAGTACTTGCGGTAGTCAAAGATAATCGAGTAGTAGTTTGAGCTGGAGTACTCGATATCGGTGGTGTAGGCGAGGGTGAGGTTGAATCGCGTCCCGTCGAGCGGTCCTGTGGGTCCCCAGAGGGAGTTGTCATGGGTATAGGCGATGGAGTTCGAGATCAGCAGCGAGCGACGGGGTTCGAACAGGGGATCAAGCTCTTTGCTCGAGTTCGCGATCTGAATGGAGGTCTCGAGCCGCTGGAACTGATTCAACGGGTAGCTGAGGGTGAGGTATCCTCCGAAGAGGCGTTCGTAGTAGAAAAGGTCGGGATCGGTGAGGTCATACCGTCGTCCCGTGAAGCGAAAGATCCCGTACGCAAACTGGGTGCGTTGCCCGAGCGAGAGCCGTGTTATTGCCACGTTGAAGCTGGAGAGAATCTCGTCCTGCGTCTGGGCCGTGTTGTAGAGAAGGAAATAGTACTGGTCGTCGCCGAGGATATCGCTGAGGGCGACGAAGGCTCCCCCGCGCGTCCCGAAGACCGGGTCAGTTGAGATCACGCTCTGGGCGATATCGAGGCTGTATTCACCTTCATACCGGAAACGCTGGGTGTCCGACTTGCCGGAGAGGCGGGGAAGGGCCCAGGGTTCGTCTTTCCGGAGCAGAGCCAGCGGCCGGATGACGGTCACTGTATCGGCGATGACCGGCACGTTCCTGAGCATCCTGATCTGGAAGCTGAACTTCTCAAAGGCAGTGAAGACCAGATCGCCCGACGATGTCCAGGCGGGATCGAACGCAGATGTCACGAAGCGGGTCAGGCGCCGGGTCGGTCTCCAGGTTCCGGAGGGCTCAGCCGGAACAATGAGTGAAGAGTCTGGTGCCTGTGGGAAATCGAGCAGCCAGATATTCTGTACTCCGTCCCGGTCGGAGGTATAGGCGAGTTTGTTCCCGTCTGGAGACCACGCAGGTGATTTGTCATTCTGTGGGCCATACGTCAGGTATTCGATCGTTCGGGTGTCGAGGTCGTAGAGGAACAGGTTATATGCTCCCTCCTTGCCGTAGGAAGTGCGGTCCGAGCTGAACGCAATTCTGTTGCCGAGGGGAGACCAGGCGGGATCGCGGTCATCGTAGTAATCCCTGGTGAGTCTCTCGAGGGCGCCAGATTCGGTGTCGAGCAGATACAGGTCATTATTCCCCGATTTGTCGATTGCCGTGAAGACCAGACGGCGCGCGTCGGGCGCCCATGAGACCGAGCCGACGCTGACGATGTCGGGGGATTGATAGGTTCCAGTGACCGACTTTGTCGCCAGGTCGTACAGATGGAGCGCGTCGCTCTCGCCGCTCTTTGTCACGAAGGCGAGGATTCCGCGTTTTGAGATATCGATGCGTGTCTGAAATGGATGGAAGGCCTCAAATTCGTCCGTCTTTTCCCCCTCGATCAATTCCTCGGGGGGATCCAGCTTTTCCTCGGTATCCAGCTTCTTCCGGTAGATACCGCTGTACCCGGTCCGGTTGCTGATGAACACGACGCTCCGTGCGGTGTCGCCCGGCACCACGACGGGTTTGAAGTTGTAGCCCGTGGTGGTGACTGTGACCGACGCCTTGCTGGGTGCATCGAACTCGGCAAGCAGGGGATAGTACTGTTTCTTCAGCGCATAGATCCATTCCTTGTCAAACTCCTCATAGTCCTTCCCGATCGTCATGCCAAGCACCTCATTGAACGAGGTCGATTTCCAGAAGTTCTCGAGCAGGAGGAGGATTTTTTCATCCCCGTAGTGCGACCCGATGTGCATCAGGGCGGCCTGGCCCTCTTTATACATGAGGAACGTTCCGTAAATCCGCTCCATGTCGTCCAGGCCGACGACGATGTCATTCAGGACCGCATCCCGCATAACCATCTCTGCCTGGGTGTCCCATGTCGTAGACCAATACTCGGCGAGTCCTTCAGTGAACCAGAGGGGAGGGAGTCTATCCTGAGGCTTTCGGTGGTCGGAAAGGACTCTGGCAACCTTGCTGTGCATGAAGACGTGGACGAGTTCGTGCCGGATCACATGTCTGAATTGTGCCGAGGAGCCGTCGGAGGGAAGGACCACGCGTCCCTTCATAAACTCGAAAAATCCCCCGACGCCTTCCGGGATGAAGCCGCCGGTGGTATTTGTCTGCTGGAAATGGAGATGGGAGCTGTAAAAGATAAGCGGGACTCTGCTCCCGAGCGTATGATTGAATTTCGCCTGGAGGTGTTGATAGGCGTCTTCTGCGAACGCCGCCCCCCGCTCTGCGAGGTCTTTCATCTCCGGGTAGTAATAGATGTCGAAGTGATCCGTCTTCAGGACCTGCCATTTGAAGTCTGTATAGGTCACCTTGTTCCGGCCGAAGTAGAAGAGCTGGGATTCCGCCAGGGGAGGGAGGAGGAGGGAGAGAGATAGAACGAGAATACAGTGACGGATCATAGCAGGCCCTTCAATCACTCAGCACGCGTGGCTCCGGAGGGTCGTTCATCGTCTGAAAAATGATAGGCAGTTTCAGTTGGAGTTGCAACAGTCCGTTCCGGTCTGGCCTACCAGGACGTCCCGTTCCTAAGGACGGTCACGACGAAGATAAGGGCAAGGGTAATAATGGCGACAAGGAGGGCGATGCGTTGCTGTTTAGTCATAGTGCGGCGAGTTCCTTTTTGAGATAATCGATGACGGCAACGGGAGTCGGGTCTTCCCGGTTGAGGATGGCCAGGTAAAAGCTAACCCAGTCACCGAGGTAGACCAGGGAAAACATGCGGGCGAGCAAAGAGCGTCCTTCGCTCCAGACATCAGTCACGTGCGGAGTGTACTGTTCGATCAGGCGCCGTGTAATATCCATGCGGACTCTGACCCGGGGATGGTCTTTCCGATCCCGGAGGAACAGGACCTGCATCTCGCTCATCTGGCTCCGGAGGGTTTTCCAGCCGACAAGCTCGTTGTGGTTCATTTCAGGGAGGACATGTCCAAAGCAGAGGGCTTTCCCGTTCTCGGCGATCTGGCCGCGCCAGCGGGTGTTCACAGCGTCAAAGTGGTCCGTTGAAGAGTAGACGATTCCGAGTCTACCCTGCAGCGATCGGGCGATTGCGAGCGCGGTATTGGCCGGATGATCGGGGAACGCAAATCGTTCTCGCTGTGCGTCGAGGACCCGGAGTGTTTCTCGGAGGTCGCGGTCCTTGTCGTGAACGAACCCCATGCGCGAAAGGGCGATCAGCAGGGGAAAGAATGAATACGCGAGGGCTGCGCGCGGGGGAGAGCCGCCGGGAATACTGATGAGACCGGAGCGATGCCGGCGTGCCAGCGACGCGGTCTTTCCCCCTGAGGTGATGCACAGAACGGGAGTTCTGCGTTTCAACGCCTCGCGATGCGCGGAGATGGTTTCCTCCGTGTTCCCGGAATAGCTTGAAACGATCAGGAGTGTTGTCGGGCCGACGAAACGGGGGAGGGTATAGTGTCTGTTCACGAGAAACGGAATGGCGAGTTCCGGTGCGAGGTAGCTACGGAGGAGGTCGCCGCCGATCGCCGAACCCCCCAGTCCGGAGACCATGATCTGCCGGATGCCTCGTGTTTTCATAGAGATCGTGGCGGCATTCCCGATTCGGATCGCTTCTTGGACCTGTTCGGGAAACGCAGCGATTCGGCCGCGCATGTTCGAGATGTCAACTGCGTTGATCTGCTCAAGCGTCATATGTCTCCGTGTCCGGCCCGGCCCCGTTTACGGTTCAAGGGGGATGTCCGGAATCTGGTCCTTGATGATGGAGGAAAGGTAGGAGCGAATTTCTTCTGGCGAGGTCATGCCGATTGCTTTTTCCGCGATCCGTTTCGCCTGTTTGAACTTGACGGATCGAATAATCTTCTTGATTTCCGGGAGGACGGAAGGGATGACGCTAAACTCATCAAGGCCCAGGCCGACAAGGAGAATGGTTGCGAGGGGGTCTCCTGCCATTTCGCCACACATTCCGACCCAGACGTTTCGCTGGTGTCCGGCGTCGATGATCATCTTGATTGTTTTCAGCACCGCCGGATCGAATTGCTGATAGAGGGGCGCCACCGCGGTATTATCCCGGTCAACTGCGAGCAGGTACTGGATGAGGTCGTTCGTTCCGATACTGAGGAAGTCGACTTCGGCCGCAATGCGATCCGCCATCATGGCGGCGGACGGGACTTCGATCATCACGCCGATTTTGATCCCCGGATCGTAGGCGAGTTTTCGGGAGTCGAGCTCCGCTTGGGCGCGGGTCACCAATCGTCGGGCACGCCGGATTTCCTCGACTGTAGAGATCATGGGGAACATGAGCCGGACATTCCGTCGGGTGCTCGCGCGGAGGAGCGCTCGCAGCTGAGTCAGGAACAATTCCTCCCTGTCGAGGAGGACTCTGATGCCTCGCCAGCCAAGGAACGGGTTTTCCTCATGGAACGATCCGGGAGCGAGCTTATCGCCGCCGACGTCGAAGACCCTGAAGATCACAGTATGGGGGAAGGTCTCGTTCGTGATAGCGGAGTATTCCTCGTACTGCTCGTCTTCCGACGGGACGGATGTTCGCCCGATGAGGAGTCCTTCCGTCCGGAAGAGTCCGATTCCCGCAGAACCCTGCTCCCGCAGGAAAGGGATCTCCTCTGAAAACTCGATGTTGGCCGAAAGTTCGATGTGCTTGTGGTCGAGCGTCTCAGCGGAAAGGCCGACGATCTCGGTCAGCCGTTCCTCGAACTCCTTGAAGCGGCTCGCCTTGCGGTGCAGCATCTGGATTGTCTCGTCGGAAGGTCGGACAATCAGAACGCCGCTATACCCGTCCATTGCGACAAGGTCACCGGAGTGCACGTGTCGGGTGACCGTGCGGAGCCCGACAACGGCGGGGATCTTCAGGGCCCGGGAGAGGATCGCGGCATGGGACGTTACTCCTCCCAGATCGGTGGCGTATCCGAGGATCTTATTCCGGCTGAAGATGATTGTGTCGGCGGGGGTGAGCGTTTCGGACACGATCACGGCCTCGCCCTCAAGGCGAGACACGAGTTTCTGGTCCTGGATATTCCGCATGATCCTATTCATGACGTCATCGACGTCGTGGGCCCGTTCGTGCATATACTCATCCTGGGCGGAAAGCATCAGGCGTTTGTACTTGCTGATCTCGTCGAAGACGATGAATTCTGCATTCTCAAGCTCAGCGCGGATTCGCTTCTCTATGGTTCCCATAAGTATCGCGTCGCCGAGAATCATGATCTGGGCTTCGAGGATCTTTGTGTCGTCCGGGTCCAGCTTCTGCTGTGCGAACTCAACGATTTTGCGCAATTCCTTTTCCGCTTTTACAACCGCTCCCCGAAGGCGTTCGATCTCGGGGCCGACCTCACCGGCCTCTATCGGTTTACGGTGGGCACGGACCGCCTGTTTGCTGTACAGATAGACCGGCCCGATAGCGATTCCTGGGGCAGCGGGGACCCCCTTGATAATTACTTCGGCGCCGTGAATCTGGATGTTCTCCATGGTCATTCCTCGTCAAAACCGCGTTCAAAGAGGTCCACGACCGCGGCGGCAGCGTCCTGCTCATCCGGCCCATCGAAGCGAAGTTCGAGTGATGATCCCTGTTCCGCCGCGAGCGTCATAACGCCGATGATGCTTTTGCCATTGATTTCAAATTCATCCTTCAGGATTGTAAACTCGGATTGGAACCGGGCCGCAGTCTTGACAAGAGTTGCGGCCGGGCGTGTGTGGAGTCCAGCGCTGTTTGTGATTGTCACGGTTCGAGTGATCATGCTGCCTCAGAATGCACGATTCACGAGAGCTTCGGAGAGCCATCGCAGCATGGCGGAGGCGTTCCCGGTGGGGAGTGCGTCGAGGGTCGCAAGCGCGTGCCGAGTATTGCGTGCGATCAGACTTTTGGCTTCGCTCACGACGCCGTAGTGTTCGTAGATCTCTGTTACCCTCCGGACGACAGCCCGGGGTGATCCCAGTCCGCGTGCTCCTCCGCGCATCACACGGCGGAGATATTCGCGGTCTCGTCCGCGGGCGGTCTCCGCAGCACGCAGGAGAAGGAATGTTCTCTTCCCCTCGAGAATATCGCCGCCCACTCTCTTCCCGAACCGCTTTTCGTCCGCGAGGACGTCCAGCAGGTCGTCCTGGATCTGGAAGGCGCGGCCCAGGTAATGCCCGAACTTGCGCATGGACTGCACCTGAACCTTCGAGCCGCCGCCGAGCAGGGCTCCGAGTTCGGACGAGAGCGACATCAGCCGTCCCGTCTTCTTTTCGATCATGGTGAAGTATTCGCCGAGTGAGACGTCGGTCCGTCGTTCAAACTCGAGGTCCATCGCCTGGCCCTCGCACACTTCGAGGACCGCGGCAGTGAAGAGGGCCACAAGTGACGGAAGGGATCGGTGTCGCGTCCGGAGAAGCTGGCGGTAGGAGAGTCCGAGGAGGACATCGCCGCTGAGTAGGGCCGTATTGATGTCCCACCGGAGATGGACCGTTTGCCTCCCGCGTCGAGTCTGTGCGTGGTCCATGATATCGTCGTGGACCAGCGTGAAATTGTGCATCACCTCTACAGCACATCCTGCGTCGAGCGCAGCCCGAATTTTTCCCCCCACTGCATCGCAGGAGAGAAGGACGAGGATCGCCCGCAGCCGTTTTCCCCCTCCGGAGAGGAGATACCGACACGCGTCCGTAAGGTCTGCCGGGCCGTTCTTCTGCACGATCGTTGCCAGTCTTCTATCGACCATGAGGCGAAGGACGTCGAGTCGGCGTTCGAACCGGGCAGGCGTCATTGGTCGTCGGTCCTGATCAAAGGTGTACGTTGCAGGTCGGCCACGGAGCGGGAGCCGGTAAGGAACATTACGCTGCGCAGCGCGCGCTCCCACTCAAGGAGGATGGCGCGCAGTTCCCTGGGGCCTCCTTTTCTGAGTCCTTGCAGCATCGGGCGGGCGGAGGCGACCATATCCGCGCCGAGCGCGATGCACTTGGCCGCTTCGAGTCCCCCGGTAACTCCCCCCGAGGCGATGAGAGTGAAATTCCAGGGTTTCCCCTTAAGTGCCGCGGCGTTCTGCACCGCGGTGGCTGTCGGGATGCCCCAATCCCAGAACATGCCGGGGGTCTTCTTCCCGCCCCGGCGGAGGATTTCGACGCCGGCCCAGCTCGTCCCTCCCGCCCCGGCGATGTCAATGCAGGTGACCCCGACATCGAGCAATCGCCGCACGACACCGGCGGAGAGCCCGGCTCCGATCTCTTTCACGATGACGGGAACAGGGAGTTCCTTGACAAGCATCTGAATACCGCGGAGCACCCCGCGAAATGCTGGTGTTCCCTCCGGCTGCAGCAGTTCCTGAAGCGGGTTGAGGTGGACGGCAAACGCGTCGGCCCTGACCAGGTCCACCAACCGGAGAACGGCGTCGGCGGTTTCGAGCCGGGCGACCTCAGCGGCGCCGAGGTTTCCAATGACCGGAATGGAAGGGGCCGTGTCCCGGACAATGCTGAAGGTTTTGTGGAATGTCGTGTCTTCGAGTGCCTGCCGCTGGCTTCCGACGCCGATGGCGATTCCCGTCTCCTGACAGACTTCAGCCAGTTGTCTGTTGATGCGGAGGGCATCGGGGTAACCGCCCGTCATGCTGGAGACCATGAAGGGGAGGGCGATCACTTTCCCGAGGAAGACGGCGGTGGTATCGATGTCCGCCAGGTTGAGTTCCGGGAGGGCATTGTGAACGAAATCCCAGTGCTCCAGCCCGGTCGTCTTGGCCTGAAATCCGACATTTCGGGTCAGCGTCAGCTCAACATGCTGTTTCTTGCGTGAGACAGTGGGTCGACGGGGAGCGTGTTTTGGCATGGGGGACCGGCAGTGTGACGCACGTCGATGCGTCATAATAACCATTTTGCTATCGATAAGCAATCATTGATTCTGTGAGCCGTTGTGCGTACTTTGCATAGAATTTTCTGTTTTGACCAGCGTCATCCCACTCAGGTTATTGAACATGAGAGCGATCATCCCCGTAGCGGGAATCGGCACGCGTCTTCGTCCGCACACGTACAGCATCCCGAAGGTTCTGCTAAACGTTGCGGGAAAGCCGATCCTTGCGCACATCCTTGACAAGATCTTTCGAGAAGGGATCACCGAAGCCTCCATCATCGTGGGGTACATGGGAGAGCAGATTCGCGAATTTGTCTCGTCCGCCTATCCTGGCTTCAACGTAGAGTATATCGAGCAGGACGAGACGCTTGGTCTGGGACACGCAATCTATCTGGCCCGTCACTCCATGACGACCGATCCGGTTCTGATTATCCTTGGCGACACGATCTTCGACGTTGATCTCGCCCCCGTCCTTGAGGGTCCCTATTCATCGCTGGGCGTGAAGACGGTAGATGACCCCAGGCGCTTCGGTGTTGCTGAACTGCGGGACGGTTTCATCTCCCGTCTCGTTGAGAAGCCGGAGACCCCGATCAGCAATCTTGCAATCGTCGGTCTGTATTATATACGCTCTCCCCGGCTGCTGATCGAGTCGCTCAACGCCATGATCGACGGCGGCATCAAAACACGCGGGGAGTTTCAGCTCACTGATGCGCTTCAGATGATGATTGAGAAGGGCGAAAAGATGACCGTCTTCCCCGTTGAGGGGTGGTATGACTGTGGAAAGCCGGAGACACTTCTCGGGACGAACCGTGCCCTCCTTGAAAAGGAGTCCAGAATTCCCGTCCTAGACGGGGTGGTCATCATCCCTCCCGCCTATGTCGCCGGTACGGCAACACTGGAGCGCTGTGTGATCGGGCCCAACACGACGGTGGCAGACCATGCCATTATTCAGGATTCCGTCATCCGCAATTCGATTATCGGTGCGAAAGCGCAGGTCCTCAAGGCCATCCTTGACAACTCCATCGTCGGTCCGGACGCCGTCGTCAGAGGGACCCACCGGCGGATCAATGTTGGCGATTCTTCGGAAGTGGAATTTTCATAATCTCTCATTCATTGTTTCACAGTGTGAGGTACTGCATGGCTTACTTGTTCACTTCGGAATCCGTGTCGGAAGGACATCCGGACAAGATCTGTGACCAGATCTCTGATGCTGTGCTCGATGCCCTGCTCGCTCAGGACAAAACATCCCGGGTCGCGTGCGAGTGTTTTGTCACGACGGGGATGGCATTCGTCGGTGGGGAGATCACGACCCACGGGTATATTGAGGTTCAGGAGATTGTCCGGCAGGTTATTCGGGATATCGGGTACACGAAAGCGGATTACCGTTTTGACGCTGACTCCTGTTCAGTCCTTTCCGCGATTCACTCGCAGTCTCCCGATATCGCCCAGGGAGTTGACACAGGTGGGGCCGGGGATCAGGGGATGATGTTCGGCTATGCGACAAACGAGACCCCCGAGTATATGCCAATGGCCATTCAGTATGCGCACAAGCTCGTGCGGCGGCTGGCGGATATCCGCAAGCGTCAGCCGAAGCTGATGCCGTACCTCCGCCCGGACGCGAAGTCGCAGGTCACGATTGAGTACAACGGACGGAAGCCTGTCCGGGCCCACACGGTGGTGATCTCGACTCAGCATGATGCGGCGGTCAGCCAGAAACGAATCCGGGAAGACGTCATGCAGCATGTGATCCGGCATGTAATTCCGGAGGCGATGCGTGACAAGAAGATGATCGTCCATGTCAATCCGACCGGCCGTTTCGAAATCGGCGGACCGCACGGCGACACAGGCCTGACCGGGCGGAAGATCATTGTTGACACGTACGGTGGCCGGGCGCCTCATGGCGGCGGTGCATTTTCCGGGAAGGACCCGACCAAGGTGGACAGGAGTGCCGCCTATGCGACGAGGCACGTCGCGAAGAACATCGTCGCCTCCGGGTTGGCGGATGAATGCCTGATCCAGGTGTCGTATGCGATCGGAGTTGCCGAGCCAGTCTCGATCAACGTGAACACCCACGGCACAGGGCGCATTCCCGATTCAGAGCTGGAGAAGGTGGTGATGAAGGAGATCGATCTCACGCCCAAAGGGATCATTCGGCGACTCAACCTGCGTCGGCCAATCTACAGGAAGACGGCCGCATATGGTCATTTCGGCCGGGATGAGGAGGAGTTCACCTGGGAAAAACTGGACCTCGTCCAGCGTCTGCTGAAAGCAATTCGATAAGCCAACAAGACCATTCACCAATCAGGATCATACAGACAGGACATATGAATTACAAACCAGGAAAGTATAAGGTCGCCAACCTGAAACTGGCGGGGGAAGGTAGCCGGCTGATACAGTGGGCCGAATCGCGGATGCCCGTGCTGATGGCTCTCCAGAAGAAGTACGGAAAAACAAAACCGTTCAAAGGGTACCGGATCGCGGGTTGCCTGCATGTGACCAAGGAGACCGCGGTGCTCGTCAAGACCTTTGTCGAGGCGGGGGCTGAGGTGAGCTGGAGCGGCTGCAATCCGCTGTCGACCAATGACGCCGTGGCTGCGGCGCTGGCGCGGGAGGGCATCTCGATCTTCGCCTGGCACGGAATGAGCGTGAAGGAATTCTACTGGTGCATTGAGGAAACGCTGCGGTTCAAGCCGAATCTTACTCTCGATGACGGGGCGGACCTCATCTTCACGATTCACAACCGTCATCCAGAGCTCTCCCAGAAGTACGTTATCGGAGGGACTGAAGAGACGACCACCGGGGTTCACCGGCTGCGCGCCATGGCGGCCGACGGCGCGTTAAAGTACCCGGTCGTCGCAGTGAACGATGCAGAAACAAAATGGGATTTTGACAACGTCTACGGGACAGGGCAATCCACTCTCGACGGGATCCTGCGGGCGACCAGTGTGCTGTTCGCCGGAAAGAACGTCGTCGTGGCGGGGTTTGGGCACTGCGGCCGCGGCGTTGCCATGCGCGCGAAGGGACTTGGAGCGAACGTCATCGTGACGGAAGTGAAACCCACTGCCGCGCTGAAAGCGACACTTGAGGGATACCGGGTCATGACGATGGACGAAGCCGCACCCATCGGTGACATATTTGTGACCGCGACCGGGGTAAAGGATGTGATTGTGAAGCGGCACTTCAGGTCGATGAAGAACGGCGCCATTGTAAGCAACACCGGGCACTACGATTGTGAGGTAAACCTTGTCGAGCTCGCGTCCCTGACCAGGTCAAAGCGCGAGGTTCGACCGAACAACGAGGAGTACACATTAGTCAACGGCCGCAAGATCTTCGTGCTCGCGCAGGGACGTCTGGTGAATCTCGCTGCGGCGGAGGGTCACCCCTCCGAGGTGATGGATATGTCATTTGCGAATCAGTTTCTTTCTCAGCTTCGTCTTGTCACGCTGCACAGGGCCGGGAAGCGTCTTCCGAATGCAGTGCACGACATCCCGGCCGAGCAGGACCAGGAGATCGCTCTGGTCAAACTCAACACACAGGGAATACACATTGACCGACTCAGTGCGGACCAGAAGCAGTACATCGACGACTACAGCTCGGGGACCTGAGGCGGCAGACGACAGCCTGACGGAGAATCTTCAAAAAACGCACGAAGCGACCTCAAGGTCGCTTCGTGCGTTTCTGCCGGGTCCGTGGAGGGATCACTTCTCCAGAACGCGTTTGATTGAGAAGAGCAGGTATTCCAGGTTGAAGGGTTTTGTGATGTAATCGTCAGCGCCGAGTTTCAGACTTTCCGTTGCTACCGAGAATCCGACCCTTCCTGTGAGCATAATGACTTTGCACTTCAAGGAGTGATCCTTGATGAACTTCAGGACGTCGATGCCGGATTTGTTCGGCATGTTGATGTCCAGCAGCATGACATCGTAGTGGTTTTTTTCCAGTTTCTCGATCGCCTCCGAGCCGTCCTCCGCCTCATCCACATGATATCCCTGGGCAGCAAGCTGGTCACGGACGATCTCCCGCAGAGCGGTGTCGTCGTCCACGTAGAGGAGTTTTTTCTGGTCCATCGTAATTTCCGCTCGATGTGTGTAGCGTATATAGGGAAATGCGTTTTGAAAATCAACGTGAGCCCGTGAGGGGGGTCACGAAGGCCGATCGGGTTGCAGGTCCGCGGGATGCCGCGTCGCAGATGGCGGAGATAGGTGACCGATACATGGTCTCCAGATTTCGTATACGAGAGAGGGGCCGGGATGCGGAGGAATGGTGCTGCGCGAAGGTACTGCGTTCTGTTGATTGTGAGCCTGGCTGTTGGAGCGTTGAGAGCCGTGTCCCAGGGGGTGGTGGTTTTTCGTGAGTCGTTTGACAGCACGGCTGGAGGGCATCTGCCATTGGGATGGGTTTCCTCCAGACAGAAGGACCCCGGGGTGGATGATTTCCAGGTGAGCGCAAGCAGCCCACGGTCTCTCCCGAATGCCGTGGTGAGCACCAACGCCACCGTGCCCCAGTTCCTGGTTTCTTCGCCGATTGAGTGTCGCGGTATGGTCCCTGCGGAGCTTCTCTTCTATTGCCGTCGTTCGGCGACGCATGGGGCACGAATGCTGGTAGAGGCATCAACTGACGGAGGCATGACGTTCCCTGTCCAGTTGGGAGACACGATTGTCCCGTCCGGCGAGATATCCTACCTTCCCATTACGAGGGGGCTGGACGGACTGCTCGCGGGTGACTCGTTCCGGCTTCGATGGCGGCTCCTCCCGGAGTCAGGGGGGAGCACGGGGACTATCAGGCTTGACGATATTTCAGTCACGGCGGCGCCGAGGTATGATCTGGCGATTGTGAACCTTTCCTGGAGTCCCGCCGTCCCCTTCGGGTGGACGCCAACTGAAGTTCTCCTCCAGGTTGCGAACAGGGGGACTGAACCAGCGGGGGGATTTCTCCTGGTGGTGTACCTCGATCTGGACAGGGACTCCAGCCGTGAAGAGAGTGAGATTGTCGCACGTCTTTCATGGTCGGGAGTATTGCCTCCCGGTGATTCACTCACGCTCAGAGAGAATTTCGGTGCACCGGGGCCGGGCAGGTGGGATCTGACTGCGGATCTTGACTACCAGTCGGACCAGGTCCCGGGGAACAACCGTCTGGGAGCGCTTCTCCAGATCGGTGCCCCTCCGTTCGGTGTGGTCGTCAACGAAATCATGTACGCACCGGAGGGGGATGAGCCGGAATGGATTGAAGTCCTGAACACACTCGGAACCGATATCGACCTCATGGACTGGGCAGTCGGAGATGCAGGGGGCGTGTCTGCCTCAGGGGGCGTGTCCGCTGGCTGCGTTCTCAGGGCGGGAGCATACCTGGTATTCACGCGCGATTCAGCGGCGGTAGCAGATATCTATCCTGACGCCAGTGAGTGTATTTGCGGGCTCTCCGGCTTCCCCTCGCTGAACAACAGCGGCGACGCTGTCGTGCTAATGGATCCGTCAGGCCGAACGGTAGACAGCGTTGTGTACCGGTCAGTTGCGGCTGCCGGGCGGTCTCTGGAACGAAGGGATGCATCCGCTTCCGGGGTTGACCCTCTCAACTGGGGGCTCTGTGTCGGTCCCGGCGGCGCCTCTCCAGGGTTGCCGAATTCGATCGTGTCACTGGACAGCGATGCTGCCGTGATCTCTGCACGTGCAGAAGTCTCCCTCCCCGGGGTGTCCTCTACGATCGTTGTCGGGGTCCGGAATGATGGGAAGGCAGTGTGCTGTCTCCTGTGGGTCTCTCTGTATGCGGTGACGGAGGAGAGCGGTTCACCGTTGATCGGGGAGCCCGTTGTGCGGAGTTTCGTCGGCGCTCGTATAGATCCACAAGACTCACTTACTGTGTCGCTCGTCTGGTCCTCCGCGCCTCCGGGTGTCCGCTGGATGCTCGTCCGGGTGTTCGCGGAGGGAGACCGAAGATTCCGGAATGACACGATGTCGATTCAGGTTGCAATCCCGTATCCTGATGGGATTCTCCGGATTAATGAGATCATGTTTGCTCCGCTTGCGGGCTGTTCGGAGTATATCGAAATCGTGAACCCGGGGACGGAGCCTGTCGACATTCGGGGCTGGTCCCTGTCGGATGCGGCGGTCCTCCCGTCTTCCTCCCGGGTCTTCAAATCCCGCGGAAATGAGTGTACGATCCGACCAGGCGGTTTTGCCGTGCTGGCCGCGGATTCCAGTATCATGGTTTCCCATCCCTTTCCCCTGGATCTGGAATCCGGAATGCTCTGGATTACGGGCGAGTCGAGTCTCGGGCTGGGAAACTCAGCAGATTGTGTCTTGCTCCGGGACCCCTCCGGAAAAGTCGTTGACAGTGTTGCATATTCTTCGGAATGGCACTCGCCCGACGTCAGGGATGTGTCCGGACGATCGCTGGAGAAGATCCATCCGACACTACCCTCCGGCGACTCCCGGGGCTGGAGCACCTGTGTTGACAGGTCAGGAGGGACTCCCGGAAGGGCAAACAGTCTGTATGCTCCGTATGGTGTATCAGAGGCAGGACTGAGATGCTCGCCGAACCCATTCTCACCGGACGGGGACGGATGCGACGACATGACGGTGGTCAGTTATGCTCTTCCCGAGACGAGGGGCGTAATGAACATTCGTATTTTTGACGTCAGGGGAAGGCTTGTCCGGTGGCTGGCGAACAATGAGCCCTGCGCGTCCCAGGGATCCCTGGTCTGGGACGGGCGGAACGACGAGCGGAGGGTTGCCCGTCTGGGAATGTACATCATCTTGTTGGAGGCCTGGTCAGCCGCTGGTATGTCAACGCGGCTAAAAACCGTTGTGGTGGTTGCGGGGAGGCTCTGAAAGAGGAATGTGGTGCTAATGCGGAGTGCTTCGACACGCTGAAGGAGATTGGGCGAGCTGGCCCAAGGGTGTTCAACGTCGCTCCCGCCTTTCGCTCTGGCATCCTACGAGGAGGGTTTTTCTCTGGCTTCCTACACCCATTCTCCTCCGTAGCGTCCGAAGAGGAGCGTATCAACGAATTTCACAATTTCCTTGAGCGACGTTGTCTTTTCCAGGAAGAAGTCGAGTTTCGGATTGAGGTTCAGGGCATCTTTATGCGCGTCTTTGATTCCTGAGATGAAGACAAATTTCGTGTCCTTGTACCGATCCATGTCGCGGACCCGCGCATGCATTCGCAATCCGTCGAGCCTGGGCATCCGGATATCGGATATGATCAGGTCGACGTCCTCCGAGGCAAGTACCTCACACCCTTCCACGCCATCTCCTGCTGTGACGACGTTATACCCGTGCGCATAAAGGGCATCTCGCAGGAGATGCAGGTAATCGGGGTTGTCGTCAACGAGAAGGATATCCATGGGCAGCTTGGTCCGTAGATTCTCTATCATCAAAGATGGCATCCAAAACCTTGCCAATGGCAGAACAGCTCAAAATCGGCGCTTTTTGGAAGGTTCTGGAAGGCGGAAACGGGGAAGAAATTACAGTCTGCTTGAAAAATGGTGTCTTTTCGACCCGTTCACGGCGGCTGGTGTGAGTGAACCGAAAAGGGGGGGATGAGTTCAGGGGGAAGGCAGGCGACCTGAAAGCGATAGGAGTTCTTCCCGTGTGAGGCGGAAGATCTGCCACTCCTTCATCCGACGGGCGCCAAGTCGTTTATAGAAGCCGATAGCGGTTTCATTCCAATCAAGGACAACCCATTCCATCCTTCCGCAATTGCGTGCGATTGCTTCCCTCACGAGAGCAGCAAAGAGCCCAATCCCCACGTTCTTTTTTCGATGTTGCGGCAGGACAAAGATGTCCTCGAGGTAGAGTGTCGGAAGGGCCAGAAAGCTCGAGTAGGTCTCAAGATAGATGGCATATCCGATCGGCGTCCTGTCCTCCTCGGCGATCAGCGCGAAGATTCTCGGAGTGTCGGAGAAGAGATCACGATAGAGCCGCTGCCGTGCGCTGGCATCAGGGTGCGGTAAGTGCTCATAATCCGCGAGTTCTCGAACAAGCTCAAAAATTGCAGATGCATCTTCCGGGAGAGCCTGCCGGATCCGAATGTGTGGCGGGGGTATGGGTGGGCGACTGTCGGTTTGGTTCATCCTGTCATACTTTGCATTCTCAGAGAAAACTTCGTACACTTCCAGTCGTGGCCGTGAAACGTTTCAGGAGATAGAATCATGTCCAAGCTGTACGTGTCGAACAAGGATGAATCGGCTCGCCTGTTCAAAAGCGATTTCATGGAGATTTTCACCCATGTCCACTGGAGTGTTCCTATTATTCTGTATCTTCCCGTGGTTGTCTATTTCCTTGTCCGCAGCGTGCAGAACCCGCTGGTGACTGCGACCAATCTCGTCGCGCTTTTCTTTTTCGGCATATTTCTCTGGACGCTGACCGAATATCTCCTGCACCGGTTTCTGTTCCATTATGAACCCACGTCTGCCCTGGGCAAGAGAATTCACTTTCTCACTCACGGTGTCCACCACGACTATCCAAACGATTCAAAGCGGCTGGTGATGCCGCCGGTTGTGAGTGTCCCTCTTGCGTTTCTTTTCTATTTCTTCTTCCTGGTCCTTTTTGGGGGGAATTACCTGTCGCCGGTGTTTGCCGGCTTCATTCTCGGGTATATTCTCTACGATGAGATTCACTATGCGACTCACCACGCTCCCATGAAGGGCACGGTTGGTCAATTCCTCAAGCACCATCATATCCGGCACCATTACAAGGATCCCAGGAGACTCTTCGGGGTCAGTAATCCGCTCTGGGACTACGTGTTCGGGACCAACGACCCTGAGCGCGGCAAAGTGCCTGTCGAGGAATAACCGACCGGCTGCGATACCCGCTGTTCTATCCCTCACTGTTTCTTCCTGGCGTTCATGATTACACCGAGCGCGATGGAGAGGAGTTTCGCGTCGCTCCTGTCCGCTCGCGAAGGGATGCAAATCGGAACGCGCGCACCCACGATCACATGGGCCAGCCGGTACCCGGCGAAGACCGTCGTGCTCTTGGCCAGGCTGTTCGCCGCCTCGATGCTCGCTGCGATCAGAACATCCGCGTCGCCTGCAACGGAAGACCGGATTCCTTTTTCGCGGGCCGCGTCGGCGGAGATGGCGTTGTCGAGGGCGAGTGGCCCGTCCACCACGCAGCCGGGGATTTGCCCGCGCTCGTTCATCTTTGCCAGGATTGCCGCATCGAGTGTTGACGGGATGGAGGGGGTAACGAACTCGCTTGCCGACAGCACTGCAACCTTCGGCATCATGGACCCAAGTGCGTGGGCGACCTCCACCGCGTTCCGGATCAGTTCTACCTTATTCTTGAGATCAGGGGCGGGGACCAGTCCTCCGTCCGTGATCATGACCAATTTTGTGGCGGCGGGTCGGGGATATTCAAAGAGAAATACATCGCTGAGCAGCCGCCCGGTCCGCAATCCGGCATTCTCTTCCAACACCGCATGCATCAACGTCGCCGTATCGACGCTCCCTTTCAGGAGGACTCCCCCGGCGGGTTCGGAGAGGATTGCGGCGCAGGTGGTAAGGATATCCGCAACGCCGACACGGCGAACCGCCTCAATGCGTCCGCGCATACTGCTCCGGGTTGTGATCTCGCGTTCTATCCCAGGGTCGTCCCCAACCAGCGTTATCCGGACGGGGAGGGATTCGGCGGCTGTGCGTACGGCGTCGTACGTTTCAGCGTTTGCAGGGGAAGCGACGACCACACGTGTCTCCGGGAGAAGGGCGGCGGCGGAGAGCAACTGGTCAAACGTCGTGATGGGGGTTGACTTCATACCATGTGTGTCCGGTTGTCCTTGTGATGATCGTCTGGGATTCAATAGTCGGCGGCCCTCGTCGTGCCCCGCAGGACTGAGAGTGCCGCACGGGCGAGCGTGTGCATTTCGTCTTCACCCGGAAAAATGAGCACAGGCGCTATGAACGCGACCCGTGATTCAATTTCCTTCATAAGGAGTGTGGATGATGCGAGTCCGCCGGTGAGCACGATTGCCTGGACCTTGCCCCGCAGAACTGTCGACATCGCGCCGATTTCCTTTGCGATTTGGTAGGCCATAGCCCGGTAGACTTCCTCAGCCCGTTCGTCACCTTCCCTGATTCGCTGCTCCACGTCCAGCGCAGAGTTCGTTCCGAGGTAGGCCAGAAGTCCTCCGCGTCCCATCACGAGCGTCCGGACTTCCTGTTCAGCATAGGGACCGGAGTAGCAGAGAGTGATAAATTGTTGTAGCGGGAGACCCCCGGTCCGTTCGGGTGAGAATGGTCCGTCACTGGAGGCGTCGTTGACGTCAATAATCTTTCCCCCCCGAAGCGGGGCGATTGAGATCCCGCCTCCGAGATGGGCAACGATCATCGACGATCGATCAGGCAGAAGATTCAGCTCTGCGGCTGCGCGTTCGGCCGCGGCATGCAGATTCAACGCATGGGAGAGGCTGCTTCTTGTGATCAGGGGGTGGCCGGAGTACCGTGCCAGGGGCTCGAATTCGTCCACTGAAACAGGATCGGCAACATACCCGTCGCAGTTGAACTCTCGGGCGAGGCTTTCGGCAAGTGCGCACCCCAGGTTTGACGCGTGCTCCCCCTGGAGGTTCGCCCTGGCGTCTTCCATCATGCGCGGGGTAATGCGGTAGGTCCCGCCAGGGAGGGGGCGCAAGAGGCCTCCAATGCCGACGACCGCAGCAGCCTGATCCGTCCGCGCAAGCGCCCATTCACGGACAGCGTGCATCCGGAAGGGGAACTGATCCCAGATGCTGCTGAAGCGGGCGAGGGTAGCGGCATCATGGCGGATTGTTTCGTGGGCGACTGCAGCCTCGTCGTCAAAGAGAGCGATCTTGGTCGAGGTGGATCCCGGATTGACCGCCAGTATTCGATGGATCGGCAGCATCAGCAGATTCTCGGAAGTTGTTCACCGGAGAGCATGTCGACGATCCGGGTGCTGCCGATTCTTGTCTCCATGGTGACGACGCCGGGCGGAGTCGGGACGACGTGTCCGATCAATGCCGCCTCCCGGCCGAGCGGATGCGCGCGCATTGCCGCAAGGAGATCGTCCGCCTCAGTCGAAGGGACGATTGCGACGAGTTTGCCCTCGTTTGCGACATAGAGCGGATCGAATCCGAGCATCTCACATGCTCCCCGAACCTCATCGGCGATGGGGATCGACTCTTCGCGGATCCGGATACCTGTGGCGGAGGACTCGGCGATCTCATTAAGGGTGCTGGCGAGGCCTCCGCGAGTGGGGTCTCGGAGGACATGAATGTCCGGGCACACATGCAGCATCGCGTCAACGAGTCCATTGAGTGGTGCAGTGTCACTCGTGAGTTGGGTGGCGAACTCAAGTCCTTCCCGAACTGAAAGGACGGCTATTCCATGGTCTGCGATGCGTCCGCTGATCAGAACTGCGTCACCCGGTGTCGCGCGTGCCGGGTTGATGAATGTGCCCGCATGGATCAGACCGATTCCTGAGGTATTGATGAAGATCTTGTCGCCTTTCCCGCGGTCGACCACCTTGGTATCGCCGGTCACGAGCGTGACTCCTGCCGCTTTCGCTGCTGCCTGCATGGCGACGACGACACGCCAGAGGTCCTCCATCGGCAGACCCTCCTCGATGATGAATCCAGTGGAGAGGTAGAGCGGCCGTGCACCGCACATGGCGAGATCATTGACCGTCCCGTTGACGGCGAGATCTCCGATTGTTCCGCCGGGGAAGAAGATTGGACGGATGACGTAGGAATCGGTTGAGAAGGCAAGTCTCATATTCCCGACTTGAAGAAGTGCCCCGTCGTGGAGTGGCCGCAACGCATCGCTGGTGAACTGTGAGAGGAACATGGTGCGTATGAGATGCTGACTCAGACGTCCTCCCCCTCCATGGGCGAGCATTACCTGGGGATACTCCGAAATGGGAATCGGGCAGACCGGCCCCGAGGTAAGATCGCCGGATTGAATGTCATTCATGGGGTCTCCGTGAAGCGTTCACGTGTCAGTGATATCGGGCGCAACCCTCAGCGTGTTCCTGGTGACGAACCGAGACGGCCGTAGTGATAGTATGCGGCGCAGGCGCCTTCGGATGAGACCATGGGTGCGCCGAGTGGATGTTCAGGGGAGCACTCCTTTCCGAATGCGCTGCAGTTGTGCGGTTTCTTCAGGCCCTGGAGGATAGCGCCGGCGATACAGAGGGGGGATTCCTGCGCGTTGATTCCGGAGACATCGAAGATCCGTTCCGCGTCGAACACCTCGTACTCCGGAGAAAGCCGGTATCCGCTTCGGGGGATCTCGCCAATCCCTCTCCATTTTCTGTCGGTGGTCTCGAAGACTTCTCCGATCAGGTTCTTTGCGGGGACATTGCCATCACGACGCACCGACCGCACATACTGGTTTTCGACCTCGTGCCGCCCCTCCTCGAGCTGCGTGATCGTCATCGCAATTCCCTGAAGAATGTCGACCGGTTCGAACCCGGTCACGACAATCGGGACTTGGAACCTCTCGGCCAGCGGAATGTATTCTTCGTACCCCATAACCGTACAAACGTGCCCCGCGGCTAGAAATCCCTGAACGTGGTTGGACGGGGAGGAAAGAATCGCCTGGATGGCCGGTGGCACAAGGACGTGGGAGCAGAGAATGGAGAAGTTCGTCACCCCGAGTTTCTTTGCCTGAAAGACTGCCATGGCGTTCGGGGGAGCCGTGGTTTCAAAACCAACGGCGAAAAAGACCACCTTTTTGTCAGGGTGCTGCCGGGCGAGGGTGACCGCATCGAGGGGGGAATAGACGATTCGCACGTCTCCACCCCCCGCCTTCACGCTGAGCAGGTCCTTTGTCGAGCCGGGGACGCGAAGCATATCGCCGAACGAGGTGAAGATCACATCGGCCCGGGACGCAATCGCGATGGCTTTGTCGATAAGTTCAAGCGGTGTCACGCAGACGGGACATCCGGGTCCATGAATGAGGGTGATCTCTTCGGGCAGGAGCGCCTCGAGGCCATACTTCACGATGGTGTGGGTCTGACCCCCACAGATCTCCATGAGCGTCCAGGGCCGAGTCGTGGTAGCCCTGATCATCGAGGAGACTTTCCGTGCGGCTTCCCTGTCGCGGTATTCATCAATATATCGCATTGTCCCCCCGTCCAGGCAGTCGTCGGTGCATATCACTCTCCCCCTGGCCCGACCGGCGGTTCTCCCAGTTCGGATTCGATGTCACCCATCTGTCGGAGGAGGGTGAGGGTTTCGAGCGCCTCTTTTTCGTCCACCTTGCTGATCGCGAATCCGACGTGCACGATGACATAGTCCCCAACCTGTGCCTCCGGCAGCCATTCGAGGCACACCTTCCTCATGATGCCGTTGAAGCTGACATCACCCATGACAGGGGTTGCCTGCCGATCGATCTCCATCACCTTTCCCGGGATCGCGAGGCACATGCCGGTTCTCCTCAGTGTTGTTGTCCGAGAATTCTCGCAGCGTTGAGCTGGCCGAGTGCAATTCCTCCGTCATTCGGAGGAACACGCTGGTGCCAGTACACCCGAACCCCCTTTCGCTCCAGGGTCCGGACGCTCTGTCCAAGCAGGACCCGGTTCTGGAAGCAGCCTCCGCTCAGTGCCACCCGGTCGATTCCCACGCGCTCTGCCACGGCACTGATCGTGTCGGCCAATGTGCGGTGGAACCGGGCGGCGATCGTTTCCGTGGGCACGTTGTCGACGCGGTCGTCGACAATTGCGCGGATCATATCAGTCCAGTCCACCGTCCAGGCCGGCACGCTCTGGCTTTCCAGGGTTCCCAGCCCAGGAGGGCCGCTCGCGGTACCTGAGCGGCGGAGTGAGTATGGATAGGGGTCAATCGCGTCGGTCCGCCCTGCATGGAACTCCAGTTCCATCGCCGCCTGTCCCTCATATGCCGAGTGGTGCCGCATTCCGATCAGAGACGCGACCGCGTCAAAGAGCCGGCCCGCGCTGCTGGTCGTGGGGCTGTTGATCTGATGCAGGAGCATGCGTCGGAGAGTGTCAAGCTCCGGTTCTGAGAACGCGGCCAGCGGTTCGAGATCCCGCCGCCGGAACATCTCCTGACCGAAGGTTTGAAAGAGCACACCGAGCGCAGACCGTCGTGGCTCCCTGACGGCCGCGTCGCCTCCCGGGAGAGAGAACTGTTGCAGCGCCGCCGCGCGGGTAAAGCCTCCCCTGGTGACCCGGAGAAATTCTCCTCCCCAGACCGTGCCATCCGGACCGTATCCGGTTCCATCCCAGGCGACTCCCAGCACCGGGGGTTCGATTTCGTTCTCCGCCATGCAGGCGGCGATATGCGCGAAATGGTGTTGAATCTTCAGAACGGGGATCGACAGTTCCCGGGCATATCTTGACGAAAGATAATCGGGGTGGAGGTCAGATACAACCTGGACGGGGTGCACATCGAAGAGCTCCAGCAGGCTGCTGATTGTTCCCCTAAACGCCCCGTGGGCCTCCGTCGTTTCCAGGTCACCGATATGCTGGCTGATGAAGACATTCTCCTCCCGGGTGACTGCAACGGTGTTCTTCAGATGGGAACCGACTGCAAGGAGATCGTTCATCTGCGCCGGTAGGCGGACAGGAAGGGGAGCGTACCCGCGGGCTCTGCGGAGGATCATTTCCCGTCCGAGAACAATCCGGACGATTGAATCATCAACATGTCTCCTGATCGGGCGGTTGTGGACGAGGAACAGATCCGCCATCTCCCCAATCCGGACGATTGCCTCGTTTTCATCCGTACAGATCGGCTCATCCGAGAGATTCCCGCTGGTGGCGACCACCGGGAAACCGAGATCCCGCATCAGGAGATGGTGGAGGGGGGTATAGGGAAGCATCACGCCAAGCGTGGGGTTTTGTGGCGCGACAACAGGGGTAACCAGATTC
The DNA here is from genome assembly GCA_002451155.1 of Ignavibacteria bacterium UBA6906. Classification (GTDB taxonomy): domain Bacteria; phylum Bacteroidota; class Ignavibacteria; order UBA10030; family UBA6906; genus UBA6906. Next base: position 87,684 of record DKBG01000229.1, read on the forward strand.
TGTGTGTCGCGTTCGCGGCGGCGTGCCAGCAGCACGATTGGAGCCTCGGGGGAATTCAGGAGACGCGTCTCAAATGGGGAGATCCCGCACACCTCTTCGACCGCAGCAATAGATGGGAACATGACTGCGAACGGTTTTTCCTCGCGGCGTTTCATCGAGCGGAGGCGCCTCACCGCGTGAGGATTTCGGGCGTCGGTCATGAGGTGAAATCCCCCCAGGCCTTTGAGTGCGACAATTCCGCCCCCGCGCAGCGAATCGGCCGCGGCCGTGATGGCGTCGTTTCGTCCCGCTATCCGCTCACCCCCAGGAAGCCAGGCCTCGAGGTGGGGGCCACAATCCGGACAGGCATTGGGCTGTGCGTGGAACCGCCGATCTGTCGGATCCTCATACTCCTTCCGGCACCGTTCGCACATGATGAACGCGCGCATGGTGGTGTTTGGCCGGTCGTAGGGGAGAGAGTGGATAATGCTGTATCGCGGGCCGCAGTTTGTGCAGTTGGTGAAGGGGTACCGGTGGCGTCTGTCGGCCGGATCAAAGATCTCTGCGAGGCAATCGGGGCAGGTGGCGATATCAGGAAGCACCAGTGCGGTCTTCGTGCCGGTCGTATCGCTCGGCCGGATGCTGAAGTTCTGGTAGTTGACCGGATCAAGAAAAGAGAATTCCAGGCTCTGGATTGAAGCCCGGGGCGGAATGTCGCGCTGGAGCCTGAGGAGAAATGCGTCGAGGGATTCCTTCGGACCCTCGGCCTCGATGAGGACCCCTGCCGGTGAATTGGACACCCAACCGGGGAGAGAGAATTCCGATGCGAGCCGGTACACGAATGGTCGGAAGCCGACTCCCTGCACCGCACCACGGATCACTATGGCGATTCGTTCTTTCAAAGACCGGCACACCTTCTTCTGGAGCCCGAGTACCCCCGGGGCGGGCATTGCCTGGGACGCACGGTTCTGGCGCCGACGCTATTGGCCGGCAGACGTACTGCCGGCCCGCTCAAGGATCCAGGCGCACCAGCGGTCGATCCCCTCCCCGGTGGTGCACGACGTTTCGAAAACGCGGAGTTCCTGGTTGATCTGGAGAGCGTTTCCGCGAAGCGTCTCGATGTCTGCCTTCACGTAAGGGAGCAGATCGATCTTGTTGATAACCAGGACGGACGCATTGCGAAACATGGCAGGGTATTTCAACGGCTTGTCGTCGCCTTCGGTTGTGCTGGCGACAACGACCTTGAGCGCTTCTCCGAGGTCGTAGTTCGAGGGGCAGACAAGGTTGCCGACGTTTTCGATGATGAGGACCCGGATCCTGGNNCGCGTCACGATCTGCACTGCAGGAACGCCGTACCGTGCGATGCGTCGCGCGTCGAGATCAGTCTGGACATCCCCTTCGATAACCGCGAGCGGCACACGATCCTTCAGCTGTTCCAGCGTCTTCTCGAGGAGGCTGGTTTTGCCGGCCCCGGGCGAGCTGACGAGGTTCATTGCGAACACTCCGTGCCGGCGGAACAATTCCCTGTTCTGCCGGGCCACCTCATCATTCCTCTCCAGGACTTTCCGTTCAATGGTGATGACGCTCATGAAGTCTCCGTGTGGCTGTCGTGCACTTCGATTTCTGTTACCTGCAGTTCACGCCCTGAGATGATGTTTAGCTGGCCGGCGCCGCACTGCGGGCACCGGTAGGAATTTTCATTGACGGCAAACGCGGACGAACATGTCAGGCAGACGGCCTGTACGGGAACTCGCTCGACCTGGAGAACGGCCCCCTCAAGAGGCGTCTCGCGGACCAGGGCAGTGAAGCAAAACTCGAGTGATTCGATAACGACTCCAGCGAGATCCCCTATCTTCAGCCGAACAGCCGAGACCGTCTGAGAGTTTTCCGGCGGCAACGACCGCTGGACGATATCGATAATTCCCTGGGCCAACGAGAGTTCGTGCATGGATGTTCTCTGAGGAGAGTCGCGGATCGCAGCCTGTGCGTGAGCGCTCACTCCGCCTGTTCGTTGATCGGGCCTCTGTACCAATAGAGGTATCCGTCGCCAAAGCTGTCTTCGTCGAAGAAGACGCGCGTGCCGTCGAGGATCCACTGATAGCTGCGCTTATCCGACTGCTTTCCCTTTCCGAGGCTCGCCGTCAGATATGTGAGCAACGCGGAGGTTTCGACGGGCCCGCGGGTCTGGATTGCGACGCCGAAAAATCTGCCCTCCTCGAATTCGACCTGACAGTCCTGCAAATGCGCATCCCCGAGAGTGTCCAGTGACGCGTGGTATCGTTCATAGTGTCCGGCCGCGGTTGTCAGCTGGAGCTTCATATGAGCCTCAACGGTGGCTCTGGGCGCCCCCCAGGGGATCCCCAGGAAGCCCCGGTATGTCTGTCCGGGAAGTGCCTGGGCAGAGAGTGTCAGGCAGATCACGGTTGCCACGCGGGAGATGTTCATTTCCCGAAAGATACCCCGGTTGGCGGGAACTATCAAGCCGGGACGGATCCCCCCGCATTCTCACATAGTCATCAGGCGGTTTATAATAGTGTGTGCAGTCCGGATCACCTCCGGGAGAGAATTTCGCACCGGTGCAGAGAGGTCCATCGACATGGGCTGGATGCTGGGGATGGAGACGGTAATAAGGTAGAGTTTTGGCAACGGCCCGATCAGGGTCGCAGATTCAAGGAGGTCGCGCAGGCCTATGTCATGCGCGCTGAGGGTTCTGGGGAAATCGCTGGCGAAGCGTGGTTCTGTCAGGGTCACAGTCCCTGCCTCGCGCTCGTCCATGGTTGCATCGATGAGAACGATCGGATCGTATTCCTGGAAGAGGGAGAGAAGGTGGAATCCTCCTGTCCCCCCGTCGAGAAGCGTGACGGTGCGGGGGAAGCGCTCCTCCTGCATGGCGTTGACTGCGTGGACTCCGACTCCCTCGTCTCCCATAAGAACATTTCCGACGCCGAGAATAAGAGTCTGTCGTTCGATGGTCATGGTTTCAGCCGCGCTCTGGTCCGTCCAAGGTACCATTCCCGGGTGCGACTGTCAACGGGCAAAAAGAAAGGCAGCCGGGGTGATGGGTGGCTGCCTTTTTGCTCCTTGCAGTGGAACGTCATTCGTTCGCGGCCTGGTCCTTCTCGATAAACTTCCAGCCACCGACCATGGAGGAGGTGACGCCCCGGCCTTCAACATAGTCGTGATAGAATACCAGATATACGTGGACCATAGAGAAGATGATGAAGAACCACATGAACGCATGGTGCCATTGCCGGGCGGCGAAATCCCCTCCCAGCATCGGAACGATCCAGGCGAAGAGACGGGGGAACCACGAATTGCTCATCGCCGCATACATTCCGAACCCCGTGGTCGCCTGGAAAAGAAAGACGATGAAGGTCAGGAAATACGTAAACCCGGCGAGACTGTTATGGCCGATCGACTCGAGCGGCCGCGCTCCGGTCTGCGCGACATCGACTTTGATGACGGCACCGATCTCTTTCAACTGTGCCTTCGTGTGGAGAATGAAGTTTTGCCAGCGGGCGTACTTGTTGCCGACGAAACCCCAGTAGATGCGGAAGAAGAAATTGAAGAAGAAAATAAATGCCGCGAGGAAGTGAATGAAGCGGACTGTGCCGAACCAGTAGCCGAACGAGGCTTCATCCGCGCTCTTCAACGCGGGTGGACTTCCGATCAGGTACCCGGTAATTGCCAGCGCGAGAATGCAGATCGCGTTGATCCAGTGGTAGAACCTGACGGGGAGTTCCCACACATAGAAACGTCGAAAGCCATTGATGTTCATGGAATGCTCCCGAGGGTGTCCGCGCGGAACCGTGAGGCACCACGCGGACTGACCTCATCGATTTCAGAATGTGTCGATCTGATGAATATATCTGCCCTTTTCATCGTAGAGATGAACAGCGCAGGCGATACACGGATCGAACGAATGAATTGTCCTCAGAATCTCGACCGGTTGATCGGGATTGTGCACAGGTGTTCCGATCAGCGCTGCCTCGTACGCCGAACGCTGGCCTTTGGGGTCGCGTGGTGAGGCGTTCCAGGTGCTTGGTACGACGAGCTGATAGTTTTCAATCTTTTCGTCTTTGATCACGATCCAGTGGGCGAGAGCGCCTCTGGGGGCTTCGGAGAGCCCGACGCCTTTCGCTTCCGAGGGCCAGGTGGAGGGCTCCCACTTGTCTCGCGTGAACATCCGGGTGTCACCGTTCTTGATGTTCGAGAGGAGTTGCTGATAGAATTCCTGAGCCCAGCCCGCGATAAGCTTTGTCTCCAATCCGCGCGCGGCGGTACGGCCGAGCGTTGAGAAGAGTGCGGCAACCGGGACGTTGAGGGACTGGAGCGTTCCGTTAACCAGTTCGATGACCTCTTTGCGTCCGGAGGCATAGGCCACCAGCATACGTGCGAGCGGACCCACCTCCATTGCATTGCCGTTCCAGCGGGGTGTTTTCAGCCAGCTGTACTTCTCATCGACGTTCAGCTGCTCATACGGAGGTTTCGGGCCGGTATAGTTGAGGGTGGTTTCACCCTCCCACGGATGTTTTCCGGAGTCGTCGCCGGTCGAGTACTCATACCATGAGTGAGCGATATATTCTTTGACCTGGTCTACGTTCTTCCCGTCCACCTCGTGCACTGTACTCAGATCGCGGTTCAGGATTGCTCCGCGGGGGAATTTAAAGTCGCCCGTATCACGATACCCGTGGACCGGAAGATCCCCGTACGCCAGGTAGTTCGGGAGCCCGCTCCCGATGGCTCCCCAGTCCTTATAGAACGACGCCACGGCGAGGAGGTCAGGGAGGTAAACCTGTTCGATGAACGTCTGAGCCTCATTCAGAAGTGTTCCGACGTATGCGAGGCGTTCGGCGTTCAGGGCGTTGGATTCTTCGAGATTCACCGAGACGGGGGCGCCGCCCACAAGATAGTTGGGATGCGGGTTCTTGCCNNCGCGACCCGCGTGACGCCTGGGCCTTTGCGCAGCGCATCTGCGCCGTGTTGCGTGGCCAGTCGGAGAGCGTGGACGCCAGCTTGGCGGTCGCGGCCGGGTCGGCCGACAACGCGGACACCACATCCACCCAGTCGAGGGCGTGCAGGTGATAGAAGTGGACTACATGATCCTGCATATACTGGGTACAGAACATCAGGTTGCGGACCAGTTCGGCGTTCGGCGGAACCTGAATATCCAGCGCGTCCTCCACAGCGCGGACCGAAGCCAGCGCATGGACCGTCGTGCAGACTCCGCAGGCTCGTTCCGTGAACGCCCACGCATCCCGCGGGTCCCGGCCTTTCAGGATGATCTCAAAACCGCGGACCATGGTTCCGGAGCTATACGCGTCGACGATCTTTCCGTCCTTCACTTCCGCTTCAATGCGGAGGTGCCCTTCGATCCGTGTAATGGGATCAACGACGATGCGGTTTGCCATCACGCACCTCCTTTCGCATCACTCTTCGCTGCTTCCTTGATTTCCTCGTTAATCTTCTTCCCCTTCCTGAGGTTTGTCGCGACGATGTGGGCTGCCAGTCCGACCGCAGTTGCGGCTCCGACCGTCAATCCGATCGTATCAGCTGTCGACTCGATCCCGAAGCCGGGGAAGGACGCGAGGTGCCGGTAGAACGGGCCATTATCCCAGAAACTCTCTTCCGTGCAACCGATGCAGTTGTGGCCGGACTGTATCGGATAACTGACGCCGTTGTTCCAGCGCATGACTCCGCATGCGTTGTATGTCACCGGTCCGCGGCACCCCATTTTGTAGAGGCAATACCCGCGCCGAGCGTTTTCGTCGTCCCACGATTCAACGAAAAGCCCTGCATCGTAGTTCGGCCTTCGATAGCAGGTATCGTGGACACGTCGTGAGTAGAATGCCTTGGGGCGGCGGAGGCCATCGAGCTGGGGGATGCGGTCGAACGCGAGAATGTGGACGATTGTTCCAGCCATCACTTCGCCGATCGGCGGACATCCCGGAACATTGATGATTGGCACGCCGGAGACGAGCTTGTGAACGGGAGTAGCGCTTGTAGGGTTCGGCTTAGCTGCCTGGATGCATCCATGAGAGGCACAGCTTCCCCAGGCGACAATGGCCTTGGCTCCGGCTGCAGCCTCCATGACGATGTCCTGCGCTGTCCGGCCCCCGATGCAGCAGTAGACCCCGCCCTCCGCAGTGGGGATAGAACCCTCCACGAGCATCAGGTATTCCCCTTTGTACTTCGTCATCGTTGCGTGAAGGGCCTCTTCGGCCTGTTTTCCGGCTGCGGCCTGGAGCGTCTCGGTGTAGTCGAGAGATATCTTGTCGAGTACAATATCGGCAACGATCGGGTGGCTGGAGCGAATGAAGGATTCGCTGCAGCAAGTGCATTCCTGGAAGTGGAACCAGACGACAGGGATTCGTGGCTTTGTGTCCATCGCCTTGACGATTTGCCCGACGCCGCTTGCTTCCAGACCGGCCATCGCAGCGAGCCAACTGGCAAAGCGTAGGAAGTCGCGTCGCGAGTACCCCTGGAGCTTTGCCTGCTCCCAGATGGTGAGTGGTGTTTCTGTCATACTGCCTCCTGCGTTGTACTGTATAGAGCGGAGTGTGTGAACGGTCTCAGATCATTTCGTGCAGACGCCGTTCCCATCTCTCGGTAGCCGTTGCCGATCCTCAAAACTTGTCGGGCAGTGGATCGCCGGGTGATGTCTGATGGATGGTCACGCGCGCCTCGATTGCGACGGGGTCTCCCAGGTGGGCATCCGGGTATCCCCCGGCCGGCACATCGACGTGGCAGCGTTTCAGTTGAATCCTGAGCATTCGCTGGCCTTCCCGCTCAATGACTTCGACAACTTCTCCAAGCAGGTGGACAGCGTTCTGTGAATGGTCGGTACGCATGCGTCGGAGTGGAAGTAGAAAGGTACGTGCAAAGAGAAGAGCAACCGTGATGCCAGAGGGAATGGGCCCGAAATGAGGCTGGCGGGGCACTGAGGGGGGACACGATGGCGGAAATCCGTTACCTCACCGGCGGAATTCCGCCGCCGGTGTCACTGGATGTCGTATTTCTTGAGTTTGTCCCTGAGGGTGGAGAGAGAGAGGCCGAGGTGTTTTGCCGTCTGGGTGCGGTTCCCGTCGAACTGTTTCAGGGCCTGGCGGATGAGATTGACTTCGAGGCAGGCTACGACCTGATCAAAGGTCATATTCTCTTCACCCATGCATCGTGCGCATTCCTTCACGACAGCAGCGAGGGGATTGTCCTCCCGGATCTCAGGCGGAAGATCTGCCTTCCGAATTTCTCCATTGGCAAACAGGACCATGCGCTGCATTACATTTCGCAGTTCCCGGACATTTCCCGGCCAGGAGTACGTCAGCATGGACTGCATCGCATCCTGAGAGACACGAATGTCGCGATCGGCAATATATCGTTTCAGGAAATGATCCACCAGGGGCGGGATGTCCTCGCGCCGATCGCGTAGAGGAGGGATGACCATCGGGACGACATTGATGCGGTAATAGAGATCCGACCGGAAGATTCCCCGTTCGACAAGCGTCTTCAGGTCGATTTTTGTGGCGGTGATCAGGCGAACGTCGATAGGAATCGGGTGTGTTCCGCCAACGTGCATTATTTCCCGCGACTCGAGGACCCGGAGGAGCTTCGCCTGAAGGGCGAGCGGGAAGTCATCGATATCGTCGAGAAAGATGCTGCCGGTGCTCGCAAGCTCGAAGAGTCCCTTCTTGTCCGTTGCGGCACTTGTGTAGGCGCCGCGTTCATGACCGAAGAGTTCGCTTTCAAGCAATTCGGGGGGGAGAGCGGAGAGGCCTACCTTGACAAACGGACGGGGCTGGCGGGGGCTCGCGCGGTGGATGAATTCGGCAATCAACTCCTTTCCCACCCCAGTTTCGCCGATGAGGAGCACCGAGCTGTCGGATGCAGCGACCGTATCGAGCCGGGCGAGCACCGAGCGCATGCTCTCGCTCTGTGCGATTAATGAGACCGAGGGAAGCGTCTTCACCGAGCGTCTCCAATGAACAGTCCTCGCCATAATACAGAATCGGGGGGTCCGAGTCAACTCCTCCCCGCCGTTCGGAACCGAGCTGTTCAGCTTGGAAATACTTTGCCCAATCGGTATATTCGCTTGATTCCATTGGGTTCGATTACGCCATGACTTCCGAGGGTGGGCATATTCGCGAACTTCTTCATGCACGGTGGGCGGAGAGTAAGGCCGCTCACGAGGGAGGAGCGTCCGGATTCGCGACGTGCGCGACCCTGACCGGCGCCGCCGACACGGCACTGCGCGTTGCGTTCGAGCGTCTGGACAGTTCCTCACGCGCGCAACTCGCAGTCCTCGCGTTGGGCGGATACGGGCGAGGCGAACTCTGTCCACATTCCGATGTCGACCTGATGGTCCTTCGCGCCGCCGGATCTGACCTCGAGGAAGCCGGGAGGGCTGCGAAGAAGTTTCTTCATTCGCTCTGGGATGCTGGTCTGGATGTCGGGCACAGCGTTCGTACGGTCGACGAGGCGGTGGCGCTTCACGGACATTCGATTGACGCGTGGAATTCCATGCTTGAGTCGCGGCTCGTGTGCGGCAGCGAAGAGCTTGCGGGGGCCTTGATCGAACGGTTGCGGCCGCATCCGGACGGATTGCCGGACCGCTGGTTGATCGAGGGAATCTTCTCCGCCCAGCGCAGCATGCATGAACGGCACGGAAATTCCGTCAAGCTTCTCGAGCCGAACATCAAAAAGAGTGCGGGTGGGTTGCGCGATCTCCATGCAGTCTACTGGCTCCACCGCGCGCATCGTCCAGCCTTCTTTACGCAGGGCAACGCTGAACGGTCCGGCTTGAGGACCTTCCTGGATCAGCTGCGCGATAACGGGGATCTCGATTCGGAAGAGCATGACGCGATGGAGCGAGCCCTGGAATTTCTACTCCGGGTACGGCATGGCATGCATTATTTCAGGGGGGCGTTTCACGACACTCTTGAATACGCCCTGCAGCGCGAAGTTGCCCGTGACCTTTCCTACCGGGACACGCCGGCGGTGCGTGGCGGCGGGGGAGCCCGGGCCGTTGAGGTTTTTATGCGGGATTACTATCTGCATGCGCGGACGGTCCATGCGTCCGGAGCCCACCTTGCCCATCGCTTCCGGGAGCTGGTGGAGCCGGCACGTCAACCGGACCATGCCGCAGAGAACATCCGCGGGATTTACTTCCTCCACGCTGATGCACTGACTGTGCGGGAAGGGGTGGCGCGCCTGTCAACCGCCGAGGAGATATTTGAGGCCTTTGTGCTCTCGGCTGAGAACGACCTGGGTCTGGACTTCAGGCTTCGGGCGGCAATTGAGCGGAGCGTTGACCTGATCACCGACGCAGAGCGGACCTCTCCCGCGCTGGCGGATTCCTTCATGCGGATCCTGAATTCCGGTCGGGTGGGGGAAACACTCCGGGCTATGAACGACCTGAATGTGCTCGGCTCGTTCATTCCGGAGTTTGGCAGGCTGGTGGCGTTCTTTCAGCACAATGTCTATCACTATTTCACGGCGGATGAGCATACCATAATCGCCGTCGCCAACGCCGAGGCGCTTCGCGAGCGACAGGGACACCTGCGTGAGGTATTCCATCAGCTCCAGCGCAAAGACCTTCTGTACCTCGCGATTCTCTTGCATGATATCGCGAAGCCGGATGGAGTCTCGGACCATGAAATCACGGGTGTAGAAGTGGCCATGGCCGTGCTCCGCCGCCTCGGGCGTACAGACCTGCATCCGGACATCGCATTCCTCATCAGGCATCATCTGCTGATGGAGCAGATTGCTTTTCGTCGGAACATTCATGACCCGGAAACGATTAGAGAATTTGCCGGCCGTTTCGACAAGCCGGAGCAGCTTGATTATCTTTACGTGCTGACATTTGCGGACCTCTCCGCGGTCAACATTAACGTCTGGACAGAATGGAAAGCAGCAATTCTTCAGGAGTTGTACCAGCGGACGTCCGAAGTGTTGCGCCGCCAGTTGCGGGGCGACGCAATCGATGCGTACCATCGGGAAAGGCGGGCGGCGGTGGTCGGGCAACTGATTGATTCGTTGAGCGTAACGCTGCCACGCGATGAGGTAGAACGACACGTCCGGAGTGTACAGAACGATTCCTACTTCTCGCTGTTCTCGGAAGAGGAGATCAGACGGCATATACTCGCGGGGGATCTCGAGGGTCCGGTGAACGTCTCCTTTGCCCATTCGGGAGGATATACAGAAGTCACAGTCGTCGCGCGGGACGCGCCGTTCGCGCTCTCGCGGTGTTGTGCGGTGCTCGCTGCAAACGATGCCAACATCTTTGACGCGAACATCTTCACCAGGGATGACGGGACGATCATCGATCGTTTCCGCGTGGCTGACGCGGCGACGCAGACGGGGCTTGAAGAACACGTATGTCGGAAGATCGCGGAGGATCTGGAAAAAGTGATGGCCGGAGCGGTAGGCGTTGAGCATCTCTTTGCCGAGCACAGGCGGAAGTGGAAGCGCCGCCCCCGGCTTCCCGTCAACCCGACAATCAGAGCGGATGTCGTCTTTGAGGACACAGCCCGGTTCACTATTATAGACGTCTACGCGGCGGACTCGGTGGGATTTCTCTACCGCGTGACGGAGACGATGTCACGCGTCGGGCTCGACATTTATTTCGCCAAGATCGCAACCAGGGTTGACGGCATAGTCGACGCCTTTTACGTGCTGGACCGGTCGGGCCAGCCGCTGCGGGATGGGGGGGCGCGCGAGTCCGTCCGCCAGGAGATCCTCAATACCATTCGTGCACTTGAAGAAGAGCAGCTCGTATGAATGAGAAACCGATCGGCGTGTTTGATTCGGGAATCGGAGGCCTGACGGTGGTGCGGGCAATTCACCGGAGGCTGCCGCACGAGAATATGGTGTATTTCGGTGATACGGCGAGGGTCCCCTACGGGCCGAAGTCTCCGCAGGTGGTTCGTGAGTACGCTGCACAGGATGCCGGGTTCCTCACCTCGCACGATGTGAAGCTGATTGTCGTTGCGTGCAATACTGTTTCTGCGGTGGCGCTTGACGTAGTCACAAAACAGGCGAGAGTACCTGTGGTGGGGGTTATCCATCCCGGGGCCGCGGAGGCACGGTCGGCCACGCGTTCAAAAAGGGTGGGTGTCATCGGTACCATTGCGACTATCTCGTCGGGGGCGTACACACACGCGCTGCGTCAGCTTGATCCCTCCATCACCGTTGTGCCGCAGGCCTGTCCGTTGTTTGTCCCGCTGGCCGAGGAGGGGTGGACGGATCATGCCGTCACACACATGGTGGCAAAGGAATACCTTTTTCCTTTGAAGCTTGAAAAGATTGACACACTGATTCTTGGCTGCACGCATTATCCAGTGTTACGAACGGCGATACAGGCGGCCCTTGATGGAACCGTAACGCTAATCGATTCGGGCGAGGCGGCGGCTCATGATGTGGAACGTCTTCTCGATGCAGAAGGGCTGAGAAACCAGAGTTCACAGCGGGCAAACCTGAGGTTTTTTGTGAGTGACCTGCCGGCCAAGTTCACGGAGGTGGGGGAACGGTTTCTGGGTGAGAAGATGGGGCGGGTCCATCGAGTTGGGGGGTTTTGATTGACTGGTGCGCCTGTTCAGGAGGCGCGGTGAAAGTACGGCCACGCGTCGGGGGGGCCGGTGCGCGGCGCCGCTCAAGGAGGCAAGCTATGGCAGTACGCACAATCCTTCTTCTCGGGAACCCGATTCTGCGGGAGTCCTGCTCTCCGATCCGGACGTTCGACGAAGAGAGCCTTCGACCGCTCACCGAAGATCTTCGGGACACTCTGGATGATTTCAGGAGCAGGCGGGGATTCGGGCGCGGCATTGCAGCGCCGCAGATCGGAGTCTCCCGCCGGGTCATTTTCATTGATGCCGGCGAGCCGATCGCGATGATGAATCCCGTGATCGTCCGCCGAAGCAGGAAGCGGATCCTTCTGTGGGATGACTGTTTCAGCTTTCCCGACCTGCTTGTGAAAGTCAAGCGTCATCTGATGATTGACGTACGGTACCGGGACCTGCATGGGAGGGCGAAAACGCTCAGGGCAGAGGGGGGGATGTCCGAACTGCTTCAGCATGAAATCGATCACCTTGACGGCGTCCTGGCGCTCGACAGGGCAATTGACTCCAGGCATATTGTCTATCGCGGTGAACTGGAAAATCGTGAGGCGAGACCAGCTGCCGTCATCCTTTGATCGGCCTGCTGACGGTTACGGCGCTGTTTTTCCCCAGCCGGTTTTCAAACACCAGGCGAATATTCTCTCCGCATAGTCCCCAAAGCGTGGAATTTGGATACCGCTCCCTGACAGGAGTTGGTCGGTTGTGGCCGAGTCGAACAATCGGTTCACGCTGACGTAGGGGAGGAGTGTGTCGAGCTGTTCCAGGAGGGTGGCCAGCCGGGGTTCCATTGCCTCCCTGGCCCGCGCGAACTGGTCCTGGCTGACGAACGCAACGGTCCGGGGACGAGCCAGGGGTGATTCCCGGTCAAAGAAAACTCGCGCGCGGTCAATCAATTCACTGAGCGGAACCGCCCGCCGGGGGCCGGCGGTGAGGTGGCAGACTTTCCCGCTCGCGCCTTCGATTGCCAGAAGATGTGTGATGACATTGCCGATCCAGTCCACGGGGACCAGGTCCATCAGGGTCTCTGGATGTGCTGGGAGCATCGTCAGAAATCCGCGATGAAACAGGCGGAGCGGGATATAGATCACATTAAACGTGGATGTCATTCCTGTCGTAGAATCACCGATGATGATGCTCGGTCGAACGATCGTGATCGGAATATCCGCGCGATGCGTGCGGACGAGTTGTTCCGACTCGCATTTCGATTGCTCGTAGGTGTTGAAGAAGGCTTGGCCCGTGTCAAGCTCGTGCTCATAGATCGGTCCTTCCCTGCGGCCCGAGACGGATGATGTTCCGATATACAGGACCCTTTTCAGGCCGCCCTGGCGAAGGGCCAGGTCTGCGAAGCTGAGGACCCTGCGTGTTCCTTCGAGATTGATGAATCGTGCCTCTTCGATCGGGTGATCAAACCGGATGGTGGCTGCCCCGTGGACAATATGGGTCACGGTGGTGGCGAGACGGGAGAATTCGTGCCCGGAAATTCCGAGCCGGTCGCGCGTAACGTCGCCCGTGAGAGCCCGAACCCGCGCGGGTGCGTCCGGGATTCCGAATTCGATAGAGATGCGTGCGGAGAGCTGCCGTGCCCTGGAGTCCACATCCGCCTCGCTTCTTCCCCGAAGGAGGAGGGTGACCTGCGATGAGGGGAATGCGCGCAGGAGACGGGGGATCAGATTTGCCCCGACCAGTCCTGTCCCTCCCGTGACGAAGAAATTCTCATTCACCTGAATATCCGACTCGTGACGTCATTCTGGTTGCGCATGATACGCATTCCGTCCCCGGCCTGCAAGGGTTGGACTCCAACGGATCAAATCGCTATATTGGCAACATCTTCAGCACAGGGACGGCCGTTCGGGGAAGGCAGCCCATCGGTCGAGCCCGGGCAATGCAGATGGCCTTTGTCCCTTCCTATATCGCCCTCTTCAACTCAGGGGAGCTGGAGCGTCGGGCCGACACCCTCGACGCCATGCTCGCCCCCTGCACAATTTGTCCGCACGAATGCGGGAACGATCGATTCAGGGGGGGCATAGCACGGTGCCATACGGCATACCTCCCCGTTGTTTCCGCCTATGTTGCCCATTTCGGTGAAGAGCCACTTCTGGTCGGGACACGGGGGGTGGGGAATATCTTTTTCGGCAACTGCAATCTCCGGTGTGTGTACTGTCAGAATTCTCAGATCAGTCAGAATCATCGAATCGAAGCGCGGAACACGGTAAGCCTTCGGCGTCTCGCCGGCATGATGCTGGAACTGCAGGAGCAGGGATGTCACGAAATCGGACTCGTGTCTCCGACGCACGTTGTTCCGCAGATCGTCCGCGCGCTTCTTCATGCAGTGCGGGAGGGCTTGCGCCTTCCGCTTGTGTACAATACGAACGCGTACGATTCCCTTGATGTTCTCCGGCTTCTCGACGGGATTATTGATATCTACCTGCCGGACCTCAAGTACTCGGACGAAGAGATGGGACACAGATTTTCGGGAATCCACAACTATCCCGCCGTTGCGCGAGAAGCGATCGGGGAGATGCACCGACAGGTAGGCACCGAGCTCACGATCGGCGATGACGGGCTCGTGAAGCGCGGCCTGATTCTCCGTCATCTCGTACTGCCGAACGACATTGCGGGCAGCAGAGAGAGTCTCGGCTGGGTCGCCTCGGAGCTGGGTCAACACACAACGCTTAGCGTTATGTCTCAGTACTACCCTGCACACAAAGCGGCGGTCACCCCGCTGCTGGACCGGGTTCTCCGGCAGAGCGAATATGAGCGAGTGTGCACTCTGCTTGAACAACTCGGCTGTGATCAGGGTTGGGTGCAGGAGTTTGATTCTCCGGAATACTACCGACCGGACTTTGACAATCGTCTGGCCCCCTTTAAGGGTGTGGCGGAAAACGGGATCTAAGGTGTCCCGGTACT
>DKBG01000002.1 GCA_002451155.1 Ignavibacteria bacterium UBA6906
GCGTGCCCGCTGCCACGAGTCCGTCCAGAGAACGTACCGCGATCATGTCCACGACGACCCGGCCGATCGCTGACTCCCCCTCCTGTACCCATACCGTGGCTGCACCGTTCAAAGAGCGGGTCGAGTAGAGCCCCGTACTCGTTCCGACGAAGTAGGTCGGCCCGCCGCCATAGGTCTGAATTGCGGCCCAGCGCACCGAAGGACCGCTCCCGCTTCCGTCGGGATTTTCTTCAAGATTCCCCGATACGTCGGTCCAGGAAGCCCCGCCGTTCGCTGTAAAGAATAGACTCCTCACCCCGTAATTGGAAAAAACCAGCATCGCACGATCCCCGTTTGCAGGGTCGGCAGCGATTGCGCTAACGTATGCGCCGGTGGGAAGATTCTTCCCGGTCCACACATCGACCGGAATCGTTCCGGCAGGGGCGACATCAGCCCCATCAAGGCGAAAGACCTGTCCGTCGGTCGTGCCCAGATACAGCCTCGACCGGGGTGAGGATCTGGAAACGCCAAGAGCACTGATCGAGGCCCCGCCGACCTGCACCCCGGTCATACGTCCCCAGTTTACGGAGGAAGGAGATGTGCCTCCCAGGGGGATTCCAAGGAGGTTCGAATTTCTCCAGAGGGAGGATCCTGCGGAGAGATACATAACCGCATTGTTGGAAGGATCAAGGGAAAACGGATTGATGAACAGGTATCCACTTCCCCCCTGCGGGTCGACCCGCGCGTAGTTCGTCAGCTGGCCGGTCGATGTGAGGAGAAGCCGGTACGTCAACCCCTCTTGCGCTGAAACATAGTACGAACTCCGTCCCCCCGCTATCGCGCAGAATGCTCCGTCCCCGAACAACACATCGAGCCACGGAGACCTGCCGTCCGGAGAATTGACGAAGAGCGTGCTGTTGTCCTGCGTTCCGCCGACAATGACGTTGTTGCCGGGTGTCGACTCATCAATGGCCAGGGTATAGAACTGAGCGGTGAAGTAACCGTTGTTCAGCGATTCCCAGAGAACAGTCGGCGCCCGGCAATCGCGTGTCACGAACACCCCTCCGTCATTCCCCGAATAAAGAATTGCCGGGTTCTCCTGGTCGAAGAACAGCACATGCTGGTCGCAATGATGACCCGGATACTGGCTGATATCGTTCCGGTTTGAATATCCGCCGATCCAGGCGGTTGCACCCGCGGTGCGCAGGCCATTCGACGTCCGGTACAGATTCGTCGAGCCGATGTACACGAGACTGTCGTTGTCAGGGCTGACCTTTACAGCGAGATTATAGGAACCCTGAGAGTAGAAGTCCCCCACCGGCCCGCCGAAACCGGGAAGATTCGAGGAACGATCTTCCCAGGTCCCGCCGCTTCCGCTTCCAGCGCCGGACACGTATCGGTACTTCCAGAAGCTGTTCCATTCTTCATCCGAATCGATCACCGATCGCTTCCCGTAACCGGGCGTCTCGCCCAGGAAATAGACGACGCTTTCATCAGAGGGCGCGATTCCGATGACTATCCGCTTCGTCCGGGGGGGCCAGGGAGGATTCGCCGGCCTGATATCGACCCATGAGATCCCATCCACCGACCGCCAGAGACCCTGCGACACCGACCCGGAAGCCCCGTTGAGATTGGCATCGCTCATCGTAGCATACAGAACTCCCTGCGAGGTGACTGCGACATCTGTGTAGCGAGAGTGATCGGTCGTCGGGCCGCCGAGGGCGACCTGCCAGGTGGTCCCGCCGTCCGTTGATCGCATAACGCCGCCGATCGTGGCTGCGTATACTTCGTCCTGCTGGCTCGCCGGATTCGTCACTATGTTCCAGACATAATCAAACATCTGGTCGTACGCCCCGGGGATGCCGGTCACGGTCGAGGCAAGAGGGACCCAGTGCTGTCCTCCGTCGACGGACTTGAAGACTCCGTCACCGCGATAGAGTGCCCCTCCCCCTCCCGACGCGCTGTTCCCGCGAAGCTCTCCGGTCCCGTAGTACCAGATATTCGTCCGGCCGGGCCTGGTATCCTGCGTCAGGCACGTGACGCTGTGCAGTTGATCCGGCGTCGTGGATTTAGCCCAGCTCAGCCCGCCGTTTGTGGAACGCCACATCCCGCCGGAGACTCCGCCCGCAAGCAAGAGTTGGGCATTCGTCACGTCCGCAGCGAACGCGCGCGTTCGTCCACCGATATTCGACGGGCCGCGCTGTGTCCAAGAAATTTCAGGAAGGATGCCCGGGTCGAGTCCCCGCTTCCGCAACTCGTTCCTGAGGGTCTTTGTCGTTGGCAGGGTCCGCGCAAGCGCCAGTTCGCGTGTGCGGATCCCCTCGGGGATGGTCCCCGTGGCGGGATCGTGCAGTCGGAGCCATTCGTAGGAATCCCTGCGCGAGGGGTCTTCCCGTTCGCGCAGTTCCGACCGTAGTGCGGCGGGCAGTACGGGAACCGTCGGTTGTGCAAGATAGAAAAAGAACGCAGTCACTGGTGCGGCGACACAGAGACGAAGGAGCAGGATGCGGACCGGCCGCTTCATCACGCCTCCCTGAGACCAAGTTCGCGCCTCAGATACTCAGCCGTGGCCGAGCCGGGGATGTGCGCGGTCTCCTCAGGCGTCCCCTCGGCGATGATCTTCCCGCCATCCGCCCCTCCGCCCGGCCCAAGGTCAATGACCCAGTCCGCGGTTTTGATGACGTCGAGATTATGCTCGATGACGATCACCGTGTTCCCTTTTTCCACTAGTCTGTCCAGAACGTCCAGGAGCATGCGAATATCTTCAAAATGCAGCCCCGTTGTCGGCTCATCGAGGATATACAGCGTGTTCCCGGTGCCAACCTTCGAGAGTTCCGTCGAGAGTTTTATTCGCTGCGCTTCGCCGCCACTAAGCGTTGTCGCCTGTTGGCCGATCGTGATATATCCCAGTCCCACGTCGTGCAGGGTCCTCAATTTCCGCTGCAGCGTCGGTATTTCGCTGAAGAACTCCACCGCCTCCGCCACCGTCATATCGAGGACATCCGCTATCGACTTCCCCTTGTAGACAACCTGAAGCGTTTCCCTGTTGTACCGCTTGCCCTTACAGACATCGCACTGGACGTACACATCGGGGAGGAAGTTCATTTCGATCTTCCGGACGCCGTCCCCCTCACAATTCTCGCAGCGCCCGCCCGCCACATTGAAACTGAACCGTCCAGCCTTGTATCCCCGGATCTTTGCCTCGGGAAGCTGCGTGAACAGATCGCGGACGACGGAGAACAGGCCCGTATAGGTCGCCGGGTTCGAGCGCGGGGTGCGACCGATCGGGGACTGGTCGATATCAATCACTTTGTCGACGGAATCGAGTCCCGTGATCTTCTTGTACGGAAGCGGCACAAGCTTGGCCTGATAGAACCTCCGCGCGAGTATCCGGTAGAGCGTCTCATCGATGAGTGAGGACTTTCCGGAGCCGCTGACGCCCGTCACCGCGACGAGCGTTCCAAGCGGGACGCGTAGCGTCACATTCCTCAGGTTATTGCCCGTTGCACCTTCGAGGGTGAGGTGCTTCCCGTTTCCCCGCCGCCTCTTGGGGGGAACGGGAATCGATTTCGCACCGCGCAGATAATGGGCGGTGTATGAGATAGCTTCAAATCCGTTTCCACTCACCTTCAGGGCCGGATTCGTCAGGGCCAGCCGGCCCGGAGGCCCCGACGTGACGAGGTACCCGCCATGATCGCCGGCGCCGGGGCCGAGGTCGACAACATAGTCGGCCGCGCGGATCGCCTCCTCGTCGTGCNNCCCGACATTCAGAAGAAATTCCAGCCGCTGGCGTATCTCCTTCAGTATTGGGGCCGCGATCACGCCCTGCCGGTCCGGGAGCTTCAATGTGGAGAAGAACCGCACCGCGTCGCCGATCGGGAGTGAGACCACGTCATGGATGGAATACAGCTCA
>DKBG01000335.1 GCA_002451155.1 Ignavibacteria bacterium UBA6906
ATAACCACGCCTGCATTTGGGCCGGAAATCTTATCGCCAAAGGCTCGTTCGCTGACTTTGTCCGCTACAAACACAATGACCTTGGCGATTTCGAGCGCGCCCTGTCGAAGCTTCCGCTGGAGGTCCCGAAACTGGTTGTGTCTGACGGCGTCTTCAGCACATACGGAACAATAGTCGACCTTCCCAAGCTGGTTGAGGTCTCGCGAAAATACAATGCGCGCATCCTCATCGATGATGCGCACGCGACCGGTGTTATCGGGAAAGGCGGGCGAGGGACGGCAAGCGAATTCGGACTCGTCAACGAAGTCGATTTGACAATGGGGACGTTTAGCAAGACTCTTTCGTCTCTCGGCGGTTTTGTCGTTGCGGATAAGCCCGTTATCAACTATCTGAAGCATCACGCTCCGGCATTGATCTTCAGCGCCAGCCCAACCCCTGCAGCCGTGGCAGCAGCCCTTGCGGCTCTCGACATCATGCAGGCAGAACCCGAGCGCATGACACGGCTTATCGCAAACGCCGACAAGATGCGAAAGGGATTCCAAGCCATGGGCTTCCGGGTTATGGACGGGCGCACAGCGATCGTGCCTGTGATCATCGGCGACGACATGAAGGCGTTTGTGTTCTGGAGAGCCCTCTTCGACGCCGGCGTCTTCGTGAATGCGTTTGTGAGTCCGGGCGTGCCGCCGAATATGGCGATGCTGCGGACCAGTTATATGGCCACGCATGAAGATCACCACCTGAACAAAATCCTTGAAGTGTTCGGCGAGATCGGGAAGAAGCTGGGCGTGATTCACTAACGCTCCCCCCGCAGCATTTTCTCGCACACAGGACAGGAGCAGGCGGGGACTCTCCGCTTCCTTGTCCGGATCCTCTCAGTTCATTTCCCCCGAACTACTGGTCGGATGACCGCATGAGCAGAGTCACTGTTCGCCGAGCGATCTCACGAGCCGACGAAAAGGCCTTTATCAAGTTCCAGTGGGTGCCCTACAAGGGGAACCCCTGCTGGGTGCCGCCACTCCTGCTTGACCGCAGGAAACTCATCGATCGGAAGAACAACCCGTTTTACCGTCATGCCCAGATGGAAATGTTTCTAGCGGAACGGGACGGGTCTATCGTTGGACGTATCGCGGCGATCGTCAACGACAATCATATTCGTGAACATAACGAGAAGGTCGGGTTCTTCGGCTTCTTTGAGTGCATTGACGATCAGGCGGTCGCCGGTGCGCTCTTCGATGCGGCCGGCGCCTGGCTGAAGGACAAGGGAATGGACGCCGTCCGCGGTCCGGCGAGCCCTTCGGTGAATGATGAGTACGGCATGCTTATCGAGGGTTTCCATCTGCCTCCGACAATCCTCATGAGTTACAACCCTCCCTACTATCCGCAACTGGTCGAGGCCAGTGGGTTTGCCAAGATCAAAGATCTGTACGCCTACAAAGTAGAGGAATCAAAGGTCTTCACGGACAAACTCGTGCGTGGAGCGGAGATCGTGAGGAAACGAACCGGCGTCACAATCCGGACGATAGATTTTTCGAATTTCGACAGCGAGGTGAAGCTCATCCGGGAACTCTACTCCCGGGGATGGGAACGGAACTGGGGAGAGGTCCCCATGACAGAGGATGAGTTCACTTATGTGGCGAAGGATCTGAAGGCGATCGCCGATCCCAGGGTGATAATCATCGCTGAGATTAAAGGAAAACCAGTGGGTTTCGGTCTCGCACTCCCCGATCTGAATCAAATTCTCATCAAGAACCGCAACGGATATCTGCTTCCCGCTCTGGTGCGTGTTATGCTCTTCAAGAAGCAGATCAACCTTGTCCGGATCATGATTCTTGGCGTTCTGCCGGAGTACTTCAGTACCGGCATTGGAGCACTCCTCTTCTACGAGACAGGCCGACGCGGGGTCGATTCGGGCTACCCCACGGGAGAGGCAAGCTGGGTTCTTGAGGACAACGTGATGATGAATCGGGGTGCAGAGCTGATGCAGGGCGAAATCTGGAAGCGTTACAGGTTGTACCAGAAACCCCTTTCCTGATACGGCCCCGGAAGGCCGGTCCACTTCCCGGCAGATCGGTGCGGCAGGAGAAGGGGTGCGGTAATTTACCAGAACACGAAGACCATGTGAGGCGATCCTATGCCGGTGAAAAAGACTGAAAAAATCTGGATGAACGGAAAATTCGTCAACTGGGATGATGCCCAGATACACGTGCTGTCCCACGTCGTCCACTATGGCACAAGCTGGTTCGAGGGAATACGCTGCTATGATACCGCGAAGGGCCCGGCTGTCTTCCGCCTGGACCGGCACATCAAGCGGCTCTGTGATTCCTTAAAGATCTACCGGACGGAAGTCCCGTATACCGCGGAGCAGCTCACTGAGGCGTGTCTTGCGACGGTTCGGGAAAACAAAATGAAGGCATGCTATATCCGGCCCGTTGTGTACCGCGGGTACGGTGATGTCGGGGTAAACCCGATTCCCTGCCCGGTGGACGTGGCTATCGCGGTCTGGGAGTGGGGAAGCTACCTCGGTCCCGAGGCCCTGTCAGACGGGATCGATGTCTGTATTTCCACGTTCAACCGCCCTGCCCCGAACACTCTCCCGCAAATGGCCAAAGCGGGAGGGAACTATATCCTCTCGCAATTGATGAAAGTGGAGGCGCTCGAGGCGGGCTTCAAGGAGGCCGTTGCTCTGGATGTGAACGGCAACGTCAGCGAAGGAAGCGGGGAAAACGTCTTTTTCGTTCGTGACGGTGTGATCTACACGCCGTGGATTGCCTCCTCACTCCTGCCCGGCATTACCCGCTCTTCCGTGATTCAACTCGCGCAGGAGGCGGGCTATACCGTACGCGAAGTTGACATCCCGCGCGAAATGGTGTATGTTGCCGATGAAATGTTCTTCACAGGAACGGCCGCGGAAGTGACGCCAATACGTTCCGTCGACCGTCAGAAGGTCGCCAATGGCAAGCCGGGGCCTGTCACGATGAAGCTCCAGGCCGCATATTTCGATATTGTGAAGAAGGGCAGCAACTCGCACAACTGGCTGACATTTGTCTACTAATTGCGCCCGTGCGGGCGGATATGGAGGTGCGCCATGAAGAAAAGAGCGAGAACAAAGAGGCCGGTTCCCCGGGCACCAAAACACGCGAGGAAGCCCTCCCGGAATCGAACCGATTCGCTCGGGATAAAATCAATCCTTGTGCCGATCGATTTCTCCGCCCACTCCAGGAACAGCCTGAAATATGCAGTCCCGCTCGCGAAGAAGTTTGGCGCGTCCCTGCATCTGGTGTACGTTGTCGAACCGACGATTTATCCGGCGGATCTCGGTTTCGGGCAGGTCGTCCTCCCGGGAGTGGAAGAAGAGCTTCGGGAAAAAGGGACCAGCGAGCTGCGTTCTCTCATTGAACGGGAGATCGGAACTGTCGTCAAAGCTTCAAGCGCGGTGAGAAGTGGTAACCCGTACCAGGAGATTCTGCGCGAGGCTGAAGAGAGGGGGGCCGACCTGATCGTGGTCGCGACACACGGGCACAGCGGTGTGGAGCACATGCTGTTTGGCAGTACTGCCGACCGTCTGGTCAGGCATTCTCCCGTTCCCGTGCTCACGATCCGGCCAAAGCCAGGGTCGAAATGAACAGAGGCCCGACCTGAGTCGGGCCTCGCTGTTCCTCGCCGGGCCTCCCTGGCGTGTGCCGGCCCGTCATTTGTCCCGCGTGATGACGAAGTCGGCTAGCTCCGTGAGCGCCTGTCTGGCTGCTGAATTCGGGAAGGGCGCGATCGCGCGCTTCGCTTCCGCCGAGAATTCCCTCGCTCGATTCTCCGCATAGGTCAGACCCCCGTGTGACTCCACAAATTTCACGACCCTGTCCACCTTCACCTTTTTCCCACCATCCCTGATCGTCGAGAGGATTGCCTTCGCTTCCATCCGGGGAGCCTCTCCCAACGCATGAATCAGCGGGAGTGTGAGTTTCCGCTCGGTCATGTCCAGAGCGGTCGGCTTACCGGTGATGCTCCGCCGCCCGGCGTAGTCCAGGATGTCGTCGCGGATCTGAAATGCCATCCCGAGGTTCTCGCCGTATTNNTCGAGATTGTCGGAAGCGCTTGCCGCGCCGATCTCGCAGCAGGTTGAGAGAAGGGAAGCGGTCTTGTCGGCGATGATCCGCAGGTAGGTCGACTCGTCCATGTCAAGTTTGCGGCTCTTCTGGATTTGATGCAGCTCACCCTCACTCATCCGCCGAACCGATGTCGAAGTGATCTTGAGGAACGCGAAATCCTCGTGATCAAGTGAGAGCAGCAAGCCGCGCGAAAGAAGGTAGTCGCCCATCAATACGGCAATCTTGTTCTTCCAGACCGCATTGATCGAGGCAAACCCTCGCCGAGTATCCGCCTCGTCGACCACATCATCGTGAATCAGCGTGGCAGTGTGGAGAATCTCCACCAGGGTCGCTCCCCTGTGAGTTTTCGCCGTGATCCCGCCACACACCTGCGCGCTCAACAGCACGAGGATCGGACGAATACGCTTTCCTTTGGTGCGAACAAGGTATTTCGTCACCAGGTTGACGAGTCCGACCCGTGACCGGAGGGAATCCCTGAATACCTGCTCGAACTCATCGAGATGTGTCCGGACAGGCGCCGCTATGCTGTCGAGTGTTGCCACTGCTGTGACTACCCTTCGTTATCCCCCAAAGGGGTCCTGAATGCGCTGTGCCTCTTCCGCTACCGCTTGGTCCACCGGGAGCACCTACCCCTCGCCGGACCCGGTGGATTCAGCATCCTCCTTCTTCTTTCTTCCTCTCCATGCCCAGACTGAAACCCAGATACTGACTTCATAGAGCACCAGGAGGGGCACCGCCAGAAGCACCTGGCTGACCGGGTCGGTGCCGGGAGTAAGAGCAGCAGCCAGGACAAAGATTACCACAATAGAATGTCTGCGATACTTCCGCATGAAAGCGGGAGTGAGAATGCCGAGCTTCGAGAGAAACCAGGAGACCATCGGGAGCTCGAACACCACGCCGGCGGCGAGAAGCAGGCTCACCACAAAGCTCATGTATTCGTTAATGGCGATGTTGTTCTCGATGTCTGAGGATCCGAAACCGGCAAAGAATCGGAGCGCAGCGGGGAGCATCGTGAAGTACGCGAACGCGATTCCTCCAAGGAAGCAGGCGGAAGAGAAGACCACAATCGCCTTGATGTACCTGCGTTCCTTCGGCATGAGTCCCGGTGCAATGAATGCCCAGAACTGATAGAGAATGTTTGGGATGCTGAGAATGATCCCCCCGATCATCGCCACTTGCATATAGAGAAAGAGTTGTCCGAACGGTTTGAGGTTCTGGAGATGAACAGGTTGCTGGCCCTCGCCGAGGGTCTGATTCAGCAGGGCGACCGGGTGAAGGAAAAACTGCTGCATCAGAAAATCAATGAAGATCCAGCACACAGCCATGCCAACCACGATTCCGATCAGCGCCTTGACAATTCGCCACCTCAACTCCTCGAGATGGTCGAAGAACGACATTTCCGTCCCGCTGGATTCTTCCGCGTCTGTTCCCGGAATTTGTGCGTCAACGTTCATTCAAAGGATCCGGCTTGATAAGTGGTTTCGTCAGTTCAGGCAACAAGCGATCCGGGGAAATCAACCCCTGGCAGCAAAGGATTTCGGAGATAATTGACTGCATGTTGTCTCTCCACGCGATCAGGATGCCAATGTCGCGTGTTCCAGGGGGCCGCGGATCACTTTCCAGTCCAGAGCGTCAGGAGAAGTCCACCGCCATGGATCGAGGTCGCGCAAGCTGAGACCCACCCGATGCAGGCGGCGATGATGCTGAGCCATGGCGCACGCTGGAGACGGTTTGCCTGCGAACGATCGCTCGTGCATACCCTGGTGTGGTCAGTGAGTCCAGGCGCGTCTGGGAATTGCTCAGAA
>DKBG01000060.1 GCA_002451155.1 Ignavibacteria bacterium UBA6906
CGCGGCGGGTTGAGGAGGCCCTCGCAGCACTCGACAGGGGAGAGAAAGGTGCGGCGATCGAAACCCTTCAGGAAGTCCAGAAGGAGCTCGCTGCATCACCGGCCGCAGCCCGGGATCCGGAGGCGGCATTGCTGATACGGGATCAGGTAGCCAGGGTGCAGTCCTTCAGCCAGGCGTTGGCCGGGAGCGACAGCAGTCTCCTCCGGGCTAAGAAATCTATACAGTTTGAAAACTACCGCACGCAGAAGAAGCGATAGGACTCGGGTGTGCAACTCCTCGTTCCAAAACGGAAGCGCGCCCCTGGTTGTGGCATCCCGGGCGGACTGAGAGGTTCGCCCGGTGGTGTTTCATAGACCTCGAGCGACTCCCCGGCGGGGGAATCGGAGTGTGTCTAGGGATCCAGCAGTGCGGGAGGGTGGTGTGTCTTGGTTGACCATCCCTGGCCCGCGGGCTGGGTGACTGGAAGGGGTGGAGCGAGCGACGAGAGCGCGAGCAGGAGCAGAGCGCTCAGCACGATGGCGGCGAGGATAGCTCTCCTCCGCCAGTGTTTTTCCAGTCCCTGCTCCTCGCCTGCCAGCTCAGGAGTGACCGGGAGACTCTCTCGAAGGAGCGTGTCAACTGCGCTGGTGCTTCGGTGTTCCTGTTCCAGTGCCCTGGCTCGCCAACCGGATCCGGAGGTCTGTTGGGACGAGGAGGGGGCGGGGGGGGCTGGCTGAATCGCCGGATGCTGCGACTCGTTCTTCTTTGCCTCTGCCATCTCCTTGCGCACGGAGTCATCGAACTTCCGGGTAAGGCTGTTCTCCGGGTCGAGAGAATAGGCGATCGCGATCTGTTCGAGAGCGCCGTCAAATTCTCCCGTAGCCGAGAGCCGTTTCGCTTCTGCAAGCGTTCGGGCGATTACCTCCTCGATCGCTTCCTCCATGGGAAGATCGTTCATGTCGGGATCTTCTTCCGGAGGAGTTGCGGACTCGGCCGGTCTTTCGGGCGAGCGCTGGGAGGCGCTAGTCTGTTCGGCGGCGATGCGTCGCTCGAGTTCAAGGACATCCTGGTCAAATGGGTCGATCGCGTACGCAGCGGCAACCTCTGCATGAGCCTCTGGAAAATCATTCGCCGCGAGGTGTTCATGGGCCTTCCGCAGGTGCCGAAGGATCTGTTGCTGACGTTCCTGTCGTGCTTCCTCCTCCCGCTTTGCTGCCGCCGCCCTGAGGCGTTCCGCCTCCCTCTCACTCCGGCGTCGTTCTTCCTCTTCGAGTTTCTTTCTCAACGCCTCCTGCTGTGCTTCTCGCTCCCGTTTGAGCTTCTCGGACCACTCCTTCTCCGCCGAGAGGATCCGTTGCTCACAGGCCTGCAAATCGGAATTTGTCGGATCAAGAATAAACGCCCTGATAACGATCCGGAGTGCCTCGGCGTGGCGCCCTTGTGAGGCGATGGTCTCCGCTTCTTTTACGCTGTGTGAAATTTCTTCACGAACCGCGTTCTCTCTGCGACGTTGTTCCTCAAGCTGGAGCCTGTACGCTTCGAGTTCCGCGCGGTGCTGCTCTTCCTGGCGGGCGTTGATATCCCGTTCCAGCGCGATCACGTCGGGGTTCTCCGGATCAAGGACGGAGACGAATGCGAGTTCGCACTGTGCTTCCTGGAGCTGATTTGCGGCGAGGAATTCCCGGGCGCGGTGTATCACGCTGAGCGTCTTCCCCTTCTGCGCCTTCTTTCGTTCCGCCTCTTCGTAGAGACGACGCTCATCCTGCTCGCGCCGAAGGCGATCCAGCTCAGCGTTCATCAGGTGCTCCCGGCGCAACCGCTCAGCCCGGGTTCGCGCCTCCTGCTCCTCTTCCTCGCGCCGTCGCGCCTCTTCCTGGGCGGACCGAATTCGTTTCTCTATCGCGCGTATGTCTTCGTTGGATGGATCGAGCAGCGCGGCCCTGGATACCACCTCAAGCGCGCGATCATATTCGTGTCTCTCGAGATGGTCGTTGGCAGCTCCGAGCAGGCTTGCTATCTTCGATAGGATGGCGAGATTCTGTGATTCAGAGCGGTGGTCGTTTCGGGCGGGAGGGGCGGTGACGGGGGCAATCTGGGTTGCAATGGCCTTGAGCTGCCCCTCAATGCTTGGGAGGTCCGCCGGCTCAGGTCCGGTGCCACGCAATTCCTGCCTGGGGGCGGGCGGGGCCGGGGACTTCTCCTGCTCTTTTTTTGGCGATTTGACGCCGTCAATGAGGTTCCGGACGCGGGCTTCGATCGCGATCGCGTAACGGTTTTGCGGATCGACCTGACGTGCTTTGACCACTGCGTCAAGAGCCGCTGCGTAATCACCCTGTTTGATGAGCTTGTCGGCAATCCTCAGATACATGAAATCCTTCTGGCGCGCTATGAGGGAGAGGTGTACCGGGGAAACCTGCAAAGCGCATGCCAGCGGAAGGAGAGAGTCTGCAGCAGCATTTGGGACGGACGCAGGAATTCAGGCGGGAGAGGCTATTCGAAGGGGAGGAAGGAGAACCGATGTCCGGGAATCGGTGAAATATCCCTCTACTTGTTATTCTGCCTAAATGTAAAAGGGATTGTCATCCAGGAACGTACCGGTCCCTCACTCGTGCGCCGTGGAGTGAATTCGGAACTGTTGACAGCCTCGATGACGGCTCTGTCGAGAAGATCGTTTGTGCTCCGGAGGATGCGTGTTTGACGCGGACGCCCTTCCCTGTCAATTTCGACCTGGACGACGACCTGACCGTCCAGTCCTGCCGCGAACGATCGGTCCAAAAATTTCGGGTCTTCCAGCCGAACAATTCTCGCCTCTTCAACGATTGCCCCGACAGACGGAGTGCCCGACTCCTGAAGGGCGAGAGATGCGGATCCGGACGAACGGGAAGGAGTGCCCTCACCAGGACTGCCTCCGGTGCGGATCCGAGTTGCCTTTTTTGCCGTCGACGTCTTTTCCGGAGTGGCAGACGGTGTGCGGGGCTTCGCCGAGGGTGTCGAGCCTGCCTTCTCCGTAGCTGGACGGAAATCGTCGTAGGTCGTTTCGCCGCCCGGTGAATCGGCGTGCTCATCCGCCGTTACCTGCGTCGAGAAGTTACCGTCTTTTTCCGTGAGTGAGACAAAATACTTCTGTTCATCCATCTGCAGCGGGGCGAATGAGACCTCTTCCACGGGTGAGTCTGACGTGACGGAGCGTGCGATGGGCGGTGCTGCTTTCGCAAACAGGAAGTAATATCCCGCGAGCAGGAGAACGATCACCGCGATGATGATGGCGACGATCACCGGGGTGGAGAGTCGCGAACGCCCTTCGAGGTGTTCGGTCCCGGTTGCCGCGTGCCTGGAGGGAGCCGCCTGCTGACCCGGCTTTGGTGCGGGTGTCTGGCTCCGTCCGCCGGGCGCCGGACCAGGCAGAATCCTTCCCTGCCTCTCCGTTCCGGTCCTCGCAGACGGTGAAAAGGGCTGGCGCCCCGACGTTTGGGGTAATGTCTGAACCTTTCGGAGAGAGATAAGCTGGTCAATCTGGCGTTCAAAGTCTTTTGCGATCGGATTTGCCGGATCGATAATATAGACGCGTCTGATTTCCGCCAGCGCGTGAGTGTACTCCCCCTTCCGCACATATTCGTGCGCATGCTGAAAGTACTGATTCTTCAGCCACTCCAGTGCAGCGGACTTCTCCTCCCGTTCTCGGTCCAGGTGCTCTTTGCTTTTCCCCGCCGCTCGAGCCGGGGGAGGGGCGTCGGGAGATGAACCTTCGAGTGCCCGCTCGATGATGCCTGGAAGAGATTCCAGAATATCTGTCCGCTGCTCCTCGGAGAGGATGTCCATCCCATCGAATTCAAGCAACTGCTCTACCTGCTTTTCGAACGCCAGCACGTAAATGTTCTTTGGGTTCGAGACTTTCGCTTCTTTCAGGATTGCCAGTGCGTCGGCAAATCTCGAGGCCTCGACCTTGCTCCGCGCATCGTTGAGATGCGTGGCCAGAGCGGCGTTCCCAGCAGCGTCATTGTGTGAGTTCATTTGTGACCCGTCAGACCGTGATGACCCTAAGATAGCACCCGGCCGGCAGATATTCAAAGGGAACCTGTGATATGCATCAATACCGTATGATGCAGGTCATTCCCTGTTGCCCGTCACTGGTGTGTATCCTGGTTTCCCTTCGCGCCCCGTCGTATGTCCATGTTGCAGGCAGGATGGGTGAAGTGTCGGGCGACGTAAAGGCAAGGGTGACGCCGTTCAAAGAGACGATCGATGGCTTACGGGGAAGCGACACGACGCGCAGCATTAGCTGGCGGGGAGGGAGAGTGTAGGCACCGGCCGCAACCGTGATGGAAATGGTGAGGGAATCCGACCGTTGCCGCACATGAACGGTACGGCGGAGGTACTCACCTCTCGAATAGCCAAATGTCGTTCCGTCGTCTTCATACAACTCAGTTCCGGCCGACCCGCCGGCCTCCGGCGGATAGACGCAGAGCTCCAGGGTGGCTCCATTCGTTTCTCCCGTGTGCTGCAGGACAGGCTGGGTGGGAATGACCGATCCCGCCCGCGCGAAGAGCGGGATACGATCCAGCGGAGTCTGGACATCACGAGTGGTTCCACCCTGCATCCGGGCTCCGCTCCAGAATTCATACCAGTCACCGGGGGGAAGGTACACCGTCCGGGATCGCGCGCCGGGCTCCAGAACGGGTGCGACAAGGAGGTCTCGGCCGAAGAGAAACTCCGTGTGGTCCCAGCCTTTTTCCCCCACGGAGTCTTCGAATGCCAGCGGTCTCATGGGCGGGATTCCAGTCCTTGAAGCTTCCTCCATCGCAGCGTAGAGATAGGGGAGGAGCCGGTACCGGAGATTGATTGTTTCGCGATTGATTGAGGTATACGGTTCGCCAAAGGCCCAGGGTTCTTTGTCTCTCTCGTTGATATGTGAATGGGCCCGCATGAGGGGGGTAAAAGCGCCAAGCTGCAACCAGCGGACGAATAATTCTCCAGTTGGATACCCGAAAAATCCGCCGATATCTGAGCCGACAAATGGCTGACCGGAGACGCTCATGTTCAGGCACATTGTCAATGCCATGCGCAGATGCTCCCATGAAGCAATGTTGTCTCCGGTCCATGCTGCGGCATAGCGATGTCCGCCGGCATACGACGCGCGCGTGAGAAGGAACGGCCGACGATCCGGTAGCAGCCGCGTGACTCCGTCATACGTTGCGCGAGTCATCTCGAGGCCGTAGACATTGTGGACCGCACCATGGGCAGGCGGACCACCGTCAGGCTTGTGAATCGCATTGAGATCGATCGTCTTCGTTGGGACATTGAAGACGGAGGGCTCGTTCATGTCCGTCCACCATCCGCTGACCCCTGCCGCGACAAGCGGAGCGAACTGATCGCCCCACCACCGCCGGGCCGAAGCGTTCGCGAAGTCGGGGAATGCGCAGAGGCCCGGCCATACGTTGCCGGTGAAGATGCCGCCGGTCGGCCGGAGCACGAAATGATTGCCGGCGGCGCCTGACCTGTACACGGCGTACCCGGTGTCCACCTTGATCCCCGGGTCGATAATCGTAACCACCTTGAATCCATCACGGGCGAGATCCGAGATCAGCGTCGTGGGAGACGGAAATGATTTCTGATTCCATGTGAAAACCCGATATCCGTCCATGTAGTCGATATCGAGATAGATCACATCGCAGGGTATCTTTTCTGAGCGGAAACGTGCGGCGATCTCCCGGACGCGCGACTCCGGCGTGTAACTCCATCGGCATTGCTGATATCCAAGGGCCCAGCGGGGGGGAAGCGGCATCCTCCCGACGAGCTCGGTGAACCGCCGCAGGATCTTTCCAGGGGATGGACCGAAGAAGAAGTAATAGTCGAGTTCCCCTCCCTCGGCCCCGAATGAATACTGGTCTCGCGACCCCTTGGCCATGTCAAAGGAGGACCAGTGCGGGTTGTCGAAGAATATCCCGTACGCACGTCCCCCGTCGACTGCGTAGAAGAAGGGGACAGACTGGTACAGAGGATCGGTGTCAGGACCGTACGCGGGGATATCGGAATTCCACATTGTCATTGAGGTTCCCCGCCGTTCGAGGGTTCCCGCTTTCTCTCCGAATCCATAGAAGCGTTCTCCTGGCGGCGACGATTTCCAGACGCGGACCTCATGGCCGCTCCAGGCCATGCCCTTTCCCGGGTGGTCGTTGACGACGACGTTGCCCTTCTGATCGGAAACGATGATGCGAAGCGGGTTCTTTGTGACAGCCACCGTGAGTTCGGCGGTCTGAAGCAGGACCTCTCCCGCTGTCTCCCTGATCCGGACCGAGGGTGCGCTGAGAGCAGATCCTGTAATGGCCCAGGAGTAGTCGGGCGGGAGAGCCCTCCTGCCCGGCACAAACCGGACGCGAATGCAGTCGTCTGCGATCACGCTGACGGCGGTTACGGTGTTCCCGGCGAACAGGTGGACGGACGTTGCCTCCCCGGTTCGCACGGAATCGACCCCTCCGACGGTATGCCACTGGGCGAACAGCTGTGTGGCGGAGAAGAGGGTTGGCAGAAGAATCGCAAGAAACTTCTTCATGGAAGTGGGAGTCCTGATAGGACCTGGGAGGATTCTGCGGAACGGTACGCTCGGCCGACTCTACAGCCGGTGAGTTTTCCCCTGCCGGTAGGGAGGAGCCGACGGAGCGAGGCGGTGGAGATCAGAGGGCCGCTTCGTTCCGCGTGTCGAAGAAATGGAGTTTCGTTGTGTTGATCAGCATTTCATGCGTCGTCCCGACAACAGGCGGGTTCTCGGCGGCGATGCGCGCAACGGACTGGGTGCCCCGGCCCGTTGAAAAGTAGACGAAGATCTCGTTTCCGACCGGCTCCACCACCTCGATCCGCGCTTGAAATTGCGCAAGCACGGCGTCTCCAGCAGGCGGGTGAGCGAAAAGATGTTCAGGCCGAATCCCGAGCGTCACCGGTCCGCCGAGCACATCCCTGAGTCGATCCGAGAATTCGCTGCCGATCGGGATGCTGAAGTCGGACCCTGTCTCCTGGAATCGGAGTCCGCCGTTTGCCGTAACCGAACCGGTAAAGAAATTCATGGTCGGGCTACCGATAAAGCCGGCAACGAACCTGTTCGCCGGCCTGTGATAGATTGTCAGGGGTGAATCGACCTGCTGGACAACACCGTCTTTCATAACTACGATGCGGTCCCCCATCGACATGGCTTCGATCTGGTCATGGGTCACGTAAATCATAGTTGTCTGGAGCTGATGGTGCAGACGGGAAATTTCTGTCCGCATCTGCACCCGTAGGTTAGCGTCCAGATTGCTCAATGGTTCATCAAACAGGAACACTTTAGGTTGCCGGACAATTGCACGGCCGAGAGCGACGCGCTGGCGCTGCCCACCCGACAGGGCTTTTGGCTTCCGGTCAAGATAGGAATCGATGCCCAGAATTTTCGCCGCTTTCCTCACGCGTTCCTCGATCTCCGCCTTGCTGTATTTCCTGAGCTTGAGGCCGAAGGCCAGGTTCTCGTATACGGTCATATGGGGGTAGAGCGCATAACTCTGAAACACCATGGCGATGTCCCGGTGCCGGGGCGCCATGGTGTCCAGGCGCTCGGAACCCAGGTGGATGGAGCCGCCGCTGGGCTGCTCGAGGCCGGCGATCATGCGCAGCAGGGTGGTCTTGCC
>DKBG01000129.1 GCA_002451155.1 Ignavibacteria bacterium UBA6906
TGTCACGCGCCCATCCAGCCCCTGTTCGACCTCGGAATTGAAGTGATGGAAAACAGCGAGCTGGACATGTTTGATCAGTTCCAATCGAAGAAGGGTGATCCCCGGATTCCGCCCATAGCCCGTGATATGGCAAAGGAGCTCGGGAAGGGGAATACGTACCCCGAACTGCTCGAACCGATGGCCCAGTTTGAAATCTCGCTGCTGGACTTCATGGAAAAGAATCTGGGTGCCTCGAGATTCGGGGTCTTTGCGAACAAGTGCTGGCCGGCTTTTGAGAAATATTTTGGATTCACCCCCTGTTTCATCAACGGGCGGCTTGCCGCGCACGGCATCCCGATCTCGTGCGAATCGGACATCTACGGAGCCTTGAGCGAGTATATCGCAGCCTGTGCGACAATGCTCCCCCCGGCGATTCTCGATATCAATAACACTGTTCCGTACGACATGATTGCGGAATCCGGGACCCGGATCAAGGAGTACTCGCCGCACGACCTCTGGATGGGATTCCACTGTGGCAACACGTCAACCTCATGCATGGCCNNCGGCCGTCGCGTTTGCCCATTCGGGCCGGCAGCTCTTCGAGGCAATGAGGTACATCGGCGTAGGAGACTGTTCGTTCAATCTCCCGCGCGGCACCCTGTATCCGACAGAGCATCCGTTCGGAACACAGTGACATTGGGATATCCTTCAATCCATCCGGTATTCACTGACAGGATTCACACCATATGCTCTCTGTCCGGCTCCATGGGCCCCGAGATTTGAGGGTCGAAGAAATTCCCGAACCGGATTCTCCCGGCCCGGGGGAAGTCCTGCTCGCAGTCAGGGCGGTGGGGATATGCGGCAGCGATCTGCATACCTACCGGGACGCCCGAATCGGTGATACCCTCGTCCAGGAACCTCTGATCCTCGGACATGAATTCGCAGGGGTGGTCGAGCTTGCGGGCCCGGATGCGGTCGACGGTCTCGGACAGCTGCTTCGTCCCGGTATCCGTGTCGCTGTCGATCCGGCCCAGCCATGCGGCCGTTGTGAGATGTGCGAGGACGGAAATCCGAATCTCTGTCTCCATCTGCATTTCTGCGGGCACCCGCCTGATAACGGCGCGCTCAGGGAGCGAATCCTCGTGCCGGCACGTACCTGCTTCCCGGTTCCCGATCAGATCGACGACGCCGCGGCGGCAATGCTCGAGCCGCTTGGAGTCGCGATTCATGCCGTGAATCTCTCCCGGCTTCGCGTGAAAGATTCCGTCTCGATCCACGGCGCTGGACCCATCGGGCTGCTGCTCCTCCAGATTGCCAAACTTGCGGGGGCAGAACCTCTCTACGTGAGTGAGAACCTTCCCTGGAGACTCTGGCTCGCCGCACGGCTCGGGGCGACACCGATTGACCAATCGGGTGGACCGCCGGCGGGACAGATTCACAACAAGACTCAGGGCCGCGGGGTCGATGTGGCGTTTGAATGCGGGTGGGCCGGCACGCTTGTCCAGGAGGCGGCGGAGGCGGTCCGGTATGGCGGAAGGGTAGTCCTCGTCGGGATACCCGAGGATGATCGGTTGACTCTGAAGCACTCAACCGCGCGAAGGAAAGGACTTACACTTGTCGTGTCACGGCGGATGAAGCACACCTTTCCCTGGGCAATGGAACTGGTCGAGCGGGGCAGGGTTGACGTACAATCCTTGATCTCTCACAGGTATCCCCTGGCCAGGGCACCAGAAGCATTTGCACTGAACGAAAAGTATCAGAATGAAGTTGTGAAGGTGATCGTCGAAGTAGGAAGCGGCCATCCGTGATCCGAACTTGCGAACAAGCAGGAAGCCCACTCTGCCCCGCTGTCGATGCGGGAAGAGGCATCCTCGATCCGGCCGGAGTCGTGAGCAGATTCCGTGAGGGCCGCCGGGGGAGATGAAGGGGAAGACGAAATCTGATCTCTCCGGGACTCAACCAGCGCAATCCGATTTCGAAAGGTGTACCATGAAGAATCTCATCTTCCTGACCCTGTTCATCCTTTCCAATTCCCTCCTCCCGGCTCAACACCAGGGGTATCCGATCAGGCCTGTTCCCTTCACGGCAGTCAATGTTAACGATGCATTCTGGTCCAGACGCCTGGAGACGAACAGGACAGTTTCGATTCCGTACGCGTTTGCGCAATGCGTCGAGACTGGCCGGGTGAAGAACTTCGAGATTGCAGACAGCGTCCTCGAAGGATTGCACCCGGGTGGATCGTTCTGCTCCCGATACGGATTCGATGACTCCGACGTCTTCAAGATCATCGAAGGCGCCTCGTATTCCCTCCACACACACTATGACCAGAAGCTGGACAGCTACCTTGATACGTTGATCGACAAAATCGCCCGGGCGCAGGAAAAGGATGGGTACCTGTACACCATGCGTACGATCAATCCGGAGGCGTCCTGGGCGAAAGAGCGGTGGGTGAATGATCGGACGAAGGGCAGCCATGAACTGTACAACGTCGGACATCTCTACGAGGCGGCCGTCGCCCACTATCAGGCCACGGGAAAGAAGACGCTCCTGAATGTTGCCCTGCACAGCGCGGACCTGCTCGCCGTGACGTTCGGCCCGGAGAAAATGCATACCGTGCCCGGACATCAGGTGACGGAGATCGGACTCACAAAACTCTACCTCGTGACAGGGAAACACGCGTACCTCGATCTGGCGAAATTCTTCATCGATGAGAGGGGAAAAGGAGACCCCCCCGGTGAGACCTACAATCAGGATCATATCCCTGTCATCGACCAGACCGAGGCCGTCGGGCACGCGGTGCGTGCAGGATATCTCTATGCNNATTCTTTTATCCGAATCCACTGGAATCCATCCAGGGGGCTGATCGCTCTCCCTGGTTCGCGTGCGCCTGCTGTCCCTCAAACGTGGTCCGGTTTGTTCCCTCGCTCCCGGGCTATGTATACGCGCGGCGGGACAGCACGGTCTTCGTCAATCTTTTCATTGGAGGCTCCGCGGTTATCCCGGTCGGGGCAGGGAAGGTCAAGATTTCTCAGCAGACACACTACCCCTGGGAGGGCACGGTCACCATGACCGTCGCACCCGAGTCCCCGGGGCCCTTTGCACTCAAGATCCGGATCCCCGGCTGGGCACTGAACCGTCCTGTCCCTGGCGATCTCTATTCGTATGAGGAAGCGAGTGGGGAGGATGTCACGCTTCACGTGAACGGGCGCCGGGTTCCGCTCAACCTCGAGGACGGATTTGCCCGGATTCATCGGTCATGGGGAAGGGAGGATACGGTTACATTGCAGCTCCCCATGTCAGTGCGACGCGTGAGGGCGAATATCAAGGTCGAAGAGGATCGCGGAAAAGTTGCCATTGAGCGGGGTCCGATAGTGTTCTGCCTGGAGGGAGCTGACAACACTGATGGGAAAGTCCTTAATCTGGTGATTCCGGACTCATCACGCCTCCGCTCGGAATTTCGTCCGGACCTTCTCGGTGGAATGACCGTTGTGCGCGGGTCTGCAGTCCCTACGCGTTCGACACTTGAAGGCAGCGTTGTGAAAGGGCAAGCGCAGGAGTGTGTTGCCATCCCCTACTATGCGTGGGCTCACCGCGGCCGATTTCCAATGACGGTCTGGCCTGCACGGGAGTTTGGCGCGGAGAAGCCGCTTCCGGCTCCAACACTGGCGTTTACCAGTACAGTCACCGCCTCCGGCGGGCGCGGGAAAGAATCGTTGAACGACCAGATTCTCCCCAAACATTCGAATGATCATGGCGCTCCCTATTTTCACTGGTGGCCGAAAAAAGGGACGCTGGAGTGGGTGCAATACGATTTCCCGGAGAAGTCGAGCATTACGGGAGTTTCCGTCTACTGGTTTGATGACACCGGCACCGGTGAGTGCCGCGTTCCGGCGGCGTGGAAGNNCCGTTCCATGGGGTTGACGCTGACAGTGTGATTTTCGAGGTATCTGATCAGATCGCTCGTGAGGTCCTGCACACGGTGCCGGCTGGCGAGCGAGTCCAACACTCTCGGGTCTTTCAGACCCTGTCCAATGCCGCTTTCCAGGAGGTCCCAATGCGATCGCTCGCCTGTATCATACTCATCGTCTTCTGCATCGGGGGCCACTCGTTTGCCCAGTCCCCGGAAAAGGCCAGAATCAAGATCGACCTTGATCGGAGAATCGGGGAGATAGACCCGAAGATATACGGGAATTTCGTCGAACACCTCGGACGGTGTATCTACGGAGGGGTTTTTGACTTCGGCTCGCCCCTCGCAGATACCGATGGCGTGCGAAAGGATGTCCTGGAGGCTTCACGCAATCTCGGCGTCTCAATCCTCCGCTGGCCTGGCGGGAATTTCGTATCCGGGTACCACTGGGAAGACGGGATCGGAGCGGTTGAGAAGCGGCCGAAGCGGGTTGACCTTGCATGGGGAGCTGTGGAATCGAACCGTGTCGGGACGGACGAGTTTCTCCGCTACTGCGAGAAGCTCGGGGCGGAGCCCTATGTGGCCGTCAACATGGGGACGGGGAGTCTGGACGAGGCGAGAAACTGGGTTGAGTACTGCAATCGCGATTCAGGGACGTACTATTCCGATCTTCGCCGGCGCAACGGACGCGAAGTGCCGTACCGGGTCAGATACTGGGCGCTCGGCAACGAAATGGACGGCGAGTGGCAGATGGGACATAAGAACGCGGAAGACTACGGGAAGTTCGCTCTCGAAGCGGCAAAGCTCATGAAGTGGATTGATCCGGAGATTAAGCTCGTGGCCTCCGGATCGAGTGCATTCGGCAGGGGATGGGTGGACTGGAACCGTACCGTCCTCGAATACCTCAAGGATCATGCCGACTTCATAGCGCTTCATACCTATGTCGGAAACAGAGAGAATGACTACTATCGGTTTCTCACATCGACGATCGACGTCGATGAACGAATTTCCATCGTGCAGGGGCTGATCCGGGAAACGATGACAAAGACGAAACGGAAGACTCCAATCTATATCGCCTTCGACGAGTACAACGTCTGGTATCGGGCCTGGACGGCGCAACGCCTTGAGGAGACCTACACGCTGGAAGACGCTCTGGTCGTTGCCCAGTTCCTCAACACGTTTGTCCGCCACGCAGACGTGGTCAAAATCGCCAATATGGCCCAGCTGGTAAATGTCATCGCCCCCATTCGTTCCGAAAAAGATGGTATCTGGCTCCAGACCATCTATTATCCCCTCGCCCTGTTCGCGTCCCATTGCAGGGGGATCTCGCTGGATCTTTACGTCGAGTCCGGAGGATTTACGTCCGGCGACCGTACAAATGTGCCGTATCTTGACGCCTCTGCGGGATTTGACCCGGTCACCGGCGACCTGGCCCTCTGCGTTGTNNTCGGAGAACTCAGCCCGGGAGCAGAGAATCCGTGCCACGCAACAGGACATCTCCATCAACAAGGGGAGCACGTTCACCTATGCGTTCCCTCCGCATTCATTCACGCTCATACATCTGAAGGTCGGCGGGTGAACGCCCAACGAGGAGGGGGGATGAGAGCTCTTTCCCGACCATCCTGATGTTTACACAATTGGTCATACCGCCCCCCCGGATATGTGTGCTCTTCTCCTTGTTGATATTGGTATCGATCTCCGATGTCAGACCTTCCGCGCGGGAAGAAAGAGCGGTGAGCTTTGTGGATTCCGTGTTCACAGTGCGATTCTCCCCGCATGGGCTTGAGAGCCTGATGAGAACAGGTGATCTGCATGAAACTGAATACATCCTGCCCGGCAGATCCCTTGGTGTAATTTCCCTCCGGTACCGGGTTGGGAAGGGAGCGTGGCGCAGCGTCTCGACGGCAAACCTGCAGGCGGAGCCCCTTGCTGGATCGAAAAAACGTGGCGGATCCTCCCAGTATGCAATTTCCCATACTGTCAAGTTTCGAGGGCGGGGGCAGATCCAAATTGCCCAGCTCTTTACCCTGCAGGGGGATTCTCTCAGCTGGCGTGTTCGCCTCAGAAATCTTCTCGACAATGCGATCGAAGTGGGCGACCTTTCGCTTCCTCTTCCGTTCAACAATCGGTATGGCGAGGATGGACCGGAGATCTTCGAGCGCCGAGTAATCAGACATCAGTACATTGGAGGTGGGGCATCGTTTCTCTACTGGCTCCGTCCCAGTGGGATCGGCCCGTACCTCCTGCTGACGCCAATGCCGGGGACCGGGCTCGAGTTTTTCGACCTTACGGATCAGGGCAAAAGCGAGCCGGCACTCTTTTCCGTCTATGTTCATGCGGGGGAGAAGGCCCGCGAGGATCCCCGCGGTACCTGGCGACAACCGCTTACCACACTGAAATTGCGCCCGGGTCGCGAAGCCGCTGGTCAGAAGACCTACGGGTTCAATTTCCGATGGGCTCCCGACTATGATGCTGTCCGGACCAGGCTCTACGACTATGGCCTGGTCGATGTCCAGGTGGTCCCGGGTATGACCATTCCGACCGATCTTCGTGCGAGGATTGCCGTACGCTCACGACGGGGGATTGATTCTCTGACGGCGGAGTATCCTCACGACACGCGGATTGAATCACATGGCCCCGGCAACAATGGATACCAACTGTTCGATGTCCTGTTCCGTCGGCTCGGCGAGAATCTCCTTACGGTCCACTACGGCGCGGGCGAATCAATGCCCCTCGAGTTCTTCGCGACGGAGCCTCTGGAAATATTGATTAAGAAGCGCGCTTCATTCCTCGCGGTGAAGCAGCAGCATCGGGACCCTTCAGTCTGGTACAACGGCCTGTTCTCCCAGTGGGATATGCGAAACAGGGTCCTCAGGGGACCGGATGACCCGGATGGATTTCTGGGTTGGTGGGGATATGTGCTCGCCTGCGACGATCCGGCGCTCTGTAAGGCTCCCTTTCTGGCCGCCAAGAATCTCCGCTATCCTGATCGGCGGGAGATCAGGGCGATTGAATACTACATCAACAACTACCTCTGGGGGAGACTCCAGTACACTGAACGGGACACCCCCTATCCCTACGGAATATTCGGTGTGCCCAACTGGTATGAAAACCGCAGGAACACGGAAGGGCGGAAAGAGAAAGGAGAGGGCGTACATCACGTCTGGCGAACCTATGACTATCCGCATGTCGTGATGCTCTACTTTCATATGTATCAAATCGCCAAAATGTATCCGCACCTGCTTGATCAACCTGGTCGCCTGCGCAACCTCGAACGGGCATACGGGACCGCGATGGCATTGTTCACCGTTCCGCAGAAGATCTTTCCCGTTCATGAGGCGATCAGATGGGCATCGTATAATGAACTCATGATTCCCCAGCTGATTGATTCACTGGAGGCCGAGGGTTTTCCCTTTCAGGCCGACACCCTGCGGAGGGAATGGGAACGGAAAGTAAAGTATTTCATCTATGACGACCCGTATCCGTACCGCTCGGAGTACAACTTCGATGCGACGGCATTCGAATCGACCCAGGCGTTCGCCTCGTATGCGTTAGCCCATCCGCTGAGACCCGACACAAATCTCTGGTTTGATACTGTGCGCCAGCGGTGGTGCTCCCATCCGGAGATCACTCCCGGGGATGCACGGGCGTTCATGGCCCGGCAAATGGCGGCCAACCTTGCCTGTCGCGGTGTTCTCGAGCCTGCCTATTATACGCTGGGCAGCGACTACCGTGGGGAAAGCGCGCGCTATCTGCTCAGCTACATGTCCCAGATGGGCGGCTGGGCGATACTCGACTATGCCCTGCGGTTCAGCGACGACCCGGCTCCCTTCCTGCGACTCGGCTATGCGTCCACGCTCAGCTCATGGGCCCTAATGAACACGGGAACGGCGGAATCCGCATACGGATACTGGTATCCCGGCCTTGAGAATGACGGGGCCGCCGGCTGGGCGTTCGAACCGCAGAAGTCTTCTGTGAACTGGATCAGGAAAGAGCAGGGACGCGGCGCATGGTTCTATGACGGGGAGATCGATCTCGGATACGGCGGAGCGCTGAGAGCTGCCGCAACAATCTTTTCGCAAGACCCCATCTTTGGGCCAGTTACGTACGGCGGCAAACTCGTCCGGTCCGGTGATACCCTCGAGGTTGTCCCTCGTGACGGCGTTCGTCAGCGATTCCATATCGTCCGACCTGCGATGCGTTTCTCCATGATCCTCGACCGCGATGGATACGCCTTGGAGAGGTCCATCACCGTCCATGCAGACCTTACAGCGATACGGTTTCTGGTCGAAAACCGGTCTGCTGACGCGCACATAACGCCGCTTCACCTGACTGGACTTCCGGCTGGAACGTACATCGTTGCAGCAGAGCATGGTCCATTCAAATTGAGTGTGACGGAATCGGAGCGGACCGTTACCACGTTGCTCTCGATCGGGCCCGCCTCGGAAACCAGCATCGCAATTGTACGGCAGAATTAGGACAATCCAGAGGTTCCCTCGTATGACATCCCTCCGCCCCCACCCTGTTGCTTGTTTGATCCTGCTCCTTCTTGCGCTCTCCGTCACGGCCCCTGCTGATCCGGATCAGCGTGAGGAGCGAA
The DNA here is from genome assembly GCA_002451155.1 of Ignavibacteria bacterium UBA6906. Taxonomy (GTDB): domain Bacteria; phylum Bacteroidota; class Ignavibacteria; order UBA10030; family UBA6906; genus UBA6906. The sequence continues at coordinate 8,487 of DKBG01000129.1, forward strand.
CCGCTTCGCCGCATGTCAAGGCTTCCCCGTTCCAACTCAAGGATGTGCGGCTCCTGGATGGCCCGTTCACCGACGCGATGAACCGTGACAGAGAGTATCTCCGCTCGCTTGCGCTCGACCGGCTGCTGCACACGTTTCGCCTGAATGCCGGGATCCAGTCGACTGCGGAGCCCTTCGGTGGATGGGAAGCGCCGTCAGTCGAGCTTCGCGGGCATTTCATGGGTCATTTTCTCTCCGCCTGCGCGCTCATGTATGCGTCTGATGGCGATGAACAGCTCAAGGAGAAAGCCGATTCCGCGGTTGCCGGGCTTGCGGAATGTCAGGATGCTCTCGGGGATGGATACCTGAGCGCGTACCCGGAGACTTTCATCGATCGCGTGGAAACCGGCAAGCGGGTCTGGGCACCCTGGTACACGCTCCACAAGATTATGGCGGGACTCCTGGACATGGGCACTCTGGCCGGGAACAAACAAGCGCTCGAGGTTCTGACGAAGTTTGTCGCCTGGACCAAACAGCGCCTGGACAGGCTCGACGATGCCGCGGTTCAGAAAATGCTCAAGGTTGAATTCGGAGGGATGAACGAACTTCTCAGAAATCTCTACGCCGTAACCGGAAATCCCGATCACCTGGCCCTCGCCCGCCGGTTCGATCACGCGGCGGTTCTGAATCCTCTCGCGGAGCACCAGGACCGGCTCAAAGGACTTCATGCAAACACGCAGATTCCGAAAGTGGTGGGGGCTGCCAGGGAATACGAGACCTCGGGTGACGGGAAGTCCTTCAGCATTGCGACCTATTTCTGGGATGAAGTGGTCAGTGCACGCACCTACGTATGTGGCGGGACGAGTTACGACGAGCACTGGGGGAACGATCCGTTCCGGCTCGCGACGCTGATTGGCCAGTTCGACCATGAAACCTGCTGTACCTACAACATGCTGAAGCTGACCCGCCACCTCTTCAGCTGGAATCCCGATATACGGTATGCCGACTACTACGAACGCGCGCTCTGGAACGGTATTCTGCCGGTTCAGCATCCGGAAGATGGAATGACGATGTACTACGTTCCGATGGGCTCGGGGTGGTTCAAGACGTTCGGCACTCCGACGGAATCGTTCTGGTGCTGCACAGGGACCGGTGTGGAACTCTTCGCCAGCCTGGGCAACGGCATCTATTTCGCCGACGATCGAACACTCTATGTCAACCTGTTTGTTCCGTCTGAACTGACCTGGAGAGCGAAAGGTGTGACGGTAGTGCAGAAGACCGCGTTCCCTGAGCAGCAGGGAACGTCGCTTACGATGCATGGCAGACAACCGGTTGAATTCACCCTGGCGATCCGCGTCCCGGGCTGGACAGCGCAGGGCGGATACCTTCGGGTCAATGGAAGGACACTGGATTCGTTCGCAGAGCCGGGCAGCTACATTACTATCAGACGTCTATGGAAGGAGGGGGACGTCGTAGAGGTCAACCTGCCGATGGGCCTCCATCTCAGCAGAATGCCGGATAATCCAAACCGGGCCGCGATCATGTTTGGTCCGCTCGTCCTCGCCGGGAAGCTCGGGAGCGAGGGAATAACGCGTGAGACCCTGTTCGGCGAATACGGACCGTTGGGGGATCCGGTTCCCTCTCCGTTCTTCGTGGTGACAAATCCGGAGTGTGACTCATGGATCACACCGGTCGGCGGGCAGTCCCTGACATTCTCAACAATGGGTGCCGGGAGGCCGAATGATGTCACGCTGATTCCCTTCTACCGGCTATTCGATCAACGCTATGCTATCTACTGGGATATCTATTCGGAAGAGGAGTGGGATCGAACACGCAGGGCGAGCGAAGCTCTTCCCTCAGGCATCATAGACAGTATCGTCTTTGGTGACAGCACCTCGGAAGAAGAGCACAATTTCCAGGCTTTTCAACTTCGCAGGGGAGACCAGGAAGGGAAGGCCTGGATAGCCTGTGGCGACTGGATCAAGTCCGACCTCACCGTCCCAGCGGTCGGTACAACTTCACTCCGGTGCACGTTTAGTTCACCGGATTCGGGAAAACCCTTTGTGATAACAGCGGACGGGAGAGCACTGGCCGGAAGTGCTGTTGGGAGTGGCGATTTCCCAGGGTCAGAGGTTGTCATGTACCCCATCCCTCCGGAAGTCACTGCGGGAAAGACGAGGGTTGGAGTGATCTTGCGGGTGCCGCGGGGAGAGCGGTCGAGGAGGCTTTTCGGAGTAGATATGGTGAAAGAGTGAAGGGGTTGCGCCGGGACGTCAGAATGCTTGCTGAACGTCGAAGTACACTCCGCTCGTTCCTTTTCCAAATCCAAAATCCGCGCGGACATCGATCTTTTCCGCCAGGTCAAACTGGTACCGCAGGCCGAAGCCGTACGAGTACTGGAGTGTTCTGGCCCTGAACTCTTTGAGCTTCGGCATGACCTGGCCGGCACCGACAAAGCCAATGAGTCCGATTCTCCAGAACAGACGGGTCCGGTATTCAACCTGGCCTGCAAGGAGGGCGTTGTCGCGGTATCGGCCGAGGTAGTATCCGCGCATGATCGTTTTCCCGCCTAGCATCGCGATATCGTAGAATGGTCCGTTCCCGAACGTGAAGACACCATACACCTGCCCACCGACCACCTGCAGGTCTCCTTCACCCAGTGAGTGATAGTACCGGAGATCCAGCTCATACTTATTATAATCGAACGTGCTCCCCCACGCCTTGCTGTAAAAGACCGCCCGCAGTTCGTTGAGATGGCCGTCGGATGGATAGAACCGGTGATTCCGGGTATCCCAGGCAATCACCCCGCCCAATCCCACGCTGGTTCCTCCTTCGCTGCCGGTTACCGCACCCTGAATGATGTATGGGTTCGTGTACGGATCGGTGATCGTCCTGAAGAGGCAACGGGCATAGAGCCCGGCCCTGAACTCCTCGGAGATCTGCGGCTGAAGGTTGACCTGGAGAACGAGCGAATGATGGGCATAGTCGGGGTTTCCGATCTCTTCGCTGCCGGGTCCGATTCCGTAAAACTTGTCGATGTACCGGCCGAAGCTGAAATAAGAGTAGATATAGAACTTCTTTCCGATGTAGAACTCCGGAATAATCGTCACGTCATACTGATCGTTAATGGAATAATAGCCTGAGGGCGTGATGCTGGAAGGCTTGACCGTTTTTTCCGGACTGAAACGAAAGTAGACTATACCCCCGACCCCGAATGCCAGGTTGGTCTCCGGCGACATGAACACATAGGGGTACGCCAGCCAACCGAAGTTGTCGGTTTGGGCCGTGTCCGCCGCCTCCTCAGTCTGGCCGTTCGCGGAGGTCGCCCGGGTAACCAGCAAGATCAGGATGAGGAGTGTCTTTACACGATATTGTACAGGGCGTAAGATCGTCATGCTCCCTCGGTTTGGGTAACTTTGCCAGCCGTATCTGGCGTGAGAGGAATGTACTATGGTAATGAATGAAGTGTGGACAATCAATGCCCGGTCCCTCCTGCTTAAAAGTGAATGCGGGAAATCCCGGTGCAAATGAACTCTGATTTGAGTATTGTGGTGGAGAATCCTTAGCAGGAGGGAAGCGTATGATCGGCAAATTCGTGGGTTCTATGGCATGCATCCTCGTCTGTTCGTGGGCGCCTCTCTATGCGCAAGACCAATCCGGCGAGGGATGGCGTTTTGACATTACGCCCTATGGGTGGGCAGCTACGCAGGAGGGAGTGCTCCGTATCGGAGACCAGTCTGTGAAACTGACATCGGAGGACTACCTGCGCAAGCTCGGTTGGTCATTCAGTGTTCATGCTGAAGCACAGAAGAAAGAATGGTCGATCCTCCTTGACGCGCTCTGGGCGAACCGGGAGCGCCGGGGGGAAAACAGCTTGACCGGGTCGACGAAGAGTTTTCTCGGTGAAGCCGGAGCGGCGTACCGCCTGAGCCCTCGATTGGAGATCCTCGGTGGTGGCCGGCTCGCGGACGTGATAATAACAATCAGCGATTCCGTCCGTTCGCTCGGGGAGGGGAGACAGACCTGGTTCGATCCCTTCGTAGGAGCGCGGTGGACCTGGCCGTTGATTCCTCTTGTCGGGATATCGTTGAGGGGAGATGTGGGTGGGTTCGGAGTGGGGTCGAAGTTCAGCTGGAACATTGTCGCGGCGGCCGGTCTCCGTCTCGGGAATTTCTCAATCCTCCTTGCCTACCGGGTGTGGGACTTTGACTATGAACAGGGGACTGGTGCGGATGCGTATGAGTTTGACATGACATCCCATGGCCCCGGAGTGGGGCTTACCTTCCACTTCTGACTTCGACCTTCAGAGTCTNNTCAATTTACGCATGTTGCCGTCGCATTGGTTCATCCACCGTACTACTCACAACAATACTCACCAAATGAGGGACTCCATGAAGAAGATATTTGGACTGTTTGTTCTTGCACTGCTTGTTTCGTCCGTTGCGACGGCACAGTTCGGGCCGGCAAAAGGGAAGATGACACTCGGCCCGGCGATCGAGCTGTCCTTGCCCATCGGCAACTTTTCTGACATCGCCGGCTTTGGCTACGGTGCGACCGCGCGGTTCGAATACGGTCTCGACCAGAACCTTGCGCTGACCGGGAACGTCGGCTATCTCCGATGGACCGGCAAATCGTTTGAGGAATTCGGCTATGGCTACGACATTTCCACCTATGCCATCCCGATTGTTGCCGGTGTGAAGTACGGTTTTAGCAAGGGGTGGTTCGTGTCTGGAGAGATTGGGCTGTACAATGTCACTGAGAGTTGGGACTATACCGGGCCTTCGCTTGGCTACGCGTTCCTCGAAGATCTTCCCAGCCACAGCTCGACCAATTTCATGCTTGCTCCAGGGATCGGCTACCAGAGCGGCCCAATCGAGGGGCTGTTCCGGTTCTACGTGGTGGACACCAATGCCATGAACTTCTCCCTGATGGTTGCCTACAACTTTCCGCTCAACTGAAGATCAGCGCAGTGATTCTTTCTTCCCGGGGGCCGCTACAGCGGCCCCCGTCGCTTTCTGGCCGCGAATACCGGATGAACTGATTTCCAGCCTCGCTGCAGGGGCATCAACGCGGCCTTGCATGTGACGGGCCTCTCTTGTACTATACTGCAAGTGTTTGCCAGTGACTGCCTCATCACGCCCCTTGCCTGTTTTATATAATAGATGACTGTTGCGGAATTCACGGCCCGTATCTCCCATCCTGAGCAGGACCACGCTCTTCCCGCACCGCTCTGCGCCCTCCTGATCGACGCCCGCGGTGATTGGGATGCTGCGCATCGGATTGTGCAGTCGTCCGATAGCCCCGATTCTTCCTGGGTGCATGCCTACCTCCACCGGAAGGAAGGTGATCAGGGAAACGCAGCATACTGGTATGCGCGGGCGGAAAAGCCTGTCCCTGATCTGCCGCTGGAATCGGAGTGGAAGGCAATCGCCCAGGATCTGCTGAGCGCACTGGGAGGATGGTAGATCTGCAGAGGCGAGGCAGTTGCGGTCGGGTGGCTGCAGGTGAATGGAAATCAACAAGACATTCTTTAGCGAAGGAGCATACCATGAGAACTCTTCTCTCCGTCATTCTGGCTGCTGCAATCTTCCTGCCAGGGTGTGCGGGTGGCCCGGAGAGACCGCCGCTCGCTCCCGTCAAGGTGGTTGCCGAGGACTACTGGGGAAAAACAGTAGATGATCCGTATCGCTATCTGGAGGACCTCAAGGATACGGTCGTGCAGAACTGGATACAATCGCAGGCGGACTATGCCCGGGCGATGATCGACCGGATTCCCGGGCGGCAGGAACTGATCGACAAGATGAGGGAATTTGACGCACGCCGTGCGGCCAGAGTCACAAACCTGGCGATCACGGACAATGATCAGTATTTCTACCTGAAGACGACGCCGGCCGATGAAACCGGGAAGCTCTTTCACCGCACGGGCTTCGAGGGCACGGAATCGCTTCTCTTCGACCCGACCACGTTCGGCAGCGACACAACAAAGAAGTACGTCATCTCAAACATCTCCCCGTCCGACGACGGCGGGAAGATCGCCATTGAAGTTGCCCCGAACGGATCGGAAAGCTCGATCATGCTGATCATGGACGTGGAGAGCAAGACCTTGTCCCCCGAGCAGATTGACCGCTGCTGGCTGGGTGGTGCTTCGTGGCTTGAAGATGGGAAGCGGTTCCTCTACAACCGGTTGAGATCAAGCGATGTGCATGATCCCGATCGCGAGAAGGACAGCAAGAGCTATCTTCATGTCGTTGGGACTGATCCGTCCCGGGATGTCGAAGTATTCTCGCGCGCGAAATACCCGGGCCTTGGGATCAAACCGGAAGATTTTCCGATTGTTGCGTATGACAAATACAGCAGGTACATCTTCGGAATTCTTGCCACGGTTGACCGCAGGTTGAAT
>DKBG01000088.1 GCA_002451155.1 Ignavibacteria bacterium UBA6906
CGGCAAGATGCTGGATAAGCTCGATGAGCTGGGGATTGCTGAAGACACCATCGTGATGTACTCGACCGATAACGGGCCACATTATAACACCTGGCCGGATGGCGGCATCACCCCGTTCCGGGCAGAGAAGAACACCAACTGGGAAGGCGGGTACCGCGTCCCGATGATGGTGCGCTGGCCCGGGAAAATAAAACCCGGCCAGGTGTCAAATGTCGTGATCTCCCAGGAAGACTGGATGCCGACGCTGCTTGCAGCCGCCGGCACGCCAGACATAAAGGAAAAGCTGCTGACCGGTTATGCGGTGGGGAAGAAGACGTTCAAGGTACATGTCGACGGGTACAATTTCCTGCCATATCTCACCGGCCAGACCAAAGAATCCCCGCGCAAGGAGTTCTTCTACTTCAGCGACGACGGCGGCCTCGTAGGTCTCCGCTACGACCGGTGGAAGATGGTATTCCAGGAACAACGCGCTGAGAGTTTCGACGTCTGGCAGGAACCGATGGTGACGCTCCGCATTCCAAAACTCTTCGACCTCCGGGGCGATCCGTTCGAGCGGGCGGATCACGAGGGGATTGACTATCCGCGTTGGCGGGTAGAGCGTGTCTATCTGCTCGTCCCTGCCCAGGCCATCGTGGGACAGTTCCTTTCCACGATGAAGGAGTTCCCGCCCCGGCAGAAGCCGGGTAGTTTTAACCTGGACGCGGTCATGGAAACGCTGTACAAGCCGAACTCTGGCAACCAATAAGCCGGAACGAGCGATGCCGGGGCATCAGAAATCCATCTGTACATCTCGACACCGTTCCAGCACGTCCGATGGCCACCGGCCGCCCGTGTTTATGACGTTGAAGGGTCTTCCCCCGCGACAGAACGGCGCGAGTTTTGGCCCTGAGCAGTTCATCAAGACACTGAAATATCCAGGAGAATCGGAGTAGGAGCGGATCGATTGTGGTAGAGGGTTATGCGACGGCGGGAGGGTTTCCTCCCGCCGTTTGCGTTCTGGAGAATCGAATCCGGCCCACCACCGGAGGAATGCTGAGTTGCACCGCGCCGTACGGCGTCTCGCACCCGACAGGGGTGCAGGAGAGCCAGTGCATCCGCCAGAAGACTTCCCCAGAGCTTGTCTCTCGCACACACTCAGGGTTTCTCTTTTTCGGGCTCCAGCGCTATGAGCACCATGTCATCAATAAGAATGCTCGTGCCGTCATGAAGATCTCCGGAACTCTTTGAGGGAATAACGGCGATCTTCAGCTCCGCGGAGACTGCCTCATCGGGAGCCGGGAACTTCCCTTTGAATACGGTGTACGAGACTTTGCTTTCTGATAGGTTTTCCTGACACATCCGGATGGAGTTGCCCTGGGCATTCTGAAATTCCAGGTTGATGAAACCGACGTCTTCGCCAACCGATGCAAGCAGGTACTTGAACTGCATCTCATACTCACCCGGTTTTATCGGGATCTTCTTCTGTATGATCATCCCGGGAATTTTTGACCCCGAGCAGACCTTCACCTCAAGCTGGACCGCGAGTTTTCCCGATGCAGCTTTCAGGGATGGGGTCACGACCGTGCAGAAATTCGGGATGTTGGTGGTCTCCCATCCCACCGGCTCATCTCCCGTGAAGCGTTCAAAGTCGCCGTTCTTAATAAGGTTCTGGCCGCATGCAACGTGGGCCATGAGGAGCAGAAGGGCGAGCCCAAGATTCGCAACCACCACTCTTCGTGTATTCATGTTCACCTCCGAGGACTAGTGTTCCCGCCCTTCGTGGAGTGTGATGCATTGTATGGAGGAACGGGAAAGACCGCCGACAGGCACGACAGGAGCCCTGTCTCGGTACCATCGACAGAATGCGCGGGGTTGGTTTCCAGGAGGGACAGTGGGTCGTCGAACAGCAGACAAACACTCGGCGGCTCTTCATCAGGTCAATCCGCGCATGTGTCTGGCGGTAAGGTAGTGCCGCGTTATGGCATTGTCAAGGCCAGTCGGAAGGAGATGGACTGCCATACCGCGAGGAAAAAGAAACACCCCGCCTTTCCGGGCCGGGGTGTATATTGACATGAAGTTGCGGGTTAGTCTTCTTTTGAGACCTTCCCACCATGATCTCCGACGAGCACCCACTTGTCGCCCTGTTTCATCAGGATATCACACCAGCGTCCCTGCTCCGATTTTTCCTTTCCTTCGGCGTTCTTGTGGACGACGGTATAATAATAGTCAGCAAAGGCGAAATTCCCCATGACCTTGATTCCAACCGGCTTGATGTCATAGAGAACCGTCTTTGACGTCTTGAAATCGTGATCAACGAACTTCCGCACAGTCGCTTTGTCTCCTGGCACGGGACTATCCAGGCTCCAACCCAGATAGTCGTCGTGAAAATAGCTTAAGAATCCTTCAAGGTTCCCGGCGGCGTCGAGCGCCCAGTATGCTTCCACGTTCTTCCAGACCTCCTTTTGCTGGGCGTTCCATTCCTGGGCAAATGAGGGAACTGCCGCACTAAGAAGCACTCCAAGCAGTCCTGTCACTACGAAGGACCGCGGCGAGGGTCTTGCGATCATGATTTGGGCCTTTCTTACTGTGAGTTGGGGTTGAGAATTACGGGGGCAGCACTGCCAATGGGAACGCAGTTTTGCTCCCTATGGTTCCATGACCTAACGTTTTCTTCCCCTCCTGTTTGACAAGAACTCGTTGACGCAGGAGGGCTGACGAGCGGAGTGTGAAACGAGGTCACACGAAAGACCTGTGTACACCCCTCGCAGGCTGGGACCAAGACGGAGGTGTTCGAGTTCACCCCCATTCTGGGCCTGCTTCTTTTAGCCGGACGGACGCCTCGCCCGGTTCGGAGGCGTCCACCCGGTGGGGAAAAAGCATAGGTAGAGCGGGACCGGAATCTGGCATAAGGGGGCAGAATGAGCGATACGGCCTAGATATCCTGCTTGAGGAGAAGGCGATGGGATACGACAAGAGGCAAAATTGTCCAGAGGCACAGACCGCCAATGAGAGCCAGAACGCTCAGCGTCCCGCCCCCGAGAAATCTCAGGAGCGCAGCCCCTGACGCCCCGAATATGGTGACGTTGTCAAGAATGATCAGCGTGGCAACCCGGACCATGTCGACCGGGTTTCCGAAGAGAGAAAGGAAGAGAGCCCTGTTCGCCGTCTGACCCTTGAGCAGCAGCGTACTCCCGAGGACCATCAAATCATAGAAGAGAACAAAGAAGAACCAGAGGAAGAGCGCGATCCCAAAAGCTTTTGCCTTCCGCCTGCATGCGGTTGCCACAAGAACGGCGAGATTAAGGAATGCAAGCGACAGCACAAGGGCCAGGACGACAAAGGAGAGATAGCTCGCAATCCCCTCCGGACCGTTCCCGAGAACCACAACCAGCCCTGCCAGCGTGAAGCCGATAATCGTGGATAGCGCGATCGACGCGAAGACTCCCAGCACTTTCCCAAGCATCACCTCCGTCCGGACAAGCGGCTGGGCAAAGAGCAGCTCCATCGATCCCTTATCGCCGGTAAAGCTCACCGTCCCCATGACGATTCCTACCAGGGGGATGACGTAGAGGACAAGGTTGAGCAGGCTTGCCGAGGTTCGGGTGAAACTCTGTACTCCCGAAAACCCTTCCGCCATTATTCCAACATAGGCAATGCTAACCACGAGCACGCCAAACACCAGGGCGAAGATCAGGGTCCACCTGTTCCGAATATTAATCGTCAATTCCTGACGTGCGATAACGTAGATTGTCTTTCCTTGCATGGGACCTCTCTTCTCTATCGACATCCGCTTCCGGGGCGCCGGCGGCTCATCACCGCGCGCGGTTCGTTGCGGGGTATCGCTCCGCAAACTCTCTCGCTTTGCGCGGATCCCTGAAGGCAATCTTTCCGCTCCCCATAGGCGTGAACAGATCCGTGTCAACGATGGTGCTGCTGTCTCGAAGCACCCATTGCGTCGTTTCATAATCCTTCACAAACACCGTCGGCGTTCCCGCCTCCGGCGTTCGTGCAAGGAATTCCTCCATGCACCCGATATCGTCGAACTTGTAGACCTCGTCGTCATTCGTTATCACTTCCCCCGCACATCGCGGATCAGACACTGTCATACGACAGAGGGAGCAGAGGTCTTCCGGGTAGATCTCGACTGGCCGGACACCAGATCCGGCGCACGAAACCAGCAAGGACAGCCCGAGAGAGAGTCCGGCACGTGCGCCGACATTCCTAATTCCGCTCATAGTCTCTCTTCTCGACATAGTGGAGGTACATATCCTCGATGGAGGTTGTGGCCCGATACGTACGGCGAAGGCTATCGATATACTCAACAGCAGCCAGGCGCCCGTTCACGAAGACACCAACCCTGTCAGCCAATTGCTCAACCTCGTGGAGGAGGTGGGTTGAGAAGAGAATGGTCTTGCCGTTCTCCTTCTGGTGCATGATGAACTCGCGAAAGCGTTTTACCCCCTGGGGGTCGAGGTTCGCCGTCGGCTCGTCCAGCAACAGAATAGGCGCATCCGGCAGCGCAGCGACAGCGAGCCCCAGTCGCTGGATCATCCCGCCGGAAAACTCGCCGACGTACTGCCCGGACAGATCTGCGAACTGATACGCCTGCATCACCCCCTCCGCCCTTCCGGGGGGAAGGTCCCGAATCCGGCAGAAGAAATCGATCACTTCACGCGCCGTGCAGTTATCCGGAAACACCACACGCTGCGGTAGATAGCTCATGAACCGTTTGGTTTCCCGGGGGAATTTCCGGACATCAACCCCGTTGATCAGGATCCTGCCGGAGGTGGGGACGGTAAGTCCGACCATCGACCGCAGCGTAGTTGTCTTCCCGCTCCCATTGGGGCCGAGGAACGCAAACACTTCCCCCTCCTTCACCTGAAAGGAGATATCAGAGGCCGCCCAATTCTCTCCGAACCGCTTGCTGAACCGCTGAACCTCGATCATTGCTCTCTCCGTCGCCGTCGTCTCCTGTACAAGAGTCCCGCGCAGCAGGCACCCGTCACTGGCATCAGGAGCAGAAGCCCGGCCAGGTTCCTGTCACTGTGGCTTTCACCCCGCATCATTCGCACTGCCGGCAGGGCGTGCAGGTCCGCCGGGCGCATCCGGGGGTGGCAATCCTCTTCGCTGTTGATGTCAAGAATCGGGAAGGCTTTCGCCGCCGCCGCCAGTGCCTGAGACGCGGGGCTGTACAGGTAGAGCCTCAGATTTGCGTTCTGCCCTTCCATGTACTGGAACACGTTCTGGATCTTCATCGGGATATCTCCGATCCCGTCGCCATCCATGTCATATCCATCGTATGTGCTCCAGTAATTGCCCACTCCATCTTCGGACCATCGAGTTTCGGTCTGTTTGCCCACCAGGGAGAGCGGGTTGAGATTCCCGATGAAATTATTCCCCGAGAAGGAGTTGCCAGTGGAATTCTGGAACATCTGCAGGGCGACGTCGTTGTTGGCGATGATATTATGCCGAAACCGGTTGTCCGTGGTGGCTTCGAAAAACATCCCTACGACATTATCAGCGATCACGTTAGAATCCGCCAGCATGTCATGGCAGTCCTGAAAAAGAATGCCGAACGAAGAATATCCGCGATTTCGGCTGAAGACATTGTGCCGGAACCGGATGAATTTCGAATACATGATCGCGGCACCGGCTACATTGTCATGAAAATCATTCCCGAGGAAGATGTTGGAATCGGCATACATATAGTGGAGGCCGTACCGTAGATCATGCGCCTCATTTCCCTCGATTCGTGTATGCTTGGCATACTGCACGTAGAATCCGTCCCGCGCCTGCGTGACGGTGTTCTCTGCAAACACGTTGTGGTTCGAATTCCAGATGTGGATGCCGCTCCCGCGCTGTCCGAGGTCAAGGTCTCTTCTCCCTGTTATCCGGTTCCCCCGTATGGTATTGAAGTCGGATTGGAAGAGATATATCCCGAAGAGAATGTCGCGCAGGATATTTCCTTCCGCCACACAGTGCCGCGCCTCCAGGAACAGTCCGGAGTCGTCGTTCATCAGGTTGCCGCCGCTATGCTCGATGATGAATCCCTTGACCACGCATGAGTCGGCCTTCACGGTCAGCACGCTTCCCTTCCCCGTGCCACGGATAATGGGCCACCCCTGACCGATCAGGATCAGTCTCCTGTCCAGCACCACGTTGCCCTCATGGACGCCGGCCGATACAACGAGGGTATCCCCTGCGTTGCAGGCACGTATCCGGTCCTGAAGGCATCTGCCGACCGCTATCGCAGTCGCACTCCGGCCCTGGTGAGGGCTCGAACAGAGCAGGAAGAGACAGACGAACGAGAGATATCCGAACATGGAGTACATGGGCTCAGGTTCCGAACATGACGATCAATACCGCGAACAGCACAGACTGTCCGAGAAGCAGAAATCCGAGTCTCTTGAAGCGCACCTGGCCTGAAAGCGTGATCGTCCCGATGCACACGTGGAGAGTGACCGGAAGGAACGCCACGATTGCTCTCAGGGAGATCCATCCCAAGGCGGCGAGTCCGCCAATCAGAGTGAGCATCCCCGCATAATAGGAGAGGGTGCACGCGCCCAGCGAGAATTTCTCCCCAATGGTGAGCGTTTGCTTCTTGAGCGCGGCAGCGCCGATCTTCATATGGACGTACAGGACACCCGACCCGAAGAAGAGTGCGTTCAGCAGCCAGAGCATGCCGGCTGTGACGTCGAGCCTTCCCGTGCCCACATAGTACGCTGCCGGGGCGCCGAGCGTCAGCCCCGCGACACCCAGGAGGCTATTTCCGATCGATCCCGGGAACCGGGTCCGCACGAGAAACGCGCCGATAAACGCCAGCACGCCGGCTGCCCCGATCGGCAACAGAAGTGAATATCCCCGTGCGAGAAGCGGGACGGACAGTGCCGTCCCGACACTGCCATAGATCGCGGTCCACAGGCCGGATCGAGGCGTCGTTGCGGCCGGCCTGCCGCGTTGTCGCTCTCCCCGGATCATTGTCCCTGCTGCGTTGGATGCCAGGAAGAACGCAAGTGCACACGTCCAGAGGAGGGTATACTCCCACGTCCAGGCGCCTGCGAAGGCTGACCCGACCAGGAGCGGGACGCACAGAATCGCCCAAGCCCCGTGCTCCCGTGGCAGAACCGGACCGGAATCAGTCATGGCTCCTGTTCTTCATCCCTGATGCTGCGCTTTCCACGATTTTCGAGCATACCAGACAGCCGCCAGGAACAGGAGAGGCGCCACGAGCATGAGATAGGATCCGGCCGCGGGATAGCTATAGACCTCGAAATTGGCCAGCGTGTGGTGTCCGAACATCGGAGGCGTAAAGGGATCAATCTTGATCGCTGCCTCCGCGTCAAGCTCATGCCCGTAGAGATACAGCTTGTGGTAGTAGCTCCAGAGCGAGAACACCCCAAAATACAGGAGCAGGACCAGCAGATCAGCCAGCTTCGACATCTTGCCCAGGACCACGACCCGGAATGCCAGCAGTACCATGCCTCCGATAACGAACGGAATCCATTTGAATTCCGTAAAGTCATCTTCCTCCAGCGCCCGCATCCCGATATAGTGATTGAGGGAATTGATTTCCTTCAGATCATCCCGTTCAGGCGATTTCCCTCCCTCAAGCTTGTGGGAGTAGATATGCAGGGTCAGGCCATCCGGAAACTGATTCGAGTAGAGCGTCATATTCCAGAGAGGGAGAACGAACGTTGGCAGAAGGAACAGGGCGCCGAGCAGTACAAGTGCCCTGCTCCGCAAATCGAGCGATATTTCGAAAAACGATGCAGTCGCTGCCAGATACTTGTTCATATTCATGCCGTTCCTTCCGGGCTCTCTGAGCCCCACCCTGCCGCCCGGGGGCGCGCATTGCGCCCCCGGGGCCGGAGTGCACAGTCACTTGACGAGCAGGTAGCCTTGCATCTCCTGATGAAGTGCTGAACAGAAGTTCGTACAGTAAAACGGATACACGCCCGACTTATCGGCGACAAACTCGATCGTCTTTGTCTCCCCCGGATCGACGACGACGTTGATGTTATACTCATTGAACCCGATGCCATGGAGCTCGTCTGTCGTCTGCTCAATGTTCGTGAGGTGGATCGTGACGTGATCTCCCCTATTCACATCGACTGAGGACGGTTCGAAGCTGGAGCGCACGGCCACCATATAGACTTCAACGTTCTTGCCGCTCCGGACCACCTTCGCATCCTTGATGTCCCAGATTGCTTTTGGATTCTTGTTCTCTTCTTTCGCATAGACCTCGATGGGCTTGAGCTTGTCGGCCCTGATCATCTCCGCATAGTGCGGCTCCGGTTCTGTAAACGCGTCGTACAGCAGGGACATCTTCTCGCCTGCGATGTCGATCAGCTGCGATGATTCCGGCTGAGAGGGACCGACACTCAGGTGACGCCCGTGCGAGAGTTTATTGAGCGCAACAAGGTATTCGCCGGTCGGATGTTTTGTGTCCCCTTCAGAGGCACACAGGTGGCCGATGTTATACGACACCGGAATCTTGTCCACGACCTCCCAGGTTCCCAGCTTCCATTTCGCAACAGCGCTTTCAACGAAGAGCGAGGTGTACGCATATCCCTTGTCGTCGAACTGGGTATGAAGGGGACCGAGTCCCACGTTCACCTCGGCATCCTTGACCGTGTCATAGTTGAGGACAGGAATACCGTCTTCGTTCCCGGTAAAGTCCTTTTTCTCGATCGCAGAGAGCATTTTCTCATAGCTGAACACCGTGGTAATGCTCTGTAATTTGCCGCTGGCGATAATGTACTTTCCATCGGGACTGACGTCGACACCGTGGGGGGACTTTGCGGCGGGGAGCAGGAAGACCACTCCGTCCGCATTTTTTGGCTCGATGACTTTCACGCCCGCAATCATCGTGAATTTGTTGTTCCGAATTGCCTCCTCCGCTCTCTTCCAGTTCACCGCCACGACATAGTCGCGGTCTTTCTGGGATGCGGTGACTTCCAGTTTTCCGGTCGCGCGCTCCGAATTATAGCACGTCCAGAATCCCCAATCAGCGCTCGGCCCCTTCCCTGCGTCTCCAAGGTCATAGTTGAAGGGAGGCATGAGCACTTCCCACCCGAGTGTCATATGGCCGGTTTTCGGATCGACAGCGATGCCGGCAACGACCCCGTTGTACTTTGTCGCGTAGTCCTCGATCTTCTCGTACCGACCCTTCGGCAAGGGGACGGAAAACCGCGATCCGGCGAGGATGTATTCGGTATTTTCGGTGGCAAATGAAGAGCAGTGGTTTCCGGAGACATTGGGAATCGGTCCGAAGATCTCTTTTGTCTTGAAATCCCGTAGATCGATTCGGGCCATGCGGTTGTTCGCATTATCCGATATGAAGAGCCAGCGTCCGTCATAATCACCGTTCGTTTCGCTCAATGAGGGGTGGTGGGCGTCGCCCCAGTCGAATCCTCCGAGCATCTCTTTTGACTCCTTGTCGAACCCGTATCCTGTCGCGGGGTAGGGACTGAAGACCGGGATCGTCGAAATGTGCCGCATGGACGGCACCCCGTAGATATAGACCTGTCCTGAATGCCCACCCGAACTGAAGAGGTAGTACTTGTCCAGGTCGCCCGGGGCGACATAGGTCTTGATGGCAGCATCCTGCACATCCGAGCGGACATCGGACCGTCCACCGGTTCTGCCTCTCTGCTCGCCGCCGCATCCCACCAGCGTGCAGATCGCCAGGGTGAGTACGGCCAGAAACGCGAGTGCATTTTTCATTGTTGTGCATCCTCCTGGATTGATGTCACATGCTCGAAGCAGACACTCTTCGAGGCTGTTTGTGTGCTGCGGCGAACGCTCTACTGTCCTGCGGCGCGAGGGTTCTTCCCGGCCTCCGCTTTCAACCGGGCGGCGATTCGAATCTTCTCGATCGCTTCCTCCCGCTCCTCGGGCGACAGGTCGATCATTGTTGAGAGGACCACTTCCATTGTCCCTGTCGGGCGGGCAAGGAAGTCATCCAGAGTCCGCCCGAACCGCGCCTGAACATCGTCGACTGCATTTGCCAGATCGGGTCCGATCTGCGCTGCTGCGTCGATGCCGAGCGTGGACACTGAATGGCAGACGAAACAGTTCTTCTTCACGAAGAAAGCTCCCGGGCCTTTCAGCATCCGGTCTTCCTTCTCGAGTTCTTCCTGTGTCGGAATATCCTTGAAGGTCGAGTTGGGGACATAGGCAAGCGGGATGGTCTCATGTTTCCAGCTCATCACCAGCATCGCCAGGGCCTGTGCATCCTCGCTGCTGAAGTTGAAATTGGGCATGACAGTTTCCGCGACTGACTCTTTTGGATTCTTCAGATGCGTCACCTGCCATGTGAACTCCGAGTTGAACCCCCGGATTCGTTCATAGTTGAATTGTTCCGGCGACTTCGATCCTTCCCAGGTGAGATCGGGCCCCACGGTGCCGCCACGACCGTTGATGACATGGCAAGCCCGACACCCCTTTTCCGTCACCAGCCGTTTCGCCCGGTTGATGGATGAGGCGCCTCTGGTTTCCTTGTCATATCGATGGCAGAGATTGCAGTTCATCTGCATGAGCGCATTTCGGTCGCTGAGCAGATAGAATTCGCCGAGTTCCTGACCGAACAGGGGTTCTTCCCAGTGTTCCACGATACCGTGAGCGTTGGTCATGTCGGCGGCGTATCCCTGTCCCCCATGACATATCGTGCACCCGTATTTGTCGATGGGGTGCTTCTCGAGGATTCCTGTCGGATGTGACCGGAATGGCTCTGGCGCATTTTCAAGACCCTTCCATGCAACACCCTGGTGACAGGTAATACAGCGATCGACACGGCCGAGCTCGCTCACGTGGATTTGCTGCAAGCCTGACGGGACGGCGCCGGCACGTTCGGCCCCGAATTTCTGCTGAATCAGGTCGCGGAATTCGTCCTGGATCATCCTCCATTCCGGCGTAGCATAGTCATACAGAACGAATCCCATGAGTCCAACGACGATCAACCCGAGGAGTGCGAGAACTCGCCTCTCTGTTCCGGCAAACGAGGTTTTTTCCGCTGATGTCGTATGATTCATGGTGGCGTTTCCCCAGGCAGACGGAGCTTGTCGTTTAGAATTTGACCGGGATAGATGGCCACGCTTCCCACGGCCAATAGAATGTCCAGTAGGGACCCCTGAAGAAGGTCCCGACGATTGTGAATGCGACTATGAGAACACAGATACAGAGGAAGACCAGGTTCTGTGTTCGGCGTTCCCGCGCGAACCAGATCCCGACGGTGTGAAGTCCGGACCGGTCACGAAACGGCCACCAGAGCGCCAGAATGAAGAGGACGGCGGGGAGAACGATGCCTCCGATCAGCGCGCCGTTTATCGTGAGCTGGCCGAGCCTGACTGTTGATATGGTGACGATTTCCTGCAGCCAGAGAAAATACCAGGGAGCTTTGGCGGGATTTGGGGTCACGGACGGATCGGCCGGTGCTTCCAGAGGAGCCCGCACCAGCAGCGTCAGTCCGATCACAGCGACAACGGTCACAATCGTCACCAGCCAGATCCTGCGGGTCAGATGCGGGACGGATGCCACGGAATTTCGTTCCTCATCCACCATTCGATTCTGCACATGGACTGAGCCGCTACCGGTGATGCCGAGCAGGGAATATGTCTTTGTCCTGACGGGCGCAGTCTCCTCCAGACGCTGATCAAGTGCCTCATGGTCCGTGACCGCCAGTCCGCCGTCTTTGCGTATGCGCCACATATGGTACGCGAAGAGGAACAGCAGGACCATGGGGAGGAAGAAGACGTGAAGGACGTAGAAGCGTATCAGCGTATTCTGCCCGATTTCGTTCCCGCCCAGCAGGATGAAACGCATGCCTTTCCCTACCAGGGGCGCCGCGCTTGCAATGTTTGTTCCCACCGTGATGGCCCAGTAAGCCAGCTGATCCCACGGGAGGAGATACCCCGTAAACGAGAGGAGGAGCGTGAGGACAAGAAGGCCAAGGCCGACGATCCAGTTAAGCGGACGATTCGCCCCAACCGACGATCCGTTCTTGTACGCACCCGTCAGGAACACTCGCACCATATGGAGGAAGACCACAGCAACCATAAGGTGTGCGGCGATCCGGTGGGCTCCACGCATGAGCCACCCGAAGGACACGACGAATTCAAGATCCTTGATCGATCCGTATGCGCGTTCCACCGACGGGACGTACAGAAACATCAGGATGATCCCCGTGAGGACGAGAACCAGGAAGAGCACGAACGCCATCGTCCCGAGCCAAAATGAGTACCCCCATGACAGGCTTCCGAGAGACGTTCTGTTGGGAAACCAGTGCAGGAGAAGATTCTTTACTACTGCATCTCCCGCTTCTTTTTCGCTGCCCGGTTTCCAGGTCCAGAGAAGCCGTCTGGTGATTTTCCTGGCTGACTCGATGAGCTGCATGGGCCGCTCCTGTTAGACTGTCAATCGAAAGTTCCGTTCAACCTCGTCTCCAAGGTCCACAATCAGCTGGCCGTCGTCGGGGGCAACGGACAGTTTGTACCAGTGCAGAGGAGTCGGTGCCGGACCTGCATAGTTTGTGCCGTCGTCATAGAATTTTGAGCCGTGGCACGGGCAATGAAATTCCGCGGTGATCTGTTTCTTTTCGCCGTTGATATCAACCTGCTTCGGCTGCTGGAGTTTCGTATACTTCACCGTGCAGCCCAGATGCGTGCATGCCCCGCTGATCGCGTGAAACGACTTTCCCTCCTTGACGACGTAGAGCCGGCGCCCTTCGAGGAAGGTCACGCCGTCTGCCAGGAGCGAGGGGAGGCCGATCTTAAACTTCTGGGGAGATTCATACAGGACATTCGGGATCAGCGAACGCAGGGACTGAAGGCCGAACCCGGCCAGCCCGGTCAGAAGGCTTGCCAGTCCGATTTTTTGCAGAAACGCGCGCCTCGACGCAGATGCCGCTCCGGCTGACCCAGCCTGCGGGGCGGGGACATGTACCGTGGAGGATTTCATGGTCCGGATTCTCCGTGATTGTCAGATCAAGTATCTCACCCCGACGCAGCGACCGGTCGTTCCTCATAGTGAAACAGTTCCATCGTCATCGCATCCGTCGGACACCGAAGTGCACAGAGGCCGCATCGGATACATCGTTCGTCATCTTTCAGCATAGCAGCTGCCGGGCGGAAGGGATCGAGGCCGTACTGCTCTGCCAGTCTGGATCGCGCGCGCTCATCCAGATCGAGAGCGTCGACGGGCACCAGCGTCAGGCAGTACTCCGGGCAGATATCCACGCACCGGTTACATGCCACACATCGCTCCCCGTCGTAGATCGTCTGGAGGTGACAGGCAAGACACCGTTCCGCCTGGCGCCGGGCTTGTTCCTCCGTGTACCCACTTTCAACCTCTGAAATGCCCGTCCGGCGATGAAGATCGATTGTCGGTGGTGCCTCGCGCAAATGTTGTTCATAGTCCTGCGGGCGGACGAACCGGCGCGTCGGGATCTTCTCAACCGAGAGCTCGAACCGATCTTCGGCCTTTTTTCCACGCAGGAATTCATCGATGGAGAGAGCCGCGCGCTTTCCGTTGGCAACGGCGTCGATGATATTGCGGGGGCCGAACGCGGCATCGCCGCCGGCAAAGACACCGGGTGCGGTTGTCGCGAGGGTAGCCGGATCGACTGCAACAAATTTCCCCGTCGTCAGTCGAATGTTGTCCGATAATTTCAGGAACGAAAGATCGGCCTGCTGGCCGATGGCGAGAACCACCGAGTCGATTGGGAGGACTTCGGTGACGGCGGGATCGTACTCGGGATTGAATCGGCCGTCGGCATCGTACGTGCGTCTCACTCCTATGAATTCCGCCGATACGAGCTTTCCGTGGGCACCGACAAATCGTTTCGGACCGCGCTGAGGATGAAAGATGATGCCCTCGCGTTGCGCCTCGGCAAATTCCTCATGTCCCTGCGCGGTGCGAAGCACCGGCATCTCCTCAAACGACTCGAGGCTGGCGAGGTGGACCTCCGCGGCGCCGCCACGCATTGCCATCCGGGCGGCGTCAACCGCTGAGTGGATGTCCGTAGGATCCCCCTCTGGCCCACCGCGGACGGCGGTTCTGGCAGCATCGAATGCAACAAAGCCACCGCCGATCACGAGAACGCGTTTGCCGAGTTGCACGCGGTAGCCGTTGTTGATGTTCAGAAGATAGTCAACCGCCTTGATGACACCATCGAGATCCGCGCCATCGATCGATAGATCTCTCCCTTTCTGTGTTCCCACCGAGATGAAGATCGAATGAAACCCCTCCGCCCGGAGCTCGTCGAGACCGAAGGTTTCGGTCAGGGGCGTGTGGAACCTCATTTCCACGCCGAGGAAACGAATCTTTTCGACCTCTTTGTCAATGAGGGATCTGGCGAGCCGGTACTCCGGAATCCCGTGGCGAAGCATGCCACCCGCCAGTCCGGTTGCCTCGAACACGGTCACCTGATACCCCATCAGGGCGAGATCATGCGCGCAGGAAAGACCGGCGGGTCCTGACCCTATCACCGCGACCCTCCGGTTCAAAGGCTGGACGGGTCGTCCAGACACCTGGACCGGAAGATGCCAGGCCCAGCTGTTTCCCGGTTCGTGAGCTCCTTGGAGCAGAGTATCCTGCGTGTCGGGCGCGAGCGATTCTACACCGTATTTCTCCGTGACAAACCTCTTGAGTGCCCTAATGCTGACAGGAGAGTCGATCTTTCCACGTCGACAGAAATCCTCGCACGGTGCCGCACAGACTCTTCCACAGACACTCGCGAACGGATTCGGAGACCGGGCGGTCAGATATGCGTGTTCATAGTCCCCGTCAGCGATACATTGAACATACCGACCAGCGTCCGTATGGACCGGACAGGCCATCTGGCATGAGACGCGTTCCTTCCAGAACGCTACATCCGGTATCTGTACGCGGTATCGTTCGAGCATAGCGGGAGTTTCCGGAACATTCTGCGCCATCTGTTGAACCTCTGCGGCCGATGCCGCACCATCCTGATTTTCGCCGAACTATCCAGGGAGAGACACAAGAGATCCTCGCATCCCGGACGTCCAGAAGAATGATCTCCTGGTTTGATATTCAGACTATTCTATCTGAAATTGTGCGCACAAAATGTCTCCCTGTCCTGGGTCACTTCGGCGGTAAGGCATGAAACGGAAAGGAAGGTGTATTTCAGACTATTCAATCCGAATATAAGCCTCTCGATCCCACTTGTCAAGAAGAAATTTCTTCGATGGCCTCAACGCTCGAAAACAGCCCGAATTCCGCAGAAATTAGCATCCTCGCTCCAGAATTGCTCCTTACGCCAGCCGCAATCTGTAGAATCTCTAACCCTTTCCCGTTTCTGCAACATTCCACAATTCACTCCGTTCATCCATGGATCAATGGCATTCCGCAAACTCCCCTGGCAGGCTGCCAACCTGCGAGCGGTAAATACCGAACGGAGGTTCTATGAGAATTCTGGCCATCTGCGTGCTTCTCGCCTCGTCCCTCTCTTTTGGGCAAACGCAGAAAGAAGTCCCCGGGGTCTTCGTATCGACTCAGTGGCTTGCAGACCATCTTGATGCACCAGACCTGGTCGTGCTTCACGTATCATTCCACCGCCCCGAGTACCGGGCAGGACACATACCGGGAGCTCGGTTTCTCTGGTACGACTGGCTTACCGTCTCTACTCCAGATGCCTCGACTGAGATGCCCACGGCGGAGCAAGCTGACAGCGTCCTGGGGAATCTCGGCATCGGCAATGCCTCCCTCATTGTGCTCTGTTTCTCCGGGTCGAGCGTTTCTGCAACGACCCGCACATTCCTGGCGCTCTGTTACTTCGGAATCGGCGCCAGGACTTTCATACTCGACGGCGGGCTCGAACGCTGGAAGGCCGAGCAGCGTCCTGTCTCATCAGACACCCCTTCTCAGGAGCGGTGTCCACTGACAATCAGAACCAAACCCTCCGTCGTCGTGGATGCGAACTGGGTTCGGGCGCATTTGCAGGACCCGACCGTGGCAATTGTGGATGTCCGGGATAGGAGATACTACGAAGGAAGTGGGGGCGGGGTTGCTCGCACAGGGCATATCAAGGGGGCACGAAGCATTCCCTTCAGTGCTCTCCTTGACAGCACGAACACTCTGCAGAGTCCCACGGTCCTGCGGACTATCTTCGCCCAGGCTGGGATCACCCCGGGCATGACCATCGTGAGTTACTGCCACGTCGGACAGCAGGCAACCCTCCTCTACGCTGTCGCGCGGGAGCTTGGATATGATGCCGCGGTGTATGATGGCTCATTCCAGGACTGGAATGTTCGTGGTGAGGACTACCCTGTCGAGAAGCCGGAATCGAACGCCAAGTAGGGGAGCACTTCTGTCTTCCAGATTCACGGCCCCCGCTGTTCATTCCGCAGAAGTTCATAAATCTCGCGAGAAAGCTCCTTCATCTTCGGGAGCGCCGACCCCTCGCTGAGCGGAAGGAAGCACGCAACGATGTAGTGCAGATCCCCCTCTTCAACGATACCCGCATCATTGGTCCAATATGAATACCATCCGGTCTTGTGTGAGAACATTGCGCTGCGCGGCAACCCGGCGGCGAGTTTTGTCGTGTCCAGCTGTCTCGCAAGGAATGATTTCATCTGACTACTCACCCAGGGATTTACTAGACGCCCGGTGGTGATGCGGTAGAGGAAATCGGCGGCGTGAAGCGCGCATGTTTCGGTCCCCCGAATTGTCGCATATCCGGGATCCTCAAACTGTCTCTTCAGAAACTTCCGGGTGACCTCGCTCCCCTGCCAGCCGTACCGGTCCATCAGCTCGTTAATGCGCGGTCTCCCCGCAAGGTCGATGAGGCAATTCGCAGCAGAATTATCACTCCGGGTAATCATCAGATCCAGCAGGTAGTTCACCGTCACCGTATCTCCTTCTGAGAGCAGAGGGCGTGGATCGTGCCTCAACTCTTTTGTTCTGTCAACGGCGTTGCGTGCCGTGACGACACAGGGAGTCCAGAGAGAGTACTCGCCGTCTGATACCTGTTCCAGGACTTCGGCCGCCACATACATCTTGTACACCGAGGCCGGATAAATGAAATTCAGGGCCCCCACACCGCCGAGGCGCGGCTCCTCCCCACGCAGGTCAATTACTGCGAGGGAGATCTGTTCAATACCGTCGTCGCCGACATCAAACGATCCGTCGATGCCGCAGCGGACAACAATGTCATTCAGCCGGGCGCTCAACGTGGAATCCATCAGGAGAGGGCCAGACGGCATTCCGTATTGCCCACTGGCCACTCCCGCACTGAAGAGCACAAGAACTGAGATGACCGTCAGTCTCCACTGGTAGCGAAGACCGGTCGATTTAACCCCGTTTTGGCCAACATCCATAACATCTCACAACCCAAGTGTTACCAATGGATGGATAGTGAATGGAAAGATAGCAACACCCAAGAGGGCTGTCAAGATCCCGTTTCAGTCGATCGTGCCGCCGACGGCTGACTTGCCAAACCCTACATTTCAATATAGTTGTCCTTGCTACTCTGATGCAAACCAAGCAGTCCCAGACAGCTGAGGGGACACTGTCCATATCTCTCACACAGCTTCCGGAGGCGATCAAGGTGGTCTGGTCATCACCGAGAGTGCTGCTGCCTACAGACCGATCAGAAGAGGAGCAGGTAATCCTGAGCACCGTGGAGGATGCGATGAACGAATATCGTCTTCTCCTCTATGGTGTAAAAGGCAAGACAAAAGCGAAAGGGTGTCACCCCTCAGAAGCGACACCCTTTGTGGACAGGGACGGAATCCCCGCCCGAACGACCGAATACCATGGCAATATGTCGTTCGGTCGGGCAGGGAACCGCCGACACATGAATTTTCGGTCTTGTGACAGACGCCAGGCGGGTCATGCGGCGGGAAAAATGGGGACGTACGCATGCCGGCCGTTCTGCATCGAAGGTTTGTCCTCTCAGGCTCGTTTTGGCGCATATAGAATCGCCGCCTTCTCCGCGGACGTGATGATCCCTTTGATTAGCGCCGAGCTGA
This sequence comes from Ignavibacteria bacterium UBA6906, assembly GCA_002451155.1. Taxonomy (GTDB): domain Bacteria; phylum Bacteroidota; class Ignavibacteria; order UBA10030; family UBA6906; genus UBA6906. The sequence continues at coordinate 17,970 of DKBG01000088.1, forward strand.
AGCCGTTGTGCTCCATCTGATTCAGCCCAGAGATCGTGCACCCCTGCGGTGTTGTCACCTTGTCGACCTCGCGTTCTGGATGGTTTCCGGCCTCGACCAGCAACGAGGCGGCGCCGCGGGCGGTCTGCGCGGCCATCAGGAGGGCCTCCTCCGCGTGAAATCCGATTTCGATGCCTCCCTGTGACGCGGCCCGGATGGCCCGCAGGAAGAACGCTATGCCGCAGGCGCAGAGCGCCGTGGCAGGGACCATCAGCTCCTCCTCAATCACCACGACCTTGCCCATCTGCTCAAACATGGAACGCACTGCCGAGAGATCGGTCTCCCCGGCATCCGCGGCGGCGATACAGGTCATGGATTCGCGAATTGCGATTGCCGTGTTCGGCATGACACGGATGACCTTTACGTGCAGATTCAATTGCCCCCGGATTTCCCCGATGGTCGCTCCCGACACAACCGATACGACCAGATGACGTGACACATCGAGCGCCGGACGGATTTCCTGCAGGAGTCCGTTGAGCTGCTGCGGGGTGACGGCAAGGATCAGCATGTCCGCCCGTCGAACTGCCTCACTGTTGTCAGCACTCACGGGGAAGCCGGAACGTCGGAGTTCCTCAAGCTGCTCTGTCTTTCTCCTGGTGAGAAGTATCCGCTCCCGGGGAACCAGTCCGGACGCTGCGATCCCGCGGGCGATCGCGGAACCGATATTCCCCACCCCGAGGATTGCTATAGTACCCTTGCTGAGATCCATACTGACTCCTTTCACTGAAGAACGTCACAGAGGTATTGCGCGATGAGCAATGTTGCCGTTCACGGATGTTGCCGCTCGAACGTTCTGACCAGATCGTGACCTGGACCCTCCTCCCGTGCATGGCACCCGACACACCCCTCTCCCCGATTCTGCACGGAGTACACCGTCGTCCCGTCAGGGAGGAGCTCCGACCACAACCAGCCATTTCCTGCAAGTGGATTTGAACGATCTTTGATCAGAACCGCGATAAGCGTCACCCGGCTTTCCATGATGATTTCTTTCACAATGATAGACCCATCGGGAAAGGACTCCCCTCCTGGAAGTCGGCCGGCACGCAGGGCGCCAAACGCCGTAGAATTCATCGAGACACGGACGAGCGGTTGGTGCGCATGTGAACCGTTGAGCGTGCCTGCCGTGACTGAATCCGCGTCGGGAAATAGTGTATACGACCTGAATGGCTGCTCCACTGTGATCAGTTCGGCGATCTCCTGGTCGGACTCAATCCGGGACAGCCGGGTCTCAACCGCCCCTTGATCGGAACAGGAAAGGAAGAGAACCCCGCACACAAGGGAATGCACTATCCTGCTTCTCACGACACTACCTCCTGACCCGTCTGGCACCCTCGCAACCAGTGAATGACCCCGAACCCACCGTCTCCAAGTGTGCCAGGGGCACGCAGGCGATGACGGCGGCACTCTTATGGTACAGGCTTCCTCACACACCCGCAAACCCACCACCTGAAGGAGTCCCCGGAGGGACGTGGTATGCCAGGGGCTGGACCATTGATGAGATCCACACGATCACGATGGTCCGCTCCCAATGGATTGTCGGCATAAATGGCGGGGGGATCAACAATATCTTCGCCCACGGCAGAATCGGCCCCACGGTCTCCCGGAACAGCCCGTGAAACAAAGGCCGGGGAAATCACCCGGCCATTGTTTCCTTTACGCGCGCGGGATCTTCTTCACTGACTGCCGAGCACGCTGATTGCCTGACGGATTCGCGCTTTCTGATCTTCGTCTGTTACCTTCGAGAGCGCTTTCGAATAATACTCTTTCGCCTTCGCCTTATCTCCCTGCGTCGCGTACCCCTCCGCAAGGCTGTCAAAGACATTCCATGAATCGGGATATTTTTCCACATTGAGTGAAAACAGTTCAATCGCCTCGCTGACGCGCCCCGCACCCAGGTACTGGTACCCTGCCGTGTTGACAGCCGCCTCGGTTCCCACCGCCAGAGCGTCTTGCTTCATCTTTGCGGCCTGATCTTTCTTACCGGTCTGCATCAGCAGGTCAGCTTTCACCCAGAGGTTGGCGAAGTTCTTGTTCATCTGAATGGACCGATCGATCCAGGAAAGCGCTTCATCCAGATCAAGCTTCTGCATCGCACAATAATTCGCAGCCTGATACCATCCCTGCCAGCCAAACCTGGCCAGCCCTCGCAGGTATTCCTCGCGCGCTTTTCGCAGGACGGTTGCCGGAATGTCGACTTCCGCCCGGAATGGGACCTTCAGTTTCTCCCACCGGAGCGAGATGGTGGCCGATCCCGCGGCAGCCGGTTCTATCTGATAGCTCAGCCACTCCTGAAGGGGTGTCTGCTCGGGGACTGTCGTCACACGAAGCGCATCCTCCTTCTGATCATAGGAGTAGCTGCCCCATGATGTGGAGTTCTTGCTGAAGATGATTGTCCACTCTTTTTCACCCGGGATCATATGAAGCCCGTACGTGCCCGCCGGCAGCGGCTTCCCCTGAATCATGACCGGATCCGAGATTCGAATCGTCGTATTCTCGTTCGCCCCTGCCCTCCAGACAGCATTATAGGGGACGAGCGCGCCCCAGATTGCCCGGGCACGCACTGCAGGACGATGGTAGGAAATTGTGATTTCCGTGATTCCGACCGTCTGCGTCACGGAAGCCGCCGGACTTTGTTCCGGAACCGGTAGATTCTGCTGGGCTGCGGCAGGTGAGCCGATAAGGCACACGACAGCAAGCAGGGCCAGCAAAGATACACATGAAAGGGTTCTGAGCATATCGCCTCCTGCCCTGGTGAGAGGAATGGACCTATCTCTTTTAAGACGGCTACCCGTCCCTGAAAGTTTCGTCAGGGTCAGGGCCTGACAGCCCTGTTTCGCATGAGGATCAGATACCCCTTTCTCCCGGGAACCCTGATCTCATCGAGAGACGCACGGGGCGGCGTATCCTGGTAGCCGGGGATGCGAGGAATTGTAAGGGAGCAGGCAGCCGAGTCATACCCGAGCTTCGCCCAGTCGATCCGTATGCTGCAGCGCTGCTCTTCCGATCCCCAGTTTGCGATCGCAAGAACGCTCTCCTCCCTGCCCTTGTAGAGAGTTGCCCGGACGGAGTCGTTTGTGCAGGTCAGCGGAGAGCTTGCGTCCCAGTACCCTACCATTTCCTTTTCCTGAATCTGGCAGGCGTCCCAGAATTTCCATATCTCGGACGGGTACCCCATCCAGCCCGCCCTGTTGGTGATACCATACACCATTCCTCTCCAGGGATTCCCGCCCCCCGCAAGCATCTGCCCGGGAAGCCCGAACGGGATTCCAGAGACTTCGATCAGCCAATGGTCGGGGGCCCGGTCATAGTCCCTCCCCTCGCCGATCCAGACAAGGTCGAAATAGGGCAGAAGGTCCATATACAGGTTCAGGCAATTGGCATAGCCAGCCAGGTCGTTGAAATGATTCCAGCTGTGAAAATCGATCCTGCCTTCAGGCCGGTGCCGGTCAATCAGCCTTCTTGCCCGCCGCAGCGTCTGCCTGTCGAGCGCGGAATCATCGATGTACACACCGTCGATCAGGAGGTTTTCGAGCATCCAGTTCAGGCCTCCGATATAGAAGTTGTTCAGCCTGCTGTCGGGGGTCGTGATAACGGAAAGATCAAGCTCCCCGACAAAGCGACCTTCTTTGATCGTGTTCAACCAGGCCGGGATATAGTGCTCCTTCAGATTCCTTTTGAGCCATTCGTCCGGTCCCTTGGGGTTTATGATCGTCGTGCATCTGTCGCCGGGGCCCGGATAGATGATCTCACCGTTCAGGCTGACAAACGCCCAGAACTCAGGCAGGTTCTTCGTCAGTTCGCGCGTGGTATAATAGAGCTTCAATCGTTTGTTTCTCGTGTGGGCGCTGTCAACAAGCCGCTTGAGATCCGGAACATTTTCGTCGAGATACGGATAGTTGATGAACGGGTAGAGGTCTTCCGCATGATGGATATTAATGATGTTCGCCCCTGCCGAATCCGCCATCGCGATCTTCGCGAAGGCGTTCGTCCCGCCTCCGTGGAAGTACCTGTCTCCGAATTTCACACTCCTGTCAATAATCCGAAACGGGGTCAGCAGCAGGTCAAAATTAAAATGGAGTTCCGATCCCGGTGCGATATCCCTGGCACCGGAAAACGCCCGCACCAGCACACCGGGATTCTCTTCCGTCACCGCCACTCCCCCCTTCCCCTGGTTGCCCCAGGAGCGGGGAAGGTGAAGCCGGCCGTACGCATAGTAGATATTAATGAGGGGGCGGATAGAGTTGTCCGCCTTCCAGTGAACACGAATGCCCCCGTTCACGCCACCGATCCAGAGCATGTCCTGATTCCTGGTGGTATCCCAGTTCCAGTGCCACTCCGCAGGTCTCAGCCCCCCCTCGTGGTTCAGACCCATCATGTAGACCGCCTTCGACTTCTCCATCGGAATCTCAAGGCGGACATCTCTGACCCTCAACGGTTTCTTCGCCCTCAGCGTCATCGTGTACCCCACAAAACCGTCGAATTCCATTCTCCCGGTGCAGATGAGATCGCATTCCGGCGAAGAGTTGAGCACTTCCCAGGCAACGGCGGACCGGGACTCGGCGACATACCGGAGCGGCCCCGGCGTGAGGGGAATGGCGGCGCCGTCGGCCAGTTCGATCAGAAAGCGAAACGACCCTGCCAGAATTGGCTCCCCCATCGGAAGGAGGAACTGATTCGAGGGCTCAAAGAAGGTCGTGATCTTCGAGGGGAGTCCGTGCGGGCCGACCTCAAGCGAGCGCCCGAGAATCCCGATTGTATTTCCGGTGCGGTGGATCTCCTGGTACCCCTTTGTCACGGTCCCGTCATCCCCCAGTGTCGTGTTGAGCCAGGCAAGCCGTGCAAGCGACTTCCCGTCATCGAACCCGTTGTTCCGGACGCGAGTTCCGCGAACAGTCAACTGGAATGCCACGGTCACGCGGTCCATATTGTCGGCGATCAGGTTCAGCGTTGTGCGGTAGGTGCCTTGTGCGTCGGCTGGGACCTGCAGACCGAACCAGAGCGGCTGCACACGGCCGCGGGCCACCGTGACCGACTTCGTAAACGGTTCCCCGGTGTAATCAATGCCGGAGGTATTAAAACAGGTGAGGGCGCCTGCCTCGATTGGTGCCGCGCCCTCCAGATCGGTCCAGTGTACATGGAGCCCGCGGATCTCTTTCTTGTGGGCATACACGCCGATCTGAAACACATAGTACTCGGCAGGGCGGGCTGATCCTTCAAACCGCTCCAGTTCGCCAGGCGTCCTCCGGGTCCAGATCTCCGGGATCCCGTCCAGGAGTCTGATCGGGTTCTCCCGCGTTTCGGGGAAGACCAGATACTCAGCATTGCCCTGCCGGGATATGAACGCCTCGAGTGAGGCAAGGCTTGCCGGAATCGCCATACGATCCGGTTCCGAGACCGGCCGCGCTCCCCCATGAAGTAGCTGGGAGAAAATGACAAGGATGGTGAGCGCAATCCAGCAGATGCGTTTCATACTCCTGGCTCCTTTGCAGGTGTTTGAACGGATACGAAATGACCGGTCACCAGCTGAATTCCACGATCCGGCCATCCAGTTTCCAACGCTCAGGGAGCGGCGTGGTCAACCAGTCCAGCGGCTCGCCGGGTGGAATGACGCGGGATGCCGCGTCGAACGATCTCCGTATCGTTGTCTTCTGTTCCTCCTCCAGCATATCTGGGTCAGCCGAGATGAAAAGCGGGGTGCCGCTCTCTGCGAGCAAGTGCATCCACTGGCGGTTCTTTTCCCAGGGGACTNNTACGGCCGAGTAGAACGTTCGATCCTGACAGATCCGGAACGCCAGACTGTTGACGCCCATCGTCCTAGTTCTCTCCCATTCGATCCCACTTGTATCATCGCCGATGCGGCAGAGTTCGAACAAGCCCGCGGAGAGGTGCGAGGGAGTATTACAGGCAAGGAGGATCGTCTCGCCGGCGGATGAGCGGATTGCCCGATACAGGGTCAGGAGAATTTCGGCGTTGGTAAGGGAGTGATCATGAAACGAGCGATCCGCGGCAACAACGTCTCCACCCATCTGGAAGCCCCACTTCCCGAGAACATCAAATGCGGTGAAATCGAATTTTACCAGATGATAGCCCCACCGGCCGTAGGTCAGAAAAAGGTCTTTCACTCTCTCCAGATTCTCGGGGATGGTTGGATCGAGACAACGGGTTCCGGGAATGCAGAGAGTGTCCCGATCCTCCGGCCGCGCGCAGAGCGGGCGGGTCCAGATTCCGGGGCGCATCCCGGCAGCGCTGATCTTCTCCGCAAGATCAGCCATGTCCCCAAACTGTTCGTTCGGGCTTGTGAAATCGTCCCCCCAGGTCGGGTCGGACGGCTTGCTCGCCCTGACAGCCCACCCCGCGTCAACCACGGCGAACGGGCGATTCTTGCCGGAGGGAGCAAGGTCAGACATTGCGGAACAATTTTCGAGAATGGCGCGTGCAGAATTTCTGCCGTACGTATAGTACCAATCATTGATCCCGTACACGGGGGCTGAAGGAAGCCTCGGTTCACGGCACATCCTGCTGCAGAACGCGCGGGCTGTCTCATACGGTCTCTCCCCGCTCGAACCGCGATGCACCACAATCTCCGCCAGCCGGAGACGACGGGGCCCAGGAAGAACGTCATCTCCGCCCGAACGGGTATCACAGACAAGCGCAAGCTCATTGTCACGGAGCTGCCAGGAGCACATCGCCCTGCATCCACTTCTCACACCGATACAGTTCGTTGTCGTGCCGTCAAATTCAAGGAAATACCAGGGCATGACCGCCTGGGGGACCGGGTCCCGCCAGGCGAGGTTTCCGTACCCGCGTTCCCACTGATCCCCCAGAACTTTCCTCCCACCTGTGTTTGGAGTGGACCACACGAGCTCGACAGAGCTTACGCCGCGCGAGGGCGATTCCAGGTCGACAGCAAGATCCTCCTCGGTTTCGGTTAGCGTAACCTGGATGGACAGCGCGCTCCAGGTACTCCCATTTGATGTTGTCAGTACGATCCTCCGGCCGCCGGAACTGACAACGATCCGGGCCGGAGGGATCAGTCGATGAGCCTCCCCGGCTGTTGCCACCCGCATGCCATCTCGAATCATCAGTATTCCCGCGAGCGATGAACCGCCCGCGCGGAGGAATGTTCGCCTGTCCACGGCTGCCGCTTCCTTTCAATCGCGATTTCAGAACAAGGTATGGGAGGTTCCGGCAGACAATCAAGCTGTCAGCTGTCCATTTCAGCACCTTCGGCGTTTCCTATCAACAAATCACATGAAAAGGAGAAATCACCTGTCGGTGGAGCGATGGGGGTAACGATTCTTGAAGAACAGAAACAGTGGGAGGCCCGCCAGAACGGTCAGGATGGCTGACGAGGACTCCACCGGCCGCTGAAGAAAGGCCAGGACGAGAATGAAGACTGCCGCACCAGCATACAGGATAGGGGCAAACTGGAGTCCTGTGAGATTTGGACGATGGCGGTTCATTCGTTTCAATCGGAACAGTCCCAGGACGGTCAGGATCGGAAAGATCCCCAGAGAAAATCCCATGTAGGTCAGCACCTGGTCAAACGTGCCGGAGAGAACCATCAGGATGGCGATCGCGCTCTGCAACAGGATGGCGCGCCCGGGAACTCCGAAGCGGGGATGGATCCTCGCAACAGACCGAAAGAAGTAGCCTTCATCGGCCATGGCGTAATAGACCCGCGGACCGAGGATGATAAACGCGCTCAGGGACGAAAAGAGGGCAAAGGAGATCAGAGCCGACGCGACAATCTCTACGGGGCGTCCGAACAGCTCGCCCATTGCGAGCCCGCCAACGGAGATCACTCCGCTCATTCTCTCCGGGGAAATTCCATAGATGAACAGCGCGTTCAGACCAAGATAGAGCAGGAGGACCACACCGGTTCCGTACAGCAGCGAGCGGGGGAGGTTTCTTCCCGGGCTGCGTATCTCAGAACCAATGTATGTCGACGCATTCCATCCACTGTAGGAGAACATTATCCACATCAGCGAAAGCCCGATCGTCTTCCAGCCGCCGAAGTCGAGGAGGAATCCCCCGCCTCCCCCGAAATGGCGCGGGTCTCCTTTCCCCCAGAAAAATCCCCCGGCGATCAGGGCGAGGATGAGCAGAACCTTGCCGAACGTCAGGACATTCTGAACGCGGGCGCCGAACTCGATCCCTCTCAGATGGATTACAGTGAAGAGCAGGATAATTCCCACCGACAGGACTTTCCCCGCCGCCTCGGGACCGGACAGGCCCGCCCCCTCCGCCCACGCGAAAAATCCGGGAAACGCCCGGCCGAGGTAATGGCTGCATCCCATCGCCGAGGCGGCGATGGGCGCTGAAAACCCGACCACGAACGATGTCCATCCGCTGAGAAATCCCACGGCGGGATGATACAGCTCGGAGAGAAAGACATACTCTCCGCCGGCACGCGGCATGAGTACTCCAAGCGCCCCGTAACAGAGAGCCCCGCTGAGCGCGATAAGTCCACCGATCACCCAGAGCAGGAGCATCACCAGCGGGTTGCCGAGCTCGGCCATCAGGAGACCGGAGGTGGTGAAGATCCCTGCACCGACCATATTCGCAATAACGATGTTGGTGGCCGGGAAGAGGCCAAGCTTGCGTTCCAGACCCGAATGCGCGTCGGCTGCCATCGGAGTTCAATCTGCGGAGAGCCTGGTGCTGAAGGAGATACCTCCACCGGAGTTGTCAAACGTCGTTTCAAACGATGTGAGGCTTTTGACATAGTTGACGAATTCGGGCGATGCTCCGCCGCGCGTTGACACGTTGTGTGCGGAAAAGCAGCCGCCGACCTCCAGTTTCGGAGCAATCGCCAGGAAATACTTCTTGTACCATCCCTTGTCCGCGTCGCAGAAAACGAAATCAAACGGACCCTTCAGAGAGGGCACACACTCGTGTGCGTCGGCGAGCCTGGCATCGACGTAGGGAAGGAGACCCGCATCCCTGAAATTTTCGAGGGCCGTTTCGTACCGTGATTCGTCGATCTCGATCGTAATCAGTTTCCCGCCTGTCTTGCTGAGCGCCCAGGCCATCCAGACCGCCGAATGACCGGTTGAGGTGCCGATCTCGAGCGCTCTCGTATAGCGGTGCTCGACGATACAGTCATACAGGAGCTTCCCGTCGGAGGCGGGAATATTCATGTCATGCCATTCACCGGAGTGCCGGTCGAGGAATGTCCTCACCCGACTGTCGAGGTCTGACTGGTGTGAGCTATCCTGCGCACAGGATCGACCGCCGGCCCATGCACACACAATCAGGGTCACCAACATCAGAGGATACCGTCTGGTCATCTGTCTCTCCTGTTCATGATACGGACTGGCAGTGCCGCCCGCTGCCCGGGCCGAGGTTCAAGTCATCGCGTAAGGGAATGGATAACGGCCTCTTGTTTCCATCATGACGACACCCGGAATGTAGTCGGGGGATGAGTCCGACCTCATATGAGCAGCAGGAGGAACACGGTCAGCCTCCCCCACAACTCGGGCCCTGCGGCCGGGGACACCGGGGCCCTCCCGGGGCCCGTTTCCCTAACA
>DKBG01000041.1 GCA_002451155.1 Ignavibacteria bacterium UBA6906
GCCAGGCGTGCCTCCTCATTGTACGTGATGACAACTACCGAGAGCATCTTCATAGATCAGCGCACCACGAGGTTCACAAGTCTGTTCTTGACGACAATCGCCTTGACAAGCGACTTCCCCTCAAGGTATTTCTTGACCCCCGGGTCATCAGCCGCACGAGCTTCAAGGTCTTTTTCCTCGGTATCCGCAGGGACGATCATTTTCGAGCGGAGCTTTCCATTGACCTGCAGGACAATCTCGACATTGGCCTGGCGGAGCTTGGCGGGGTCAAAGGACGGCCAGCGCGCATAGGCAATCGACTCCCCGTGCCCGATCTTCTCCCAGAGTTCCTCTGCGATGTGAGGTGCAAACGGCGCGAGAAGCAGAAGGAACGGCTCCAGGATCTGCCGGGGGCGGAGATCGGTCTTCGTGACTTCATTGACGAAAATCATCATCTGCGCGATGGCGGTGTTAAACCGGAGGGCTTCGATGTCCTCTCCGACCTTTTTGACCGTTGCGTGATAGACCTGGTCAAGGTCGACGGGAATCGGAACGTCCCGGACGGCCGGGTCCAGGGTTCCGCTTTCGTCGGCATACAGCCGCCAGACTCGGTTCAGAAAACGGAACACACCTTCCACTCCCCGTGTGCTCCAGGGCTTCATCTCCTCCAGCGGGCCCATAAACATCTCGAAGAGACGCACGGAATCCGCACCGTACTGCGCGACGACGTCGTCCGGGTTCACCACGTTGCCGCGGGACTTGGACATTTTCCGCGAGTCTTCACCGAGGATTATACCCTGATGACGGAGTTTGAGAAACGGCTCCCTGGTGCTCACGTGTCCCAGGTCGTACAGCACCTTGTGCCAGAATCGTGCGTACATCAGATGCAGGACCGCGTGTTCGGCGCCCCCAACGTACAGATCGACAGGCATCCAGTGGCGCTCAAGCGCAGGGTCACAGAAGGCGTTCTCGTTCGTCGGGTCGATAAAGCGGAGATAGTACCAGCAGGAGCCCGCCCACTGAGGCATCGTATTGGTCTCGCGTCTGCCGCGCATTCCCGTTTCCTGATCCACGACTTCGATCCAGTCGGCGGCGAGCGCAAGGGGTGACTCCGTAGTTCCGCTCGGCTGAAATTTCTTCAGGTCCGGGAGCAAAAGGGGGAGTTCCGTTTCTGCCAGCGGCTTCATCGTTCCGTCTTCGAGATGGACAATCGGAATCGGCTCTCCCCAATAGCGCTGGCGGGAAAACAGCCAGTCCCGCAGCTTGAACTGAACCGCGGCCTTCCCGAGTCCTTTCCGCGCAAGCCAGCCGGTGATCACAGCTTTCGCCTCGACGGTCTGGAGACCGTCGAGAGATATTTCCGGGTTGGCCGAATTGACACCCACGCCATCCCCGACATAGGCTTCGTTCGAGACCTCCCCTCCCTTCACAACTTCGATGACCGGGAGACCAAACTTCCTCGCGAATTCGAAGTCCCGCTCATCATGACCGGGCACCGCCATTATGGCACCCGTGCCGTAGCCCATCAGAACATAATCGGCAATCCAGACAGGGATAGGGTTCCCGGTAGCGGGATTGGCCACAAAGCCGCCGGTGAACACGCCCGTCTTTTCCGCGTCAGCGCCGCGATCAAGCTCGCTCTTCTGTCTTGCAAAGGAGCGATAGGCATCAACCTCACCTTTTCGGTCCGGCGTGGTTAGAGCATCCACCAGGGGGTGTTCCGGAGCGAGGACCATATACGTGGCGCCGAAGAGTGTGTCCGGCCTCGTCGTAAAGACTCTGATGCGCTGGCCGCCTTCAGGGAATGCGAAATCGATCTCCGCGCCTTCGGACCGGCCGATCCAGTTCCGTTGCTGCTCCAGTGTTGAGGCGGGCCAGTCGAGTTCGCCTGCGTCCTCCAGGAGGCGGTCCGCATACGCGGTGATCCGCATCATCCACTGGCGCATGGGTCGCCGCTCCACCGTGTACCCTTTGTCGGTCCATTCAGGGACTTCTTCATTCGCGAGGACGGTGCCGAGCGCGTCGCACCAGTTGACAGGAATTTCGGCGATATAGGCAAGACGATAGCCGGCCAGAATATCCTGCTGCTCCTTCCGTGATTTCCGTTTCCATTCCTCGCCGGTGAACCGGTGTTCGGCTTCGGGAAGATCCGCCGTTCCCCGCGCGCCGAACTCTTCGACGAGCCGCGTGATCGGCCTGGCCTTGTTCACCCGGGTGTCAAACCAGGAATTGTAGATCTGGAGAAAGATCCACTGTGTCCACCGGTAATACGAGGGGTCGGTTGTGTCGATTTCGCGGTCCCAGTCATAGCTGAGACCGAGCATCTTGATCTGCCGGCGGAAGGTCGCGATGTTTCGCTCGGTCGTGACACGCGGATGGACGTTCGTTTGCATGGCATACCGTTCGGCGGGGAGTCCGAACGCGTCCCATCCAATCGGATGCAGAACGGCGAACCCCTGCATCCGGCGTGCCCGGGAAAAGATGTCAGTAGCGGTGTATCCTTCCGGATGGCCGACGTGCAGTCCGGCTCCCGAGGGGTACGGAAACATATCCAGCACATACAGTTTCGGTCGTGAGGAATCGTTCGGTGTTTTGAACGTCCGGTGCTCCTCCCAGATGCGCTGCCATTTGAGTTCGATTGTCTGAAACGGATACGCCATGGTCCTCAGTGGTCTGGTTGAATTGAATCAAGATACAAGAGTGCGGTGGAGAGTGTTCCAAGTCTCATCCGGTCGCGGATTTCATCCGCAGTCGCGCCCTGCCGGGCCATCTGCATGGCCGAAGTGTGGCGGAGCGAGTAGGGCGTGATCCGGCGGGGCCCGACGACCCTGATGCCCGCCTTTTCCAGAAGCCCGTTCACCCTGTCACGGACGCCGCGCGTCGTCATGCGCGCACCGCGGGTCCGGTTTCCCGCGCTCGCAAACAGCGGGGACTCCGGCGCGGACGACCTCCGGGTAGAGAGATACGATTCCAGCGCTGCCCGCACGTCCGCAGGAATGGCTACGCTCGCGTCCTTCGTCAGCCTGCCTTTCCCCTGCACTGCCATTGTTGCGCTCCCCTCGCTCGCAACGAGATCACGCACATCAGCCCGGACAACTTCAATTTCCGACAATCCACACCCGAGCATCAACATGATGATTGCATAGTCGCGGCGTCCTCGTTCGTCCGACCGGTCCACCGCGGCCAGGAGTCTTTCGACCTCTTCCGGGCGAAGGACGTCCCGGGAGTGGGCCCGCGGACGTTCGTTCCCGCCGACGTGTCGCGCGGGATTCTCGGCCAGAAGGCGGCGCCGGACCAGGTACTCACAGAACCTCCGGACTGCGGTCAGATAGGTGGAGACCGACACGGGGGCGAATTTCCGCCGGTAGGTAAGGTAGCGCTTGTAGCGCATGATATCAGCCACTTCGAACCGCACGCGTCCGTCGGCGGCAAACCATCGGGCAAACTCGCGCAGCGCGCGCTGATACGTGCCGCGGGTCTCGGGACGTTTTTCCCGGAGGCTGCGGTCAAACCCGTCGAGCGCCCTGTCAAGCGCCGCGCGGGAGAATTTGATTGTTCGGGATCGAGCGGGAGTCATACCGGGGGTTCGGATTGCAATAACAGAATTTACCAAACGAGGCGGTGAGACGCAAGGCAACGGGGTGGCAAATCGTGTTTCAGGCGGGGATTGCGCGGAGAACCATCAGGGTGATGTCATCAGACTGGGGTGTCCCGCCGGCGTGGCTGACAACTCCGCGGTGGATGGCTCCAAGGATATCCTGGGCGGAAAGTGCGTTTGCACTGCGAACGACCGCCTCAAGCCGCGCCTCCCCATATTCTTCCCCATGCCCGTCCATCGCCTCGGATACCCCGTCAGTAAAAAGGACAAGGATATCCCCCTGTACGAGCTGGACCAGCGCCTCCTCGTACGGCTGCGTCGTCGGAACGACGCCCAGAATCATGCCTCCCCTGTCGAGCCGGTCAAGCGTTCCGTCCGACCGGAGCAGCATCGGGTAGTTGTGTCCGGCGTTGACATAGCGCAGGGAGAGTGTCCGGTGATCAAAAATTCCCCAGAAGAAAGTCACAAACTTGTTCCCCCCCGTATTCCTGCACATGAGGTCGTTCACCCGGCCAGTCAGTCCCCCGAGGGAGAGTTCGAGCGGGACAAGCGCCCGTATCGCAGCCTGAAGATTGGCCATCAGGAGGGCGGCAGGAGTCCCCTTCCCGGACACATCGCCGATCGCGATGAGGGAGCGAGATGTATCGACGGGAATCACGTCATAGTAGTCCCCACCGACCTGCCTGGAGGAGATGTTTGCCGCGGCGAGTTCGATCCCCGGGATCGGCGGG
>DKBG01000156.1 GCA_002451155.1 Ignavibacteria bacterium UBA6906
CGGCAACATGACGTCCTATTACGATGCTACCGCTTCGCATAACCTTGCGCTCGCCGGCGCAAATGTGGCGCTGGCAAAAACTTATGCAGATACAACCTGGAGCGGGCCGGCAACACAGAGTTTCAACACGCTTACCCTGAGGGGAGCCTTCACGGCGCGAGTCTACAATCTGGGCACCTCCGGCAAGATGATCCGGTCGGTTTCCGAATACCCCGCCTCGGCCGGGGGATCGCTTCACGACACCGTGGAGGTCTATTTCAACGCACGCCGGCGGAACAGTTTTTCGATGTTTGCATGGATGACAAATTTCGAAGGCAATGTATTCTGGATTACGGAGGACACCGTCTGGGGTCGCGTACACTCCAACGGCAACCTACACGTGAACGGACGGCCAGTCTTTATGGAAAAGGCCACCACGTCGAAGGGATTTGATCCAAAACCGGGAACAGGCGTGAACCGGGCAGTCTTCAAACAGGGATATGAAACGGGCGTCGCCGAGATCGAGTTCCCTAACGACCTGAGCGAGATCGTCAACGCCTCCACCACCGGGGGGCGGCGGTACACAACGGACGTCTGGGTGACTCTGTCGCCGGGTTCGCCGGCCAGCGGCGACGGCATGGCCTATGTCCGGACAAGCTCTTCGGGGCCGATTGTGGATTCAATCAATCTCGGCGACCCCTCGTTCAAGGGCGTCATCCTGGGGAACGGCAGGGTGAATGTCCAGGGGACGCTCGACGGAAAGCTGACGATATCATCCCTCACCGACGTATTCATCCAGAACGACATCGTGTATGAACAGAACCCGCTGGACGGATCTTGCGACGACCTCCTCGGACTGGTCGCGGACCGGAATGTCATCGTGGCGGACAATGCCGCGAACAACACCAACTGCCGGATCGATGGATGTGTTTTCACGCGGACCGGGTCGTTCATCGCTGAGAATTATGGCACCCGCCCGGTGAGTGGAACCCTGAACCTCGCGGGAAGCATCGTACAGGACGAGCGGGGTGCGGTCGGAACCTTTTCCGGGGCAACTCTCCGTTCCGGGTTCTCCAAGCGATACCGTTTCGATACGCGGCTCAGCGACCCGACATTTCGCCCGCCCTACTATCCGGGCTATTACACCAAGACATTCGCTGTTTCCGGCTGGTGGGAAAGCTACCGCATCACATCGAGCGACTGATTCGCCTCGACCATCCAGAAAAGGCTGCTCACACGGCGGTTCGCCTTTCCAGAGCGAACCGCTTTGCGTTTTCCGGGGTTCGTTGATTTTCGAAAGGAAATTGGCGTACTTTTTCTTGCTGGATCCTTCAGCACCATGATGTCCCACGGCTCCTGCCGGCTCCGATGTCCACCCCATTGATGCGCCAGTATTCCCAGGTCAAAGCGAAGTATCCCGACACCATACTTCTCTTCCGCATGGGGGATTTCTTCGAAACTTTCGAGGAGGACGCAAGGATCACCGCAAAAGTTCTCGGCATCACACTCACCAAACGCGGGAATGGCGCGGCGGGAGAGGTCCCGCTTGCCGGATTTCCCCATCACGCCCTTGAAGCCTATCTCCCTAAACTCCTCAAGGCGGGATACCGCGTCGCTGTGTGCGAACAACTCGAAGATCCGAAATTCGCCAAGGGGATTGTCAAGCGGGACGTCATCGAGGTGGTCACACCCGGAGTGGCGTTTTCGGACAAGGTGCTGGAGCAGAAGCAAAACAACTATCTTGCCGCGGTCATCCTTCCCACTGCCATATCCGCTCCTGACGATCTCATCGGATGGGCTTACGTTGATGTCTCCACCGCAGAATTCCGCGCTGCGGAGTTCTCTCTGAAGTACCTGCAGGAGCAGATCGCTGCCGTCGGTCCTGCCGAACTACTCGTCCAGCGGCGGGATTTCAGCACATTCCAGTCCCTCCTCAAGGATTCCTTCCACGGGCTCTACACGAAGGTCGATGACTGGGTGGCAAATTACGACTATGCAGTCGAACGTCTGACAACCCATTTTGCCGTTCAGTCGCTGAAGGGGTTCGGCCTCGACCGCTTCCGTCCGGGTGTGACCGCCGCAGGGTTCATTCTCAATTATCTTCAGGAGACGCAGAAGTCCAATCTGCTTCACATCAAAAAGGTCATCCCCTACGATGTCGGCGAGACCATCGTTCTCGACCCTTCCACAAAGCGGAACCTGGAGATCACCGCCTCCATCGGCGGGAGCGCAGAGGGAACCCTGTTCGCCGTTCTGGACCGAACCGTCACCCCGATGGGCGGACGCCTCCTCAAGCGCTGGGTGAACCAGCCTCTGAACAGCCTGGAGCCGATACAGGCGCGCCTGGACGCGGTCGAAGAGCTGAAGACATCAGCATCGATGCGCGGAACACTCATCACGGTGCTGGCACACGTGGGAGACCTCGAGCGGCTAAACACCAGAATCTGCACCGGCCGTGCAACCCCCAGAGACCTGATCGCACTCAGCGCCGCACTCAGGGAAAGCGGGAACATCAAAGAGACCCTTCGGGAGGTCAGGGCGGAGAACCTTGTTTCCTGCCGTGACTCCATCAACCCTCTCACCGATGTTGTCTCCACGATCGAGGCTGCCATCGAACAGGAGCCGCCGGCGGCGATCGCCGACGGCGGTGTGATCCGTCCGGGCTACAATGCCGAACTTGATCAGTTGCGGAACCTGTCCTTGAGCGGCAAGCGATGGATCGCCGATCTGCAAGCCAAAGAAAGGGAACGGACGGGGATTTCTTCGCTCAAGGTCGGCTTCAATAATGTGTTCGGGTACTACCTGGAAGTGACGAATACGCACCGGGACAAAATCCCCCCTGACTACATCCGGAAACAGACCCTCACGAACGCGGAGCGGTACATAACCCCGGATCTGAAGGAATATGAGGAGAAAGTCCTCCATGCGGAGGAGAAGATTCTCGCCCTCGAGACCCGGCTGTTCACCGATGTTCGAATGGCTGTCACCGCAAGGGCAGAGGCGGTTCAGACAAATGCTCAGGCCATTGCGCTTCTTGATTGCCAGTCGGCCCTGGCGGAGGCTGCCGTCGCGCAGGACTATGTCCGCCCCGAGGTCAACACCTCCACGTCCCTGATTATCGAAGAGGGCCGCCACCCCGTCATTGAGCGGCTGCTTCCGCCGGGGGAGCGGTACGTTCCAAACGACGCTTCGCTCAACACCGAATCGGACCAGATCATCGTGCTGACCGGACCGAATATGAGCGGAAAGTCCTCCTATCTCCGGCAGGTCGGGCTGATCGTCCTCCTGGCACAGATCGGGAGCTTTGTCCCGGCGCGGAGGGCGGTCATCGGCCTTGTGGACAAGATCTTCACCCGGGTTGGGGCCAGCGACAATATCACGTCTGGGGAGAGCACGTTTCTCGTTGAGATGCACGAGGCAGCCCACATCGTGAATACCGCAACTGCGCGGAGTCTCATCCTCCTCGACGAAGTGGGGCGCGGGACGAGCACCTTTGATGGAATCAGCATTGCCTGGTCGCTCACTGAATATCTTCACGAACGGATTGGCGCCCGGACGATCTTCGCGACACATTATCACGAAATGAACGAGCTCGCCGATCTCCTTCCCAGAGTGAAGAATTACAAGGTCGACGTCAGGGAATACGGTGACCGGGTGATCTTTCTGCACAGGGTAACCCCTGGATTTGCCGATCATTCCTACGGCATACACGTTGCGCGCATGGCCGGCCTCCCGGACGAAATCACCGAACGTGCCCGGAAGATTCTCCGGAATCTGGAAGGATCGGATCTCTCCGTTCACGACGACGGGAAGACAGAGGGGCGGCCTCCCCGGGGGAGAATCGCCGCCGCCGAGGCGCAGTTGACCCTCTTCGAAATGAAGGACGATGCTCTTCGTGAAGAGCTGAAGACTATTGATCTCGATCACCTAACGCCTGTCGAAGCAATGCAGAAGCTGTCGGACCTGAAACGGAAAAGCAAGGACGGATAGCGCACACGTCAACCCGGTCGCACCCCTCACCACACATCTGACGGAGTCACGAATGACCCTCCAGGAGATTACGCTTCTTCACGCATTCAATTCCTGGGCTAACCAGAAGATCTTCGACGCACTTGCGCCCCTCTCAGCCGAGCAGCTGGAGGCGGACATGAAGGCAAGCCACAGGAGCCTCCACGGTACCCTGGCGCATCTACTTGCAGCTCACTCGCTCTGGCTTTCCCGATGGAAAGGAACGCCCGAAGAGAAGCTCAGGGATCCGGGCGACTTTGCTTCCCTTGCAGAGCTGCAGCGTTTCTGGGAGCAGACCGGGCACGAAACCGCGCGCTGGCTGGGAACGATGAGCGACAGAACGCTCCAGGAGACTTTCACGGCAACCTCACCGCGAGGCGGAACCTACCGGCACACGTACTGGCAAGCGTTTCAGCACGTTGTGGACCACAGCACCTACCACCGGGGACAAATCATCACGCTTCTCCGGCAACTTGGTGTCACGCCCCCGATAACCGGCCTGATCGCATTTTACCGGGAAGCAGCAAAGCTCAAATAGCATCCGCATGCCGCTCAGAATCTCATTCCACGGCAACACATGCATGATGAACGCCAGACCACCGGTCAGACTCGAGGATCCCTCTCCCCGAACCGGCGTCCGGGCAAACTCCCGGCGAAAATTGCACACCACGCCCCAGGCAGCAACGCGATGAGCAATAGACCTTTGGAGGAGTGCGCGGGGGGACTGTTCTGATGAGGCCAGCAATCCTCGCGCTGAAACTGCTCCTGTACGGGTACGCAGGATATCTTTTGGTCTTTCTTTGTATCTGGTACCATCCGGAACAACCGGGTTTCAATCCGCCATTCATTCTCTTTGTCCTTGACACAATCAACCTGTTCATCCACGAAGCGGGCCATTTCTTTTTCGGTCTTTTTGGCCGCTCGATTCAAGTAATCTCAGGATCTCTTTTCCAGATCCTGTTGCCGCTCGCCCTTCTGGTTGCTACTTTTCGCCAGCGTCCGGCACAGGCTGCTCTGCCCGGTTTCTGGGTCGGAGAAAGCATGGTAAATGTCTCGATCTACATCAGAGACGCGCCATACCGTCAGTTACGCCTCATCGCCAGAGGATTAGTCCACGACTGGAACTGGCTTCTTTCAGACAACCTGGAGGCCTCTGAGCCGCTCGCGGACATTGTTTTTGGGTTCGGCATTCTGATCTGTTCCGCGTCCGTTGTTGCCGGAGTCTGGTTTGCGGTTCGCACATTCCGCGAGGCCGAAGGAAACACTGATCCTCCCTGAGCCGGGAGTGATCCGACCCAGCGCTGGCCAAGAAGACCGATGAAATTGGCCTGTTTTCCCCTCCTTGGAAATACTTCTGCCTTTCCGTATTATTGGAAGATGAGGGCCCCGGGTTGCTGCCCGTTCACCAGCCTGTTTCTCTTTCACATCCCTTTCTTTCAGATTCCATGGGGTTGTATCCACAGCCTAATAAATGGCAATGCGGGCCTTTCGCGCTCAAGTATGCGTTAATCATGCTTGGCAGGATCGTCAGTGAAAAAGAGGTGTCTCGGATCGCAGGGAGCCACTGGTGGTCCGGCACCGATGAAATCAAACTGGGCAGAGCAGCGAAAGCGTACGGATGTGAAATGGCGCTCATCCGGAGGAAGAGCACGCTCCGGGCAAAGCGAGAGCTCCTGCTCGCATTGAAACGGGGCCAGCCGTGCCTGCTCTGCGTCGACGGGTGGAATCACTGGCTCACTGTTGTCGGGGCCGAAAAGGGAAAATTCATTCTGATTGACAGCAAACAAGCTCCCGTCGTGAGCATTGCTGACTGGCGGGCATTGAAACGTCGCTGGGTGTACCGGGAGCAGGACGAAGACGATCCAACGCAGATGAAATTGCTCTACGACCTCCATCCTGTTATTCCCAGGGTCCGAAACCGGACGCATGCGCGTTTCTCGCTGGAGAAGGCGAAATACCTGCGCCGACCGGAGAATCGGGAACTCGCAAATCACTGGAATGAATATTTCAACGACCTCACCACAATTTGCACTCCGCGAACACCGCGAAGCGAACGTGTTTTTCCACTCGGAGAACTTTTCCGCCGCCATGGAGCCATGATCCGTTCCCAGGTGGCATACTGGCATGGCACAGTCAAGGAACAGCAGATCGGGAAACTTCTTCGTCATCTGAAATTCGTCGCGGATACATACGATCTGGTGGTCCGGGAGGAGGATGAGAAGCGCGCGATCGCGGCTATCAGCACGCTTGTCACACTCTGGGCCGCGAGCAGGTACGGAGTCGGCCAGGTGTACGGCAACGCATGAACGACTCGCACACCCTTCCGGTCACCGCTGTTATCGTGAATTTCCGCACGCCCGACCTCACGATCAGGGCGGCCGACAGCTTTCGCCTGCATTACGCTTCGCTCCCTCTCCTTGTAATCGACAACGGGTCCGGTGGGTCCAGCCCTGAGGACCTGCAGAAGCTCACGGCTCCCGCCTCCCCCCTCGTCGATGTTCTGTTCCTCCCAAAGAACATCCATCATGGTCCCGCGATGGATCTTGCCCTAAAGAGGATCTCGTCGCCCTATGTCTTCTTCCTTGATTCAGACTGCACGGTGCACCGCCACGGGCTGCTTGAGGCTATGGTTGGTCTTCTCGAGGGCGATCCCCTGGCCTACGCGGCAGGCAAAAAGATCTTCATGGACCGACGAGGGTACGACACCCGGGAATCGCCCCACTCCCATCCCTACATTCGGCCCATAGCGATGCTGATCAAACGGGACCTGTACCTCACACTCCCACCCTTTCGTCGCCACGGCGCGCCCTGTCTTGCCAACATGATCGCCGCGGTGCGCGACGGATACTCGCTGGTCCACGTCTCCGTGGAAGAGTACATCACGCATGAAGGGCGGGGGACCGCGTCCCGCCACGGGTATCGACTTGGCCTCAGGGGAAAGGTGAACCACCTCTTGCACAGGCTGGGCTTCTGACAGCGTTCATTGCTTGTCAGACCTTCCTTCTGTATCTTTCACGATGAGTATTCGATGCTTCCGCTGTGAATATCCTGCTGACTGACTCAACGGACATTTTTGCCGGCGGTGAGGATTACGTGCTGACGCTTGCCCGCTTTCTCGGCAAGCGGGGGCATACGGTCACCGTTTCGGCAATCCCTGGACACCTCCTTCTTACTCGATGTCGTGAACAGGGAATCGCAACAGCTCCGATCGCGTATGGCGGGATGCATCGGGTTCTGACGGTTTCCAGCCTTCTCCGCCGCCAGCTGCTCGATCGCGGCATCGAGATCGTTCACAGCAACGCAAATTATGACAGAACCTGCGCCGGCATCGCAACAGCCTTCACACGGGTCCGGCACATCGCCGGCATCCATTCGACGCATTCGATCCAGCACAATCTCACGCACTGGCTCCGCAATCGATACGGTACCGACCACTTTATCACGGACGCCGAGGCGGGGAGGGAGGTTCTGCTGCACGAGGACCGGATCTCCCCCGAGAGAATCACGACCGTTCCGATCGGCATCGATGATCCTGATCCGAGTCTGATGCTGACGATGCGCGAGAGGACCAGAAGAGAACTGGAGGCAGGGGCCGAAACTGTTATCATCGGCAATGTTGCGCGGCTGGTTCCGTTCAAGGGCCATCGAGTGCTCCTGGAGGCAATTGCCCTCGCAGTACGGACCCGGAGCAACCTGCTTTTTCTTCTCGTCGGGGACGGGGAGTTACTGGCCGACCTGGAGGAGCGGGTTGGGCGGCTAAACATAGGGCCGTTTGTCCGATTCCTCGGTTTCCGTCCTGATCTGGACGCGTTGTACCCCGCTTTCGATCTCTACTGCCACTCCTCACTTGATATGGCATCAGAGATGTTCCCGATAGCAATTCTTCGCGCCCTCGCAAGCGGGGTCGCGGTCGTGGCTTCGAACGTCGGCGGTATCGCCCATATGGTTGAAGAGGGTGTCTCCGGTCGACTTGTCCCGCCGGACGATCCAGCTGCTCTTGCGGAAGCGATCCTCGCGCTGGCCGCGGATCTGGAGAGTCGGAAATCTATGGGCCGCGCCTCGCGGTTGCTCTACGAGAAACGCTACCATGCCGCCCTGATGGCGGAACGAGTCGAACAGGTCTATCGGTCTGTTCTCACCCCCCTTCGTCCCGGACACCAAACCAGATGATGATCCCCTTTCACCGGCCCTTCTACGACCAGGACGATGAGCGTGCCCTTCTTGCCTCACTCAGGAGCAACGCCATTGTCGGCGACGGAGCCCACACGCGTACAGCCTCCGCGAACCTTGCTGGGCTGCTCGGTGTGAAGCACGTCCTCCTGACAACGTCCTGTACCCATGCTCTTGAACTGGCGATGATGGTTCTCCGGCTGGGGCGTGGCGATGAGGTCATTGTCCCCAGCTTTACGTTTGTGTCGAGCACCAACTGTATTCTCCGGCAGGGAGCTCGGCCTGTTTTCGCTGACATCGCGGCGGACACGCTGACGCTTGACCCTGACGATGTGCGACGAAAGCTCTCCCCCGCAACCCGAGCGATCATTCCGGTTGTGTACGCGGGAGTTTCCCCGGACATGGATCAGATCATGGCAATTGCTGGAACTCATCTGGTCACGGTCGTCGAGGACGCCGCACAGGGGATCGGCGCGTCATACCGTGACAGGCCTGCGGGAACGACTGGATCGATCGGGTGCTACAGTTTTCATGAGACGAAGAATTACTCGACCGGCGAGGGGGGGGCATTTGTGACAAATTCCGATGAGTTCATGTCCTGTGCCGAAATCATTCGCGAAAAAGGGACGAACAGGAAGCAATTCATCCAGGGATTGGTTGACAAGTATACCTGGGTGGATGTGGGGAGCAGTTACCTGCCACCCGACACAATGGCAGCCATGCTTCTGACCCAACTTGCGAAACGGAACCGCATACAGGCCGCTCGTGAGGTAATCCATCGGCGGTACATCGAGGAGCTCGCTCCGNNTCGCTCCGCTAGCCGCTTCGGGGCGTCTCACCCTCCCGACCATTCCCGCCTCCGTTCGGAGCAATCACCACATCTTCTATGTCCTGCTCGGCGATGAGGCAACCCGAAACCGCGCGATCGCCTTTTTCCGCGGGAAAGAAATTGCCACAACGTTTCATTACCTTCCGCTCCACCTGTCGCCGGTGGGAAGATCCATGGGGTACACTCCCGGGGATTGCCCGGTCACCGAATCCGTCAGCGCCCGATTGCTCCGCCTTCCGATCTACCCCGGGCTGAGTGAATCCGATCAATCGCGCGTCATTGACAGTATGAAGGAGTTTTTTCGATCATGAAACTCATATCAAGTATTCTGATGATTGGGATGATCACGCTCGGCTCCTGCAGCCGAGAGCCGGTACTGCCGAGCCTTTCCTCCGCTGACAGCCTTGCCATTGTGAACGAGAACCTCGCCCACAGGGAATCGGTCGCCGAATTTATGAGCAACGATGCCGGATCTCCATTCCGACGGGACACCTCGGTGACGTTCTCCGGTCTCCGCTGGTTCCCGATAGACGTGCGCTACCGTGTCACCTCGGTGCTCACGCGGTACTCGCAGCCGGAAACAGTTGTTGTTATGGGGACGCGGGGCGAGCAGCGACGCAACCTCAAGTACGGATATTTTGAATTTATCCTCCCTGACGGCGACGGTGGCGCTCGGATGTGCAGGCTGAACGTCTACAAGTTCACACCATATGACGGTCAGCGGTATCTCCTGTACAGGGATCACCTCAGCGTCTGGTTTACGGATGCGACCACGGGGAGGGAAACGTATGATGTCGGTCGGTACGTGGAGGTCGGAATCGAATTCCCGGATCCAGGGCACCTTTACACGATTGACTTCAACGAAGCCTATAACCCGTACTGTGCCTACAGTCCAATGTATTCCTGCGCCGTTCCCCGGGACGAAGACCACCTGGATATTCCGATTCGCGCGGGCGAGCAGAAGTATCATAACGAATGACCATAATAACAGAGGAGGGGCATCCCGGCCCGGAGTATGGATCAGCATAAGCTCTTCAACACCATTCGCAGCCTGACAGAAGAGCGCTCATCCTCGGATGAGCAGCTTCTGGGACACGTCCTGGAGAACATCATTCAGAACGAAGAGATTCCTATCCGTGGCGGACGAGTCTGGAAGCTTGACACCGCCTCAGGCTCGTATCGGCTGGTGCGACAATACGGAGAGATCGAGAAGATCGACAGGAGCTTTCGCCTTCGGGTAATGGAGTATCCGGTGTTTCTCCAGCTGCCGAAACGGGGCACCATTGTTGGCCGTGAGACGAACCGCTACCTCCGGAAGAAGGGAATCAGGATGTATTCTGCGACGGGGATCGGAGAGAAGATCCCCTGGAAGAACTATTTGCTCTTCCAGTACGTCTTCGGGATCAATTCCGACTACCTGAAACAGGATATGACGTACGCGCTCAATATTATCGGGAGCGCTCTGACTACAGCGCTCCGCAATCGCCGCATCGAATCCAAAGCCAGGCTTCTGGAGGCCGATCTCGACAAGGCCAGAATCATCCAGCAGAGCATCCTCCCGGCGCATGAGCTCAGGTTTGCGAACTACGACCTGTACGGCGCCTCAATTCCGGACAGGATTGTTGGAGGCGATTTTTTCGACTACCTTCAAATCTCTGATGACAAAGACCGCCTCGGCGTTGTCATTGCCGACGCCGCCAGCAAAGGGCTGTCCGCCGCCGCGCAGGCTCTGTATGTGTCCGGCGCCCTCCGCATGGGTGTCAACTACCACACCAAGATCAGTACGCTCATCAGCAGGGTAAACCATCTCGTCAACCGTGCATTCGCCACAGAGCAATTTATCTCGATGGTGTACCTGGAGCTTCTCAGCTCCAACAACGGTCTCGTTCTTTACGTAAATGCCGGCCATAGTACGCCGTTGCTCCTTCGCGCCGGCTCTGACCAGGTTGACCGCCTCCCAGCCACGGGACAGATTCTCGGACCATTCCCGGGGGAGAAGTATGCCGCTGAATTCACGCTCATGCAACGGGGAGACCTCCTCCTTCTGTACACGGACGGAATCGTAGAGGCCCGGAATGAGACGCAAGAGATGTTCGGAGATCACCGGCTGGTGCAGATTCTCCGGGAGCAGCGATCGCTCCCTCCGAAGGGGATCTGTCAACATATCCTTCAGGATGTCCAGACGTTCGGCAAGCTTCATGAATTTGCAGATGACAAAACGCTTGTGGTGATCAAGCGAAGCCGCTAGGAGGAACTGGGCCCGGCCAGACCGGCTGCCGGGAGAACCGCGAAGGTTATTTGGAGACTACCATCTTCCTCGTCTCAAAGACTCCGGGTGCCTGAAGACGGTAGAAGTAAACGCCGCTGGGAAGCTTGGCGTTTTCAAACTGCATAGTATACGTACCAGCCGCTTGTGCCGCATCCACCAGTAGAGCCACTTCTTGCCCGAGCAGGTTGTACACTGCAAGCCGGACTTTTCCCGCCTCGGGGATGGTATAGGTAATGCTTGTGGCAGGGTTGAACGGATTGGGGAAATTCTGCTGCAGCGGCTCCTCTCTCTGCCGATCCCTCTCCGCCTTCAGCGGAGCACCCGGGGTCATATACTCGACCGCCAGGCTGGCCGCCGGGGGGACCGACAGTACCCGTGCCTTTCCGTCGCTTGCCCATACCCGCCAGTAATAGATGCCGCTGCGCCGCGGAAGAAGAACACGAAGTGTATCGGCGCGACTCAGGGAGTCCATCATAAACGGGCTGTTAAATGCCGCAACCGTGTCAATCTGAATGGAAAACGTCACTGAGTCACCATCGGGATCGGTCGGCCGTTCCCATCGGAAGGTGTGCTGAACGTCCCCACCTGTAAGCGTAATGGTATCCTGCCGTCCGGTTATCCTCAGCGCAAAGAGGGAAGGGGGATCGTTGACATTGGTTACCTGGATGGCAAACTGTTGCTCGGCGAAGCCTGCCCCGTTTTCCGCTCGAAGCCTGACTCTCTGCTCCCCTTCAAGGGCCTGCACCTGACCCGGAGTCCATCGTACCGTCCAGGTTGAGGAGTCGACGGCCATCCCCCGTGGTCCCTCCTTCAAGACAAGACCGGGAGCGGTACCCGAAAATTCTGGCGTGTACGCATATTCATTTCCCTCGACGGCTGTCAGGGGGGGTGCGGTGAGAAACGCCGGGACGACCGGCACGAGTCTCAGGATGCGGCTTGAGATATACGGCCCGTTGGTGAACACTATACTTCCGTCGGGGGCGATCTCAATATCCGCGAAGCCGGCATTCGTGCGAAAGAAGGGTTCGAGAACCAGGGAATCCTTCTCTGCATTGAGCGATCCGGTCCACATCGTCGAACTGGCATGTCCGCCGATTAGGAATTTCCCGCGCATCCTGGGAAACGCAACCGCGTCGTAGCGTGTGATGCTTGTCAACGCCGGCTGGGGGCCTTCGGGAAACACAAAGAGTGGCCTCACAGGAGCGGGGAGGTCCCCTGTGTTCCGGCCTCCCGACGGCCACTCGGCATTGCCTCCAGCGAGAAGCGCGTACACGCGATTCTGACCGGTCGTTCCACCCTCCGTGCAGTACAGGACTCCTCGGGCCTTGTCAAAGGTCATTCCGGTCGGATCACGGTGGCCAACGGACCAGAATGGACGATCCGGAAAGGGGGAATCGGCCGGTGTTGTTCCGTCAGGGTTCAGGCGGAGGATTTTTCCGGCATAGTTTCTACGTGAAGAGATGTCGAGTGCGTTATCGGAAAGGCCGTAATCGCCGACAGCCACGAACAGTTTCCCGTCGGGGCCGAAGATAATTCTGCCTCCGACATTCGCGGAGCGTTCATCGCGGCGGGGGATAATAGCGAGGAGCGTCTGATCAACGCCTATTCCGCTCGAATCGCGGAGGCGGACCACGACATTCGCACGATCGATCTGCCGTGTCACAAAAACATAGACGTACGGCTCGACCGGATATCGTGGATGGACGGCGATGCCGAGGAGGCCCTGCTCTCCCTCATCCTCGACGGGAAACGTGGCAAACGGTTCCGGCCTCAACCCCCGGTCGTAATAGCGCACACGACCGCTTGCTTTCTCCGTGAAGAAGAAACGCTCTGCCCCGCCGCGGGGGAAGGCAACCGACACCGGGTATTGTGAGTAGGGAGCCCGTGCCAGCGTGTCAACACGATAGGGCTGCGCTGCTGCCAGTCCGGCGAGAAGAGGTATCAGTATGAGGGAAAGAGGACCACGTTGTAGCAATCGGTGCATCTAGCTCCTTTCCCTGATGGAACTTCCCGGGCCAGCTTATCTATTTGGCTGTTGGCCTTTTATAGAGATATGCCATTGGCACGAGTTTCACTTCTTTCCCATCGTGCAGGGCATACGTCCCACCGGAAAAAATCCCTGCCGCGCCAGTCTCACCCCGCTTGTTCAGCGCGTAAAATTTGACATCGAAGTTCGGTCTTCCGTCCGCATCTTTCAGCCGCCGCATACGATTATGATCCACGATGCGCGTGCATGCATCGAGGCAGGCCTGCTCGGGGGACTTCCCCTGCCTCATGTATTCGACAATCATCACGCTGCTACAGTTGACAAGGTTTGCCTCTCCACGCCCGGTCGATCCCGCAGCCCCCACATCGTTATCGACAAACAGGCCCGCTCCCAGGATCGGGGAGTCCCCGACCCGACCAGGAACTTTGTATGCAAGTCCGCTCGTTGTGGTGACACAGGAGATGTTCCCGTTCGCATCAATTCCGCTGCAGTGGATCGTGCCTGTCAGTCTGCTGAACGGCACGAGCCCTGCCGCCTGTTGAGGGTTGACCTCCCTGGCCCGACGCTCGGGGACCCTGAACTCACCCACCTCCTCCGCCCCCGTATGTTCATTATGGGGAGGGAGCCGGTCGTCCTGCGTCGACATTGTTTCCTTCCACCGGAGCCAAATCTCCCGGGCCTCATCGGTGAGCAGGTCTTCTTCCTTAAACCCGTGAGCCTTGGCAAACCGGAGGGCACCCTCGCCGACCAGCAGCACATGATCCGTCCGTTCCATGACGACCCGGGCAACCTTCGACGGGTTCTTGATGTTTCGGAGCGCGGCGACCGCACCTCCCCGGTGAGTGGGTCCGTGCATTACCGCGGAGTCAAGCTCGACTACTCCATCCTCGTTTGGCAGACCCCCGTACCCGACGCTATGGTCTTTCGGATCATCTTCAACGAGGTTGACTCCGGCAATGACCGCTTCAAGGGCATCCGACCCTGACCGGATCATTTCCATGGCCCTGGTCACTGCTCCGACACCGTTTGCGCTGGCGATCACCACAGGACCCGCGGCTGTTCGTTGTATCGCGGCATGAATCTCGCGCTGCGGAAGCGAGCCGGCAATGAGAACTCCCGCTCCAAGTGACGACGCCTGGCGAAGAAACATTCTGCGATTGGACGTCATAGGAACCCTCAGCGATGTGATCACTTTTCAAAAGTAGGGATTCTCATCAGAAGAATCAACGCGGCATCACCGGCAGGTTTCTTGATTCCCGTGGAGCAGTCTCGTACATTTCCGAATATGCTCCGGGTCCGCACGCACCAGTCATTCCGTTTCTATAAGCCCTACGGTGTTCTCTCACAATTTACGCACGGGAGGCATGGCGGTCATTTCCTGACTCTGGCAGATTTCGGACCATTCCCTCCGGACGTCTATCCTGTCGGCAGGCTGGACGCAGACAGCGAGGGGCTGCTTCTTTTAAGCAGTGATCGCGCCCTCACACAGCTCCTCCTCGATCCCCGGTTTCGCCATCCCAGAACATATCTTCTCCAGGTTGAAGGGATTCCCGGGGGAGACGCTCTTCACGCCCTCCGGGAGGGATCGCTCCTGATCGACGGAAAGCGTGCACTCCCGGCCAGAGCCCGGTTGCTCGATCGAGAACCCTCACTTCCACCCCGTCCGGTCCCAATCCGTCAACGAAGGATGATTCCCGTTACGTGGGTGGAACTCATTCTTTTCGAGGGAAGAAACAGGCAGGCAAGGAGGATGACTGCTGCGGTCGGGCACCCAACTCTCCGGCTCATACGAACGGCAATCGGTCCGTTGACTCTCCAAGGCCTGGAACCGGGAAAATGGCAAGCGCTCTCCGATAGGGAGAGCGCTCGCCTGTACGAGGCACTGCGGGTCTCGTCATCCCGCGTGCAACGCTAGAAACTTTCCTGGTCTTGTGCAGCCCCGCTATCACCTTTCGACTTCGGAGGCTTCAGTGGTTTTCCAGGGTTCGGAGGCTTTGGCGGCTTTGCCAATTCTTCCGTATTCGGGTTCTGAGAAGGCATGGGGGGTAGTGGGAGCGCAATGTCATCATAGTAGAGGGTGATTCCCCAGAATTGCTGATCCTCCGGGGGGTCCATGTTCCAGTCACCAAACGAGTGGGAATCGTCGCTTCTCCAGCGAAGGCGGTACTCTCCCCTATCCAGGACAATTGTCGTGTTTACCACCCGGTTCTTCCGCGCTCCTCCTGCATGGAAGGTCATTGCGTAGGTCATCTCCCACAGAACATTCCCGCTCTTGACGTCTTCAATCCATCCGTAATCATACATCGTCCTGTTCTGTCCTTCACCAATCGCATAGATACGGACCCGAGTGGTCCTGTCGATCTTGAACTTCTTTGAGAGATCTTTGTCATCTCCAGGCCTGGCGATCCGGGCGATGATAGTTTCATCACCCTCATCGACAAACTTTTCCACAATCGACGGATCGAAATCGGGACCGCTCCCCATGACCGTAATGCCGTATCTCTCTTTGTCGCATGGGGGATCACTGTTCCAGGCTCCGTACGCGTGAGAATCGTCGCTGGTATACGTGACCAGGTACTTTCCCCTGCGCAACGGTATGACTTCGTCAATGTATCGATTCTTTGTGGCCCCACCGGCGTACGATGTTCTGTCAACATCCATGGTCCAGACCTTTTCCCTGGTGCGGGCGTCGAGGATGCTGCCCTGGTCAGCCATCTGTTTCAAAGAGTTGCTCCGCTCGCCGATGGCGTACACGCGCACCTCAGCGTCCCGTTTCAGGGCAAACCCTGCGGTCCGATATTCATCGTTCCCCACCTTGATCAGGCTGACAATCACATTGGCATCTTCGGTGTAGGGGACGAGCTTGAAATTCGACCGCTCACCGGCATCTGCGATCGAGATCGTGACTCCCCAGTTCAGCGGATCGTACGGTGGTTCATCATTCCAATCGTCGGGTGAGTGACTGTCATCACTAGAGTAATACAGGACATACGCGCCCCGGGGAAGTTCCAGGGTAGTGCTGGATCTTCTGTTCTTGCTCGACCCGCCTGCCCAGTCGCAGTCCTTGCACATTTCCCAGACCCGCCGACGATCGCTGGCATCCACGATCCAACCAAGATCGACAGGATCCTGACCCTTTAATCCTTCGCCCAGAGCATAGAGTGAGAGCGTTGTCGGCGCGGCGAGATCAAACCCGATCCGTTTGCAGACTCCGTCGCCGATACCGGTAACCGCAAGCACTGTCCCGGGCAGTGCCTTTGGAGGAGTGAATTGCTCAACAGCGGACACATATGCTTCGTCGATCCCCAGCTCAATCCCCCAGCCTGAGCACCGTGATTGCCAGGCTTTTATGAGATCATCGGACCACCACTCGGAGAACCAGGACCAGACGCCACCTTTCTTCGAGGGGGGTGGTTTCAATCCTTTTCGCCGATCAATATTCATGGAAATCTGGCTGAACGTGGTACGATGGACAATTCCCCACGCGGCAAAGTACACCTCATAACTACCCGGGGTAAGAGTAAGCGTTCCGTCGAACCGTCGGTTTTCCCCGGCCACAGTCGAGTTCTTACTGTCCATTCTCCAGACGAGTTCTCTTGAGTCGGCGTTGATGATCCAACCGTACGCATACATCTTGCTTGTCTTGTTGGTCCAGCCGTAGTCAGCTCCTCCCCCTAACGCCTTGATATGCAGAGTAACCGGCTGCCGCACCTCGATTCCTGCCGATTTGACTTCCGTATCACAGAAATTTCGAAGGGAGACAATAGTCTTTTCCCCCGCTTGGGCGAAGACAGTCCCCACCGCAATGAACCATATGATGGCCATCGATCGCATACGTACCCTCAGGCGTCCGTCGTCGTTTTCCCCTTGATCTCCGCGTCCGCAAACGCTTCAACTCCTTGTATGAATACGGGTTGGAGCCGGTTTTGTTACGTCCTTGCAGGGTTCCTTCCCTCTCCTGCAGCCCCAGAAATCGACCGAATTCCTTGATTCTGGAGGGGAGGCCAAATAGATTGGATACTTATGAGCCTGCCAGAGAATGCCATAGAAGTCCACGACCTGGTCAAGGTATACCGCCCACGGTCGGGAGCCCCTGTCACCGCGCTGGACGGTTTGAACGTCAACGTACGCCGGGGCGAGATCTTCGGCCTCCTGGGGAGGAACGGCGCGGGCAAGACGACCCTTCTCCGAATCCTGACAACACTCATGCCTCCGACAAGCGGAAGCGTGACGGTTCTCGGACGCGATATCGAGAGGGAGGGGCTGGAAATCCGACGCAATATGTGTGTGGTCCTTCAGGAAAACGCCGTCGAGCTTTTTCTCTCGGTCGAGGATAATCTTTCCACGTACGCCCGGTTTCACGCGATCCCTCCTGATCAAATCCGGGGCCGCGCCGACCGCGTTACGGAGCGATTCGGGCTCTCCGAATACCGGCGTCAAAAGGTCATCGATTTGAGCGGCGGACTGAAACGACGCGTCCAGGTCGCCAAGGTATTTATGGTTGAGAAACCTCTGGTGTTTCTTGACGAGCCGACCACTGGGATGGATCCGATCAACAAGCGGGCAACCCTGGATGCAATTCGCGAGCAGGCCCTTGCGGGAGGGACAATTTTTCTTACAACGCATATCCTCGAGGAAGCGGAGGAGTTGTGCGACACCATCGCCATCGTCGACAAGGGGAAACTGCTTGCTCTCGGAGATCTTCCCACGATCAAGTCGCTGATCCCCAGCGCGCTCGATATCAGCATCACATTTGAACTCCTGACCGACGAGATCCTTGCGGATCTCCGGCGCCTTCCCTTCCTGACGTTCAGCCGGAAACGCAATACCATTGATGCCTGCATCCGGTCGGATGATCTCTCGCTTTTCCAGACACTCGCGCGCCTTGCGCAGAGTCAGCGCGTGTTGCACTTCGAGGTCCGAAGCGCAACACTCGAAGATGTCTTCCTTGAACTCCTGAGTGGCCCGCCGTCTCCGGACAGACCGGACAGGGGGAGGATCTCATGACAATGATCCTGGCGGTAATGTACAGGGAATACCGGATCCGCACGACCAGCATGACCTGGCTGTTTTACGACCTCTTCATGCCGTTGACCTATCTTCTCCTCTTTGGAATCGGACTGGACCGGGCATTTGACACCGGGCTCTCTGTCGGCGAGACGACGGTGCGATACAACGCCTTCTTTCTCTCCGGTGTGATTACAATGGCCTGCTTCGGCATCGCCATCAACACATCGTACGGGTTTTTCGTGGATCGGGATAACGGCATCTTCTTTGAGTTCCTCACCTATCCGATGACACGTTCGGAATTTCTCATCGGGAAGATCCTGTTCAACTGCGTGCTCTCCCTTTTGCAGGCGTTGCTCACCGTCCTGCTGGGTGTTCTCCTGCTTTCCATTCCTCTCCTCTGGAACCGCCTTCCTCTTGTCCTTGCGGGAGTGGTTGCCGGAACGGCCGGCTGGTTCTTCTTCCTCACGACATTTGCGCTCCGCATTCGCCGCAACGATATGTTTAACACGTTCATCAATGTGGCCTACTTCGTCCTGATGTTTGCCAGCAGCCTGTTCTATCCCACGGAACAGCTCCCCGCCTGGCTCCGGGCGGTCGCGGCATTCAATCCGATGACCTGGCAGACTGACTTTCTCCGATTTGCCACGATAGGGTCCGGCAACGGCGGAGTGGTGTTCGCCGAGGCCGCGGCGTTTCTGATTTTTCTTCTCATCTCGTTCGGCGCTGCTGTCCGTACGTTGCACCGGGGAATTCTTCGATAGGACGCGTTGCTTTTTCCTGCCAAGCTCTGTATCATAGGTCGCTGATTACTTCTTTCCGGAAAGGATGCGCTGACATGCGGGAGTATCTTGACCTGGTTGAGAGGGTCCTGACCAGGGGCACGCACAAAAAGAACCGAACGGGTATCGATACGCTGTCCTGTTTTGCAGAACACTACATGGTTGACCTCAGCAAGGGGTTCCCTCTCCTGACCACCAAGAAGGTGAATTTCCGGTCGATGCTGCACGAAGTGCTCTGGTATCTGTCAGGTGAGGACCACATCCGGAATCTGCAGCAGCATACGAAGATCTGGGACTCCTGGGCGGATGAGAACGGCAATCTCGACACGGCATATGGCCGCTACTGGCGACGATTCCCGAGTGCCCGCATCAATCCGGAAACGGGAGTCTACGAGGTTGTCGAGATTGACCAGATCGGCCAGGTGATCGATCTTCTGAAGACGGATCCGCATTCCCGGCGGATGGTGGTTACTGCATGGGAGCCGGGGAACGCGTTCAGCAGCAAACTCCCCCCCTGTCACTATACGTTTGCTTTCAACGTTCAGGGAAAGACACTCAGCTGTCATCTCACGCAACGCTCCGGCGACATCGCCATCGGAGTCCCCTTCAATCTCGCTGCGTATGCACTCCTCACCCAGATTCTCGCTCAGGAAGTGAACCTGCAGCTCGGGTGGTTCAGTCACACGATCGTTGACGCACATATATATATGAACCATATTGAGGGCTTGAAGGAGCAGCTCACCAGGACACCAAAGCCGAGGCCGCGACTCGAAATTATCAGAAAGCCGATTGACCAGTTGGCGTTTGAGGACTTCAGTCTGGTCGGATATGAGCCGCATTCAGCCATCAAATTCGAGGTTGCGGTGTGAGGCTGGCCATCATCGCTGCCCTTGCGCGAAACAGGGTGATTGGCAACCAGGGGACCCTTCCCTGGCATATTCCCGAAGACCTCAAGCGCTTCAAGAGGCTGACCACCGGTCACG
The DNA here is from genome assembly GCA_002451155.1 of Ignavibacteria bacterium UBA6906. Taxonomy (GTDB): domain Bacteria; phylum Bacteroidota; class Ignavibacteria; order UBA10030; family UBA6906; genus UBA6906. The sequence goes on from DKBG01000156.1 coordinate 20,015, forward strand.
CGATTGTAATGGGGCGAAAGACGTTCATATCGCTTGGGCGCCCCCTTCCCGATCGGCGAAATGTTGTTCTCACCTCCCATCCCATTCCTGATGTCGAGTGTTATCCGTCCACCGAAGCGGCCCTGAACGCCCTGACCTCTCAGGAGCGAGTCTTCGTCATCGGAGGCGGACAGATTTACGCACAGTTTCTCGATCGGGCCGATGAGATCTTTCTTACCCTCCTCGATCGGGACGTGGAGGGGGACACCTATTTCCCCCCGTACGAAGACCTCGTGGCAAGATCCTTCCGTTTGCGTGGACGGGAGGATCATGATGGATATTCGTTTCTTGAATATGTACGCCGAGAGGCCTCCCCCGGACATTCCACCTGACCGCCAGCCCACGCATTCTGCTTTCACGACCTGTCCCAGACCTCGGAAAAGACTCCCTCACCGCGTAGTACATGTAGACCATCCACCTCTCACCCGGAGGGAGCCTGCAACTATGGCAGACGAAGACTTGTTCCAGCGGATGATGAATCAGGCAAAGCAGGAGGATCTGCACCGCCGGTTCGGCGCGGAGTTTGGATCCATGGATCCCACTCTTCCCCCCGAGATCGTCGGCGCCTGGCTTGCCAGAATCGAAGAATTCGAGCAGCGGTGCAGCAACGCCCCGTTCGTCACGGTCCGACGCTTCATAGGAGACCCACCCGTCCGGCCACTCACTTCTCTCCAGGCAGACGAGATCGAAATGGAACTGGAGCATCTCACGGAATTGCTACACTCAAACAATATCACGGTGCATTTCGGCCGGTCCGTTTCGTCTGCCGAAGCGTACCGCTTTCTCACGGAAGAAGTCCTTTCCCGCGACATCGAGGACATTCGCATGGACGGCCTGACGCTCACATTTCTCTATCCTGAGTGTCAGCCTGATACGGAAGACGAGGCACGGATGTCCGCCGACGATTTTCTCCATGCCTTCTTTGCCCGCGACAGGGGCATCCTCTTTTGCCTGCTCCCACCCTCCACGCCGGCCTCCGAACGGACACCGTTCAGGGAGCAGCTCGAGCGCTGTCTGGAGTCGATCCTGTTATTTCTAGACTTCAGCGTGAAGATCCGCTCATGCAGTGTTCAGCGTTCATCGGCAATCATTCACACGGCGGTAACGTGGAGCGGCCTTGCAACCGGATCGCTTCAGACGATCACCGGGGAGGGGACGGCTGTCCTCCGTCTGACATCCGAGGGAGGTCTCTGGTATGTTGCCGATGCTGAAATTCCAGGGTTGATACCTCGCTGAAACCAGCTCTGTTCTTCATTGTTCCGCGACGCTGATCTCTCCCTTCCATTGGGAATTACCCTCCTTTTCCGTACCTTATTNNGGCGGGAAGATTGAGCCGGGGGAGACAGCACGAGATGCGTTGATCCGTGAACTGCAGGAAGAGTTGGAGATTGAAGCTCATCCAGACGGCATTCTTCTGACACATGAGTGGACGTATACCGACGGGGAGGGCGGAGCAGCTCAGGAAAGCAGGTTCAGGGTCACCTATTTCCTTGTGCCTTCGTTCACCGGACGGCCTACAAACATCACCTTCGAGGAGATCCGCTGGGTCACCCCCGAAGAACTCCAACACATGGACATTCTCGAGGGCAACAGGGAAGCGGTTGCGCTCCTCCTCAACGGGACTCATGGCCGGGCGAACACCGCGGAGCGATAGCAGCGGCCGTATCATCCGAGCCATCCTGCGATGGTACGCCCATCAGGGCCGGTCGTTGCCGTGGCGCACTACCCGGAGCGCCTACCGGATTCTTGTCGCAGAGATCATGCTTCATCAGACGCAGGTAACCAGGGTCCTCCGCACATACCCGGAATTTGTGAAACGGTTTCCCACCCTCCGTGCGCTTGCCGCCGCATCCCGTACCGATGTCGTCATTGCGTGGCGCGGTCTAGGGTATAACCGCAGGGCGGTCCATTTGCACGAGACGGCCCGGACGCTTTCCCTCTCCTGCGGCGGAAGAATCCCGACCGATGAGTTCCGTCTCCGATCGCTTCCCGGGATCGGACGCTACACGGCGGCGGCACTCCTGGTGTCTGTGCACCACCGAGATCTCCCTGTCGTTGATGTCAACGTCAGGAGAGTTCTGTCCAGAATCTTCTGGCGGTTGCAGACCACGATAGACACGCGTCCGGAGCGGGAGATCTGGTTTCTGGCAGCCAGCCTTGTTCCGAGCGGACGAGGATATGACTGGATGCAGGCCCTGATGGATCTCGGGGCGACCATCTGCACCGCGCGCGCGCCACACTGTCCCGATTGCCCGGTCCGGGGAATGTGCAGATCGGCCGGCGTGCTGCGTCCCTCCAACAGACCGGCCAGGCGAGAGCCTTCCCTGGAGGGCGTACCAGACAGACTCTACCGTGGCCGGGTTGTTGACCTGTTACGGGCGCGAGCCGGACACGCATGGGTCAGCATTGACCTGGTCGGGAAGAGTATTCTGGGCGAATTTCGACGGGAGCAGAAGTCCTGGCTCATGCGTTTGATTCACGGACTGGAACGAGACGGACTGGTCCTGGTACGGCGAACAGGTGCACCGTCCCGTCGGACGCTTATCAGGCTTGCGTAACCATGCCGAATTACAATACCAGAGCCGTTGTGCAACTGCTCGCGGACTTCGCACCACGCCGGCAAGCCATCCGGGACCGGCTCACGGAGTTCTCGGCTGTTGCGCGTGAGGAGTATTTCTTCGAACTTGTGTATTGTCTCCTTACACCCCAGTCAAGCGCGGTGAACGCCGGACGCACTGTCGACGCGCTTCGTGCGGCAGGATTTCCAGCGGAGTTGTCGGGGATTGAAGCGATTCTGGGAAACAGAGATCACTACATCAGATTTCACAACACGAAGGCGGTTCGGCTCAGAGAGGCCTGGCACCAGTATCCCGAGATCCAGTCGACCCTCTCGAACGGACATACCGGCCCTGAGCTTCGAGAATGGCTGGTAGGAAATGTCAGGGGGCTCGGGTGGAAGGAATCGTCCCATTTCCTTCGGAACATCGGTCATCGCAATCTGGCGATTCTGGACCGGCATATTCTCAAGAATCTCCGGGCCCACGGCGTCCTGCGGAGAGTCCCGGAGGGCATGACGGGCAGACAGTACCTCCGGATCGAGCAGCACTTTCGCTCCTTTGCGGATTCGGTTGGCATTTCTCTTGATGAGCTTGATCTGTTGTTCTGGAGCCGTGAGACTGGTAGAATACTGAAGTAGTGGTGTATTTAGACGGGGAATTTTGTGTTATGGCCTTACGATTTGTTGTTCTCGGAGCCGGCCTCATGGGGAGAGCCGTGGCATTTGATCTGGCACGCTCCTCTCCGGATGCAGAGATCATCATTGCAGACGTGGATGCGGGGGCAGCAGAAACCATGGCGGGGTTCCTTGCCGGACGCGTCCGGCCGCTTCATCTCGACGTCTACGACCAGCGCGCCCTGCGCGACGCTCTTCAGGGGACTACGGTCGCCATCGGCGCAGTCTCCTATTCGGCGAACCTACGCATCACCCGGGCGGCTCTCGACGCAGGCGCGCATATGGTCGACCTCGGGGGGAATGACGATGTTGTGCGGCAGCAGCTTGCGCTCGACGGGGAGGCCCGGGCCCGCGGAGTTACGGTTCTTCCCAACTGCGGACTCGCTCCCGGCCTCATCAATATCCTGGGTGCGGCAGGTGCAGCCTGCTTCGAACGGGTCGACACCGTCCAACTCCGGGTCGGCGGACTCCCGCAGCACCCCCGTCCTCCCCTCAACTATCAAATCACTTTCTCGGTCGACGGATTAATTAACGAGTACTCGGAGAAAGCCCGGGTCATCCGGAACGGCCGGATCGTCGAGGTTGAGTCTCTATCGGAACTTGAGGAGATTGAATTTCCTCTTCCGTTCGGCACCCTCGAGGCATTTGCCACTTCGGGGGGTGTCTCTCTCCTGCCCGAGCTTCTGCTCGGGTCCGTAGCCAACCTGGATTACAAGACAATTCGATACAAAGGGCATTGCGAAAAATTCCGAACGCTTCTTGAGCTCGGCTTCGCAAGCAACGAGCCGGTTTCGGTTGGAGCACATGTACGAACCAACCGAGAACTTTTTGCCCAGTTGCTCCGCCGCAAACTGGATTTTGGCGACACCGACGTTGTTCTCCTGCGTGCAGCCATTTCGGGAACTGCCGACGGGATGCTTCAGACTCTTACGTACGACTGCATCGACTACTATGACACAGAACATCAAATGACCGCCATGATGCGCACGACGGCGTTTCCCGTTTCCATCATTGCGCAGATGCTTGCGGCCGGAACACTCCAGGTCCGGGGGGTGATGCCTCCTGAGTATTGCGTGCCGGCCGCCCCGCTCATCACCGAACTCCAGAAACGGGGAATCACCATAACCACAACACTTTCTGAGATGCAGGCGTGAGAACCTACCCCCTTTCTGTCCAGATTACGACCCGGGACACAACCGAGCAGCGAGAGATCCGTCGCCAGTACGTGGTCCAGACCAAGCATCCGAAATGGGAGCTTTTCAAGATTTTCTGGCACGCATTCCTTCACCTTCGATTTCGATGACGGGGTGACTGGACAGATGCCGGGATATTTGCTACGTTAAACCAATCATGCGCCTCTTGTGAACGACTGCACGTGCGGGCTCCGCGGAGAATACCATAATGGCAGACTCATTTTCTTTCGATATTGTCTCTGAAGTGGACCTCCAGGAGGTCGACAACGCCGTGAACCAGGCGCGCAAGGAGATCGCACAGCGGTACGACTTCAAGGGCTCCAAGAGCGCAATCGATCTGAACGTGAAGGAGAGGACCATTGCCCTTCTTTCAGACGATGATTTTAAGATCCGGAGTGTCCTAGATGTCCTTCAGTCCAAGCTCATCAAGCGGAACGTCCCCGTGAAGGCACTCTCGTATTCTGTCGTGGAACCAGCCGCGGGTGGAACGGTGCGTCAGCAGATCACCCTTCGGGTCGGAATTGACAAGGAGAATGCAAAGCGGATTGTCAAGATGATCAAGGAGACCAGGCTCAAAGTGCAGGCGCAGATCATGGACGATCAAGTCAGGGTCTCGGGCAAGGTGAAGGATGACCTTCAGTCAATCATGACGATGCTCCGCCAGGCAGATCTCGACTTCGCCATCCAATTCACGAATTACCGATGAGCATGGGTTTCCTGACAGGCGATGGCGGACATGCAATGTGGAGGGTGCTCCTCGCCATGGTTCTCCTCCCTTGTCTCGCCGCCGGCCAGCAGAATACGCTGAAGGTCGAACTGGATTCGCAACCGGACAGGCCTACCGTGGTCGGGACATTCCAGCGCCAGGGCGTGCTCTACGTGTCCCTGTCGGATCTCGTCGACATCACCAAAGCCTCAACGTATGAGAATGCGAGCGCGGGGAAGCTCGAGATCAAATTCCCCGAATACCGGGTAAAGATCACCCGCGGCAATCCTTTCCTCGTCGTGACGACACCGGGGGCTCCCGCGGTTCGCCGGCAAAGCGTCCTTCAGCTTTCCCGCGACATCCTCTATGCAGCAAATTCGTATTTTCTCCCACTCGATGCTGAACCCTCCCCCCTTTCTTTGATTCTGAACATGCCTGTCAGCTACGACCGCCGGGCTGGTGTTTTGCGGGTGGGGAAGCCCGGCCTGGCTCCCGGTTCAGGATTTGATATCCCGGCTGTCCGGCTCGAGGAAAAGGCCAACGGGATGCTTATCCGGATTGTGTCAACCAGACACATCGAGGATATTGAAAGCTGGCTTCGGCAGGACAACTGGTTGTATGTGACCATTCCGGACGCGCGCGCGAATCTCGACGCAATCAACGGCGTTCCTCCCTCGGGGCTCATACGAAAGATTGTCGCGATCCAGACCCCTACGGCGGTTCAACTCACCTTCCGGCTTTCAGGAAAGATCGCCGCCACCGAAGTCGTGCGTGATGAAGGCTCGAACGACCTTCTGCTGTCTGTGCGCGCGGAGGGTTCCGAGCAGCTTCTCCTTCCCGAGAAGAAGGAGCCGACTGCGGCTGTGGCTGCGCCCCCACCCCCCAAGCCGCCTGTCAGCGAGCAACGGATGGACGCTGCTGAACCCAACCTGGAGACGACCAGGAAGAAATGGGAGATGGATGTCATCGTTCTCGATGCCGGACATGGAGGAAAAGACTGGGGGGCTATCGGGGTAACCGGTGCGAGAGAAAAGGATGTCGCGCTCGGGGTGACCCTCAAGCTGGGTCGCCTGATCGACAAGAATCTCGCGGGTGTCAAGGTGGTTTATACCCGCAAGGATGATCGGTTTGTCGAGCTGGATCGCCGCGGCCAGATCGCCAACGCTTCGGGGGGTAAACTCTTTGTCAGCATCCACGCGAATTCCCTCAAGCGAAAACCGAGTCCGACCCGCGGCTTTGAGGTCTATCTTCTTCGCCCCGGACGGACAGCCGAAGCCATCGCCATTGCTGAGCAGGAGAACTCCGTCATCCAGTATGAAGAGGGATACGAGGAGCGGTACAAGCACCTCACGGACGAAAACTTCATCCTTCAGACGATGGCCCAGAGCGCATACATGCGTTCAAGCGAGCTCTTCGCCGATCTTGCACAGCAGGAACTGCAGCGGCTTACCGGAATACCGAACCACGGAGTGAAGCAGGCGGGGTTTTATGTCCTCGTGGGTGCCTCTATGCCAAACGTCCTCGTTGAAACCGCATATCTTTCCAACCAAGCGGACGAGCGGTTTCTGAAAAGCCAGAGCGGCCAGCAAAAATGCGCGGAGGCGCTTTTTCGCGCCGTGAAGCGGTACAAAGGGGAGTACGAAAAGTTATTGCGTGAGGGAACCGATGTCGGCAGCTCGCGCTGAGTACGACGACCCTCGGACATGCCGCCCCCATCACCCCGCTACGACAATC
>DKBG01000059.1 GCA_002451155.1 Ignavibacteria bacterium UBA6906
GTACGCGGGGGGCGATTGGACGAGGTCGGGTTTTATCTCGAAGGAATATCCGTCACCGATCCACACATGGGGGGGAGAGGCATCTCGCTGGTCCAGGAGGCGGTCGAGGAGGTCTCACTTCAATCGGCAGGGTACGAAGCTGAGTTCGGTCGCGCAAATTCCGGGATCATTCAGTATCAGCTCCGGACCGGCGGACCGGACCTTAAAGGGACGTTCGAATACATCACGGACAATATTGCCTTCCAATCCGCATCCAACGCCTTCAGCGGTGAGGACCGGCTGGGCGCGTACTGGTACGGCTATAACGAATGCACCGGGACGATAGGAGGACCCCTTCTCTCGCCGGATATTCGGTTCTTCGGGGTGGTCGATTATCTCTACAAGCGGGATTCATATCCCCACGATTATCCCGGCGTACAGGTTGGGCCGGTGATCGACCCGACCTCCGGTGACAGCATCAACTGGGTCTATCCCGCAGGAGCGACGTTGCGGAATTCGTTCGAGGGATATACATACACCGGGACGCTGAACATGGATTTCAGGCCCCTCGTTCTGCGCCTCTCTGGATCGTACGCGACATCGCTGCAATACAATGGGTCCGATCCGTCTTTGTTTGCTGATCTGAATCGCGTAAGCCAGACCCGGTTTCGGGATTGGTTTGCATCAGCCAAAGCGACCTACTTTATCGGGTCGACTTCGTATGCCGATATCAGTGGCGGATTCTTCTCCTACGGGTACACGAGGATGGACCCGATACTTGGCGATAATTTCTTCGTGTACGGCGACAGCGTGGCGAATGCCGAGGCCGGGGTCATCTGGCAGCGGCGGGCGAATGAGATGACGCGACGGTACGTCCTGCCGAGAGCGTTTGACGTTTACGGGTTCACATTCCCGGCTCCGGGAACCCCGATATCGGACTACGTGAACACCGTGCGGGAAAACATTTCTCTCACCGCGAGCTATGCCACTCAGATCGGGAAGTCGCACACGATCAAGCTTGGGGGGGATTATCAGCGATACACCACCCGCGTGTATCAGCCGGCATACACAACGGATCTTGCAGGCCGCATTGATGCTAACAATAATCTTCCGGACGGCGATCCGTTGAAGATGACGGCGGAGGAGATTCTGCGGAGCGGGGGGACGAACAACTACGGGTTCGACCTCGTCGGAAGGGAATACGACGGGGAGGATTTCATGGGTCCCCGGCATCCGGTTTTTGCCTCAGTGTATATTCAGGACAAGATGGAGGTCAGTGATCTGGTGATCAACGCAGGCTTGCGGTACGACTACATAAATTCCAATGCCTATACGCTCGTTGATCCGACCAGGCCGGAACTGACGTATAACTTTGCTACACTCGAGATTGATCCGGCAGGCCTCCGGAAAGCCACTCCCTACAGTACAATCAGCCCAAGACTCGGAATGGCTTTTTCAGTAAGTGATCGTACAGTTTTTCATGTTCAGTACGCGAAATTCGTTCAGCAGTCGAGGTTGAGGGACGTGAATGTAGGCCTGTATGCCTTCGGAAGGTCGATACGCGCCGGTGCCAACACCTATCCCATCGGGATGGACCTTCGCCCAACACATACTACACAATACGAAATAGGGTTCACGCAACAGATCGGTGAGCTCGCGTCATTCGACATCACCGGGTACTACAAGGATATCAGGGACCAGGTTGTCATGGATCGGATAACTCCGGCAGCAGGATCCACTGCGTCAAGCTATCCGGTTTTTGTGAACGGCGACTATGCCACGACAAAAGGTGTTGAGCTGACATTCCGAACTCGACGGCAGGCCAGATTTCTTGCGAGCGCTGCGTTGTCGATCCAGGACGCCCGTGGGTCCGGCTCCTATCCCAACTCGAACTGGGCGATCGTGACGGGCTCGGACAATCAGGATTTCCGTCCGCAGTACGTCGCTCCCCTCGCGTACGAGAATGCGGTGAGGGGGAACATGAACATTGACTACCGGTTTGCGAGGGGTGACGGAGGCCCGATCCTCCAGGAGCTTGGGGGCTCGTTGCTCTTCACGTTCAACAGCGGCCATCCGTACACACGGACAGCAACCCCGGTGAGCGGTCGATTCGCCCTTGAACCTCTGAATAGCTCGACAACACCCTGGGTGTTTCAGCTGGATCTGAGGATCGACAAGACAATCCGGCTCGGCGAACGGCTGGGTGCCACGCTGTATCTCTACGTCATCAATCTGCTGGATGCTAATAATGTCGTCAATGTCTTTTCAAGCACTGGGAGCCCGACGGACGACGGGTTTATTAACAATCCGGAGACGGGGGGCAAGCTTGTGCAGAAGTACGGAGAGATTTACAGAACGATGTATCAGGCGTACTGGATCGACTACGCAACCCCGTCCTGGTTTTCTCCGGTCTATTTCGGCCAGAGTCCACAATTCTACGGGCCTCCAAGACAGGTTCGACTGGGGGTAAAACTCGAATATTAGCTCCCGGGGCATTCGGACTCTACGCTGCTTTTTTGATCATGTGGGAGAATCGCCGATGAATGGATGTCGTTTGGCCGTTGTGGCACTACTGCTTGCAGGCGGGTTCCTGCGGGAACCGCTTCTCGGTGAAGATCACAAGAGTCGCGCGACAGGCCAACCGGCAAAGACTCTCGGGTCGCCCAATCGGGCAAAAGTAAATATCAATCGCATCTCCAGCGGATTCTATGATGACGGCTCGTCTGACAGGGACGTCGTCGACAAGTCAAGTCCCGGTATGTACTACCCAAAGGGTGATGGCAGAAGCGCGGTCTACGCCTCAGGGGTGATGTGGGGTGCTCTCTGCGGAGAGTCACGCGATTTGCGAATCGGAGGGTGCGGGTACAATTCGGGACTTCAAGCAGGAAAAATCCTGAGCCCCACTGAGCGAGAAGATCCCAATTTGTCCAAGAACAGAGTGTATCGAGTGAGGCCTGATATCCCCCCCGATAACTGGTCCTCTGATATCAGACCAGAGCTGGACGATGGCGAGGGCACATCAGATGAAGTCTACGAACGGTACCATAAGGACTGGCAGGAGTGGCCCTGGTTCGACGGTGCGCCGTTCGTGGACAACAATGGGGACGGTGTATACGATCCCTCCGTTGATATCCCGGGAGTTCCGCGGGCGGATCAGACACTCTGGTATGTCGCAAATGATATGGTGGATAGCCCCCCCCCAAGTCCCTATTTCCAGCCGATGCGGATTGAAATCCAGCAAACGGTTTGGGCGTACGCCAGCGAGACCGCTCTGGGCAACATGATATTTCGTCGGTCCGTGCTCATCAACAAAGGGACAGAGATCCTTGACAGTATGTTTCTCTCTCTCTTTGTCGATCCGGATGTGGGAGACTCGAATGACGATCCGGTCGGGTGTGATACGGCAAGAAGTCTGGCATTCGTCTACAATTCAAAAGAGCGAGATTTGGGCTACCAGCCTCTGCCTCCTCCAGCCGTCGGTTTTGATTTTCTTCAGGGACCGATTGTCGATGGATTGCCGACCGACTCGGCACTATTCCTCGGACAGAGGGTCTATGGCAAGCGGAATTTGCCTATGACAGCGTCGTACGTATTCTCCCTGGGCGAGGGATATCTTAATGACCCCCCCGGGGGGGTTACGGGAGTCCCTCAGTGGTACAACTACATGCGAGGCTTGGTCGGCAGCACGGGTGAGCCGTATATTGACCCGTCCGGCGTACCAACAGCCTTTCCGTATGCAGGAGACCCGGAAAAACACACTGGCTGGCTTGATGAAATACCCTACGACAAACGATTTGGCCTCTGTTCCGGACCGTTTACAATGGTCCCTGGAGACACACAGGAGATCGTCATCGCGGAGATCGCCGCCGGAGCCGTTCAGGGAATCGATCGACTTTCGGCCATAGGATTGCTGAAATTCTATGACGATCAGGGGCAGTCCGCATACAATTCATTCTTTAATTTCCCGACGGCCCCACCGGCTCCGAAGGTAACGGCAAGCGCGCTCGACAAAGAAATCGTCCTTACGTGGGGGGACGATCCCGCCGATGTGAATGCTACCGAGTCATCGGATACGTTTGGATACAGATTCCAGGGGTACAATGTCTACCAGCTTCCGTTTGCGTCGGCGGATGTGAGTCAGGCAAAACGTCTCGCGACGTACGACGTGATCGACGGGGTGTCGAAGATCTCCGACAAGTATTTTGATGCTGCAAGCGGGACCGTTGAGAGTAAGGTCAAACAATTCGGCAGCGACAGCGGGATCAAACGGTCAATACAGATCACGACCGATTTCTTCAACAGTGACCTTCCGCTTGTCAACTATAACAAATACTTTTTTGCGGTGACCGCCTATAGCTACAACCCTGACCCGGCTGCGACACCGGCGACGCTTGAAAACCAGATAGCCATCCTGACAATGATCCCGCAAGGTGAAAGCCCTGGTTCCCGCCTTGCAGGATCAGCGGGGGACACTATCACGCCAGTTACGCAGACAACACTTCCGGGGGCAGTGTCAAGCACGGGGTCAGTATTGCCTCTGATCCTTGATCCCGCACGATCGACCGGCCATCCATATCAGGTCTCCATCGATACCACTGCGGGACAGAAGACCTGGAATCTCAGAGACATCGCGCTGAACAAAATCTTGCTGAGCGGCCAATCGAACTTTTCAGATGATGATGATTATCTCATCGTTGATGGGATGCTGGTCAAGGTCATCGATATCCCTGACGGGTGGAAAGACTGGCAAATTGCATCCGGCGAACGGCATTGGACATGGGAGAGCGCCAACTGGGGGATGGAGGGATTCAACGGGGCGATCGGGAACGCAAACGACAACTGGTTTTCTGGTGGAGTAGGACATGGGGATCTCCGTTCCGTGCTTATTAAGTTTGCAGCAACCGATACGAATGGGGTCCCGGTTGATGCGAATGAACCTGATCTGTCGTATGGGTATCGCTACTTGAGATCCGCCGCATCTCCGCCCGCCCAGCCTGAGTTTGCGCCCTTCATCGTTAACCCTACAGGTGGTTATGCATATCAGGACTATACGAGGTCCCTGCCATTGGCCGTGTACAATGTGGACACTTCCCCGCCGGTACGGCTCATGGTTGGATACCTCGAGAACAATGCTTCCGGGGGGCGTGTTGACGGAAAATACTGGCCCGAGGTCTATACGGACGCTGACAACACAGTCGCGACCGGCCCTCGTGAATGGTTCTTTGTTTTCTACGTGCCATATAGCGAAACGCCCGATCCTGCACTTCAGGTCGACATTCTCAGTGGAGCGACGCCGATGATGTGGTTCGGAACACCCGCCCGACGGGACAGGGCTGGCTTTGGGGCAGAAGATGAGTTCTTGATCCTCTGCAACCATTCTCTCACTACAGCGAATTCGTTCACGTTCACTTCTCCATCGAATGTCACGAGAGATGAGGAACTCGCGAAGAACGACGTGAACCAGATCAACGTATTCCCAAATCCGTACTACGGGGTTAATCCTCAAGAAACGGACAAGTACCTTCGGTTTGTCACGTTCACGCATCTCCCCGATCACGCGATAATCAGAATATTCAATCTCGCAGGCGTGATGGTGAGGAAGATCGATCGGATGTCCCCGTCCCAGTTCGAACAGTGGGACCTCAAGAACCAGGAGGGACTGCCAGTGGGTAGCGGGTTGTACATCGCCCATGTTGATATGCCGGATCTCGGTGTGACAAAGATCCTGAAGATCGCCGTGGTACAGGAGCAACAGATTCTGGATCGATATTAGAACGGATGATGGGATTCAAATGGCTGTGTGACTGAACACCTGATTCCGAGGTCGCTATGAATACCAGGTCTCTGCTGTTAGTGATAGCCATCGTCGCCGCCGGAACTCCTGTCCTGGCCGGATCCGGTCAGCGGACGGGAACCAACGGAGCCTCCGAGCTGCTTATCCCGATCGGCACGCGGGACATCGCGATGGGCGGCGCTACGGTGGCAATGACCAGGGGAGTGGAGGCGCTGTTCTGGAACCCGGCAGGATCGGCCTGGTCTGCCCGCGATGTGACGCTCTATGCATCGCACATGTACTATATCGCCGATATCGGTGTTGACTGCGGTGCCCTCTCGGCCAACTTCGAGGGATTCGGCGTGCTCTCCCTGCAGCTCAAGATTCTGTCAATGGGAGAGATCCCCGTAACAACGGCTGACTACCCGGACGGCACAGGAAACACATTCAAGCCGCAGTTCTTCACAATGGGCCTGACGTACGCTCGCCAGCTGACTGACCGGATCAGCGTCGGACTTACCGCGACGCTCATTAATGAACGCATGGCCGAGGTGCAGGCGACAGGCGTGGCCTTTGATATGGGTGTCGTCTACGCGAATCTCGCGGGGGTTCCCGGGCTGCAATTCGGAGCCGTGGTGAAGAATGTCGGGCCGGAAATGAAGTTTGCCGGTCCAGGACTGAGCATCAGCGCGGCTTCAGGCGACCTGAACCGGGGGACGATGATGTACAAAATCGAGGCGGCCGGTTTCGAACTCCCGTCGACCTTTGAGCTTGGCCTTGCCTACCGAATGGACATTACTGAAGAGAATGTGCTGACTCTTGCATCGGCATTTCAAAACAACAATTTCTCGGATGATGCATACAGATTCGGCGCGGAGTACGGATTCCGCGATCTGCTTTTCCTCCGGGGCGGGTATGACTACGAGCCGCCGGCAACGGGCGAGCGGGAAACAATCTATGGATTGACATTTGGTGCGGGCGTTCACCTGTTGCTGGGGAACACGGACGTCGTGTTCGACTATGCGTACCGGGCGACTAAATACTTCGACGGGAACCATGTCGTGTCGGTGAAGTTGGGATTGTGACGGGGGCGTAGAAATGAGTGGTCAGTAGTCAGTTGTGAGTAGTCGGTGGATAGTGGATTCGCAATAGTGGATTGGAATCAGCAAGAGGAACTCTTTGATGCTTGAACCGGGACAACTGGTGCTTCACTACCGCATAATTGAGCAGCTCGGTGCCGGAGGGATGGGTGTTGTGTTCAAGGCGGAGGACACCCAGCTTAAGCGGACAGTCGCGCTGAAATTCCTTCCTCCCGAGCTAACGCGGGAGCCGGAGGCACGGGAACGGTTCGTGATGGAGGCACAGTCTGCCTCCGCACTGGAGCATCCGGGCATCTGTACGATCCATGAAATCCGTGAGTTCGATGGCCAGACGTTCATCGTGATGGGGTACTACGATGGCGAGACACTCAAGGATAAGATTGCGCGGGGTCCGGTTGAAGTTGAAGAAGCGATTGCCATCACACATCAGGTAGCGGGCGGACTTGCCAATGCCCACGGAGCGGGAGTGGTGCACCGGGACATCAAGCCGGCAAATATCATTGTGACAACAGACGGTGTCGCGAAGATCCTGGACTTCGGCCTGGCCAAGGTTGCGGGGCGCACGCTCCTGACGGCCGCCGGCACAACACTGGGGACGGCGGCATACATGTCGCCGGAACAGGCCCGGAGCGAACCGGTGGATGATAGGACAGATATCTGGTCTCTCGGGGTGGTGATGTACGAGATGCTCACCGGCCGGAGGCCGTTTGACAGCGATTATGAACAGGCATTGATCTACGCAATCCTGAATACGGATCCCGCCCCGATGAGAACGCTGAACCCGGCCATTCCGCCCGAGCTTGAGCAGGTTGTTCTCAAGGCCATGTCTCGGGATCCGCATGAACGGTACCAGTCGATGGAGCGGCTGCTTGCGGACCTTGATATCTTAGGCGGGGAGAGGTCCCGGGCGGCAAAAACCCAGGCTGCGTCATTCTATGAGGCGAAGAAACGGAAGCGATTGCTGGTCCGCTCGTCAATACTGGTCGCTTCTATTGTCCTTGTGCTTACCGCCTATCTCCTCTTCAAGGGGAATTCGGAAGAAGAGCTTCTTGTCGCGAGCCCGAAGCCGATTGCGGTGCTGACATTTCAGAATCAGACGGGTGACTCGACGATGGAGTACCTGGGGGCAGTGCTGCAGGATGCGCTTATCACGAGTCTGGAACAACTCAGACATTTCCGGGTGACGACGCGCGACAGAATGTCTGATATCCTGAAGCAGATGGGGAGGAGCGACGGGGGGCTGATCGATGCCGGGACGGGAATGGAGATCTGCCGACGGGATGGTGACGATGTGATGATTGTCGGGAATTTCACGCGCGCGGGAGATCTCTACGTCACGACGTTGAAGCTGGTCGATGTTCACACCCAGCAGACCCTGAAGTCGATCAAGGCCAACGGGAAGGGGGTTGAAAGTCTTCTGCAGACCCAGATCGACGAGCTGAGCAAAGAAGTTGCCCAGGATTTCGGAGTATCGGAACGCACGCTTCGGGCGACGTTGCTGCCGATCACGAACATGACTCAGTCCCTGGAGGCGTACGACTGCTATATCACGGGGAGAACTGCATTTCACAATTCGGACAACGGTACCGCGCTGAGGCTCTTCAAGCGGGCGGTCCTACTTGACTCGACGTTCGTCAACGCCTGGTTCTGGCTCGGGCAGGTTTTAGACTCGCCGGAGGAAAAGAAGAATGCTTGGGACCATGCGCGAAGGTATCTGGCGAATACCCCTGAAAAGGACCGGCTCCACGCGGAAGCGCACCTGTATCCGGACCGGTACTGGGAGACTATTCAGCGCGCGGTAGCGAAATATCCTCGCGAGAAGGAATTCCTCGCGTGCATGGGATACATCGGGTACGGCTGGAGAAAGCGGGATTATGAAGGCATGATCAGTGTGTACAAGAAGGCGCTGGAACTCGATCCGCAGTACGGCTGGCCGCTGGAGGGCCTGACGGCCATGTATACAGTGTTAGGGCAGCCGGAAGAAGCGTTGAAGTATGCCAGGCAATACGAAAAGGTTAAGCCGTTGTATCCGTTCGTTCAGTTGATGCTGGGAGATGTCTACTTTTGCCTCGGGGACCTCCCGAAGGCAGACCAGCAATTTCAAAGATGTCTCGAACTGCGCGCCGAAGAGGGATCACCGAACTGGTTCTGGACCGTGTTTGCGAATAGCTACATGCACGCACTCAAGGAGGAGTATGAACCCGCGATGGATATGATCGGGGAGCAGATACCCGACAGCGCGCTTGCCGGTGTGAAGCAAGACGGGCTCTTCTGGAAAGGGTTTCTCCAATCCTGGTGTGGGATGGAGCAACGCTCATTGGCCACATTCCATCAAATCCCGGCGACCACCCTTTTTGATTCGGCACGCGTTGCATTGGAAGAGTCGTGGATGTATTTGAGCCAGAATAAATCTGATTCGGCGATTGCGTGTCTTCGGCGGTCCGATTTCGGATCTTCATGGGTGCAAGACTCGATCGCAAGATTTGCCGATATTTCACTCCTAAAGTTATTTCTGTCGATAAATGAGCTGGAGAAGAAACGCCTGGATTCCGCGCGGCTGCAGCTTCACGAGGCGGTGCTCTACGCTCAGAGAACAGAAGAGGTAGCGCGTGACCGGCGGTACCACATAGCGGATATGATCAGAGCAAATATCCTGCTTGACGCCGATTCGGTTGATGAGGCCATTACCTGTGCCCAGGATGCTCCTCCCTGGACAAGCGCTTTCCAGTGCGGGTTTATAGACTACGACCCCGGACTGATGATGTGGAACGCCGGCTGGAAGTTGCGGGATGTTACGGCACGTGCCTACGTGCGGAAAGGAGATAGTGACCGTGCCATTGCCGAATATGAAAAGCTCACACAACCCTATCCCTCTGGTGCCCGTCGGTTCCTGATTCACCCGCTGTACTATTACCGGCTCGGCGAATTGTATGGGCGGAAGGGTGTCACTGCCAAGGCTATTGAGGCCTACACGAAGTTCCTGAAGATCTGGAAATGGGCTGAACGGGATCATCCGGAGCTTCAAGACGCGCGGCGGGAATTGAAGCGGCTCGGCGTGGGGAACGATCGCAGCACTCCTCCCGGTGGAACCGCTATCAGTGATTTCCGATCTCAGTAGAATCCGACAGGCGCGTGCTGACATCAGGATCCCTGCCTACAGGAGTCCGATCGACGGGACACTTTCACATCTTCCCCCTCTTATTCCTCCGTCCGTTCATGCTTGTCTGTCTCAATCCCGCGAGACCCTCCACAAGGTCACCCTTCTCGGGGCAGTATACGAGAGGTGCCGGTGAGCTTTCTTTAACGCGCTGGTATTCGTTCAAGGGCCCGGGGTACGCCGGGCATCGTTGCATTGCCCCCTGTACCGGGGATGTTCCAGAGGATCGCAGGGGAAAGGATGGATTGTCAGGTCGGAGTGAGCAGATTGACTTTCGTCCAATCCCTGCGTTGATTGTCTGACCGTGATTCTCTACATTCGATGGGACAATGCAAACGGGAGATGAAAATCTATACAAAAACAGGCGATAGCGGGGACACGTCCCTCTTCGGCGGCCAGCGTGTTCCGAAAGATGCCCTTCGCATCGAGGCATATGGTACCGTCGACGAACTCAACTCGGTGCTGGGGATTGTGCGTGCGGACAACCAGGATGCAGAGATCGACCGGATCCTGTCGAATGTCCAGAACCAGCTCTTTGAGCTTGGGGCGGATCTGGCAACGCCTCGGTCGGTCCAGAAAAAGGGCGTCAAGCGAATCGATCCCAAAGACGTTCAGCAACTGGAAAAGGTCATAGACACAGTCGACCCCATGCTCAAGCCGCTGCGGAGCTTTGTTTTGCCGGGGGGGTCTCCCCTGGCGGCGCGACTGCATTTCGCGCGTACGGTGTGCAGGAGAGCGGAGCGCGCCGTGGTCCGGCTGTCTCGCAACGAGGACATTGGTGATACGCTTACGATCTATCTCAACAGGTTGTCAGACCTGCTGTTTGTGCTTTCACGCTACGCGAATCAGAAGGCGCGCGTCCCCGAAGTAAAGTGGAAACGTTGAACCTTCTCCCTTTTCTTGACAATCCTGATCGATCTTCGTATATTTTGTACATGTTCCTTCGCTCCTGAACCCGCAGTGCCCTCCAGTGACCCTGCGGGTTTCTGTTATCTCTCTCCAACGGAGATCCATTAGCGATGCTCACCGAGTTCGGCCGTGTCTTCCTTTTTCTCCTCGTGGGGGTGTTTTTTGTGGCGATGGGGCTACTAGTCGCCTGGCTCCTCCGCCCGAACCGCCCGTATCCCAGCAAGCTTGCCACATACGAGTGTGGTGAGGTCCCGATCGGGGACACGCGCGTTCGTCTGAATATCCGCTTCTACGTGGTTGCCCTCATCTTCCTCATCTTCGATGTTGAAGTCGTCTTTCTGTTTCCCTGGGCAACGGTGTACAAGAACCTCGGGTGGTTCGCTTTTGTGGAGATGCTGGTGTTCCTGGTCATTCTTCTCGTCGGATATGCGTATGTCTGGCGAAAGGGTGATCTCGACTGGGACAAGCCCGCTCCGCGGATTCCGCTCTATGAGAGAGGGATAGGGGTTCGGGAAGAGCATCTCACCGAAGATGAAGTCGCCGTCTAAACGGGAACAGTATGGGCCTCCTCGACCAGAAGTTTGAGAACAGCAACATCATCATCACCAGCCTTGACGACCTCCTGAACTGGGCGCGTCTCTCCTCCCTCTGGGGTATGCAGTTCGGTCTCGCCTGCTGCGCCATCGAGATGATGACCTCCGGCGGCCCGAAGTACGACCTGGCCCGCTTCGGCATGGAGGTCTTCCGGGCCAGCCCGCGCCAGGCCGACCTGATGATCGTGGCCGGCCG
>DKBG01000342.1 GCA_002451155.1 Ignavibacteria bacterium UBA6906
ATGGACTTGAGGCTGCAAGATTGGCGACGTATCTTACTGTTGCGCTGGGGATTCTGTTCCTCCTCGTTCCGGATGCGGTTATTGCCGTTATCACGACAAACCGTCAGGTGGCCGAGGTGGCGCGACCGATTCTTCGGATTGCCGGAGCGGCACAGGTGGTGTACGCTTCAGGGATCGTTCTTGCCCACGCCTTGCAGGCAGCGGGTGCAACGTTTTTCGTTATGATGGTGGAGGTCTTTTCGCACTGGGTGATCTTCCTTCCCCTCTGCTATGTTCTGGGTGTTACGCTCGAGGGAGGCGTAGTCGGTGCCTGGCTTGCGCTCCCGGTGTATATTCTGGCATATGCCGGTTTGATTTATGCGAAGTACCGGAAGGGTACATGGCTTCTGATAAAGGTATGAACCGAGAATGAAGGTCCGGCGGATTTTCTATCTGGGCGGTGCCTTCCTGCTTATTCTCCTCAAGTTCGCGCTGGATGTGATCGCGAAGAACGTGGAGTTCGGCGGGATCGGTGCGGTCGTGTTCCGCGAGGTGCTCGTCGCCGGCAGCTTCTTCCTGTTCTACGCTCTTCTTGCGCCCGTCGTGGGACGCCGGGACCAGTCTCCCGTGCGAAAAATCGGCCTGGTGCTGATCCTCACAACGGTCATAGTGCTCTTCTCCGTCGGTGCCTCAGCGTTAAGCCTGCAGGGCTTCGACACAAAGGCGCTTCAGCTGAGCCCGCTGGACTACAGCACGCTGTTCGTCGCCTCGCTGATGAGTCTCCTGCTCGGTGCGTTCGCCGTCCTCCTCTATCTGGCCCTTCGGTCTATTCTCCTTGTCAGCAACAGGCGGGGGGTGAAGCGGAACGTGTTTGTGTTCACCGTGATCCTCCTGGGGGCGGCTGGCGCCACGGTCTACCTCCGGCCGCTCGACACCGGACTCGTCGCCACCATTCTGTATTGGCTTGCCGTCCTGATGGCGATTCTGAATTCCTTTCGACTCCCGTGGATTATTGATCTCACGAAGAGGGAGAAGATCTATTCGCTTATCTACGCGTTTCTGCTCTTCGTGCTCTTTACGGGTCTAAATGTCCTGATCTCGAACAGCGAAACGGTCAACCGGTCGCTCCTGTACTACTCCTTTCCATTGAGCCAGTTCGTCCATATCATGGTCATGTTTGGCAACATCTATTTCGGCATGGCCTTTGTGAGTACCCTCTTCCATCTTCCGACCGCCGAGGCGTTCGACCGGAAGCGCTCGGAAGTGACCTCCCTTCACACACTGAGCCGGCTCGTCACTCAGGTGTTTGATTTTAACGAGCTCGTGGAAACGGTCACGACGATGACTATGGACGTCTGCGAGGCGAAAAGCTGCTGGCTGGAAATAATCCAGGAGGAGGCCGAAGGAAGGGGAGCCTTGCCTGGTGCCCTGGGTCATGCGGTCACGATTCAGATCGCCGGGATAAAGAACATCACGCAGGAGGAGATCCATTCCCTTCTCGGTCCGGAAGAGGGTGGGATCCGCAGTCTGGCTCTGTCGACCGTGAAGCCGGTGCTGATTGATAATCTGTCCGACGACGAACGCTTCGTCCATCTCCGAAAGGTGAAAACGGGAGTGGCCTCGCTGGTCGTGGTGCCGCTCGTGTCACACGGTCATCCCATCGGGCTCCTGTACGCCACGAAGGAACTCGAATACGGGTTCGTGAAGGACGACGTGGATGTGATCTCGGCGTTCGCAGACCAGGCCACGATTGCCATCGAAAACTCCCGACTGATCAAGCAGTCTATCGAACGGGAGAGGCTGCTGAGAGAAATGATGCTCGCGCGGGAGATGCAGAAGAAGCTCCTTCCGCAACAGCTTCCCCGGTTTAACACCGTGGAGATCGACGCGCTTTCGACGCCGGCCTTTGAGGTGGGGGGAGATTATTACGATTTCATGCAGCTCGACGCGGAGAATCTTGGTATCATTGTCGGCGATGTGTCAGGAAAGGGAGTTTCTGCCGCGTTCTATATGTCGGAGGTTAAAGGAGTCTTCCTTGCCCTCAGTCCGATGTACAGGAGTCCACGGGAGTTTATTGTCAGAGCCAATGAAGCGCTGGGGACTTCTATTGACAAACACTCCTTCGTTAGCTTAATTTATGCCGTGCTTGATGTGCAGACCGGTGCTCTGCGGTTGGCGCGCGCCGGGCACTGTCCAATGCTGATGATTACGTCCGCGGGCGTGGATTACATCCGGCCCAACGGCATCGGGGTCGGGTTGACCGAACGCCCCTTATTCTCCGAAGTCATCGAAGAGCGGGCGATCCAGCTTGGGAACGGAGATGTGTGCATCCTGTACACCGACGGATTGACCGAAGCGCGGAACGCCGCTGAGGAAGAGTACGGGTACGAACGGCTGCTGGCGGTCGCGCAAGAGTCAAAGCAGCAGTCGGCCTCCGCGATCAAGGAGAAGATTATCCGGAACGTTCAGGAGTTTGTTGGAGGGCAGGAGGCGAATCACGACGACCTAACCCTTGTGGTCGTGAAATGGAGGGGGAACGGACACCTTCCCGGGTCGGACATTTTGTAATTGAGAGGAGTCTTCCATGAGTGATTTCAAGATCGCGCTGCGGGAGCGCGAAACGGTAAACGTGCTGGAGTTGAAGGGATACCTTGATGCCCACACCGCACCGAAGCTTGAGGAGGCGTTCCAGAACCTTCTCAAGAACGCGCGGTTCAACATCGTGGTCAATTGCAGGGATCTTTCCTACATCAGCAGCGCCGGCCTGGGAGTCTTCATGGCGTTTATCGAGGACGTCCGGAAGAACAAAGGCGATATCAAGCTGACCAACATGACGCCGAAGGTTTACAACGTCTTCGACCTGCTCGGCTTTCCGCTCCTGTACGAAATACTGCCGGACGAGCAGGAAGCGGTCCGCAAATTCTCAGAGAGAATGAAATAGTGGGGCTGATGTGAGCAAGCGGACCCTTAATATCGAGAGCCGGACCGAGCGACTGATTGCCGTGCGGGAGTTTATCTCGGTGGCGGCCCGGGAATTCGGCTTCACGGACGAGGAAGTCAGCAAGATCGCGCTTGCCGTCGACGAGGCCTGCACAAATATCATCAAACACGCATACAAGTACGATCCCAATTACAGCATTTCCGTCACGATCAGTACCCACAACGGTGCGTTCGAGATCGCCATTCGCGATACAGGGCGTGACTTCAGGCCTGAGGCAATTCCTACCCCGGACATGAAGGAGTACCTCGAGCATTACCGGCACGGCGGCCTCGGTGTCTATCTGATGAGGTCGTTGATGGACAAGGTCGAATATAACATCCGACCCGGCAAAATGAACGAAGTACGTCTGACCAAGTTTCTCCCCCGCTGACCGGCGCACTCCACGCGGGATTGATCGCGGCACTATGAGCCCCCGCCCGAAGAAAACTACCAGCACACGTTCCCGGACGAATGAGAGTCAGTTCGAATATTCGACGCTGCTCGAATTCAGCCGTATCATCAATTCCTCTTCCGATCTCCGGTTCATCCTGTCGCATATCCTTCTCTCGATCATGGGGAAGATCCTCTCGCCCCGCGGCATGGCCGTTCTCGCCCACGGCCCGAAGAAATTCCGTGTAGAGCTGGTGAAGGGATTTGACGGATCGCTGGAAGGTCTCGATCTGACCATTCCACGCCTTCCCCGGGTACCGATAGGCCCGCGCCAGCTGTCCGACCTCCGATCCCCCTGGTCGAAGCGGCTGCGGGAAGAGGGGGTAAGCATTTGTCTCCCGATGTACCTTTCGGATGAGCCTGTCGGGCTTCTCGCATTTGGGGAGCGGCTGGGGAAGGCAAAGGTGCGTGCCCGGGAACTGACCTATCTCCAGTCGCTTGCGAACATTTCCGCGACGGCCGTCCAGAAGTCTCACAGCATTGCCGAGCTTGAATCAGTGAACCGGAAGCTGGACCGCAAGGTCCAGGAGCTCAACACCCTCTTTGAGCTCGGGAAGGAGTTTGGAGTGCTGCTGGACAGTGAGAAACTTATACGTCTCCTGGTGTTCTCCCTGCTCGGTCAGGTTGGTGTGAACCGGTACGTCATCTGCATTCGCGAGGGGGCGGACATGCGCATCGTGGCGTCGAGACTCGATGGCAGGAATCCGCAGGAAGAGCTTCTGGGCTCTCTGGGCCGGCTGAAGAATCCCGTCCCGGTGGATGAGATGCTCGTGCTGAACGGGAGGGACCCCCGTCTGCTCCTGAAGGAGCTCGGGGTGGCGGTCGTCGTTCCCCTCCATCTGAAAGGGGAAAGCCGGGGGCTGATCCTCCTGGGTCAGAAACTCAGCGGGGAACAGTTCAGTCCGGGTGACCTGGAATTCCTCTCCTCCCTGGGCAACCTTGCCATGATCTCTCTGGACAACGCCCGTCTTTTCCAGGAGGCGATCGAAAAGCAGAAGATGGAAGACGAGCTGGTCATTGCGCGCGAAATCCAGAAGGGGCTCCTCCCGGATATCCTC
>DKBG01000238.1 GCA_002451155.1 Ignavibacteria bacterium UBA6906
AGCATGAGGTGGTTGTCGGTCCCGCCCGAAATGATTCTGTATCCGCGTTTCGTCAGCTCTGCTGCGAGCGTCTGAGCATTGCGGATGACCTGCCGTCCATAGGCGGTGAAGTCAGGCTGGAGCGCCTCCCGGAACGCGACTGCCTTCCCCGCGATCACGTGCATCAGTGGTCCGCCCTGGATTCCCGGGATCACCATGGAATCGATCAGCTCTGACATCATCTTGACGCGCCCGGATTTGGGTGCGACCTGTCCGAAGGGATTCTCAAAGTCCTTTCCCATCAGAATCAATCCGCCGCGCGGTCCCCGAAGGGTCTTGTGGGTCGTCGAGGTCACGACATGACAGTGGGGGATCGGGTCGTCCAGAAGTTTCTTTGCGATAAGGCCGGCCGGGTGAGCAATATCCGCGAAGAGAAACGCTCCCGCTCGGTCCGCGATATCGCGAAATGTCTTGTAGTCGATGTTTCGAGAATAGGCGCTTGCCCCAACCGTGATCATCTTCGGCCGGTGCTTCCTGGCAAGATCGTCCACCTCGTTGAAATCGATCCTGCCGGTCTCTGCGCTGACACCGTAGGGGACAAAATTGTAGAACTGACCTGAGAAGTTGACGGGAGAGCCGTGCGTGAGATGGCCACCGTGTGAGAGATTCATCCCCATCAGCGTGTCGCCCGGCCTGACAAAGGTGAAGTAGACTGCCATGTTCGCCTGGGAGCCGGAATGCGGTTGGACGTTTGCGTACTCAGCTCCGAACAGCTGTTTTGCGCGACTTCTGGCGAGATCCTCGGCGATATCGACAAACTCACATCCCCCGTAGTATCGCTTTCCCGGATATCCCTCAGCGTACTTGTTGGTCAGCGGCGACCCAACCGCCTCGAGTACGGCGGGAGTGACGAAATTCTCAGAAGCGATGAGCTCGAGTTTCGAGTTCTGTCTCTGGATCTCGCCGTGTACCGCGGCATAGAGTTCTGGATCAGACGTCTGGAGTGTGGTCATCGTCGTACCTGGCGACAAAGGGCTGCCGGGTGGTGTCCGGCACGGCTGCCCGTGTCCTTATTCATCGCTGAATTGCTGGAACCACGACGCGCTGATATTCAGCGAGACTGAAAACCGGATGATGCGGTCTGCGATCAATCCGTTTTCTGTGGTCCCGCGGTGAGCGTATTCACCGTGGAAATTGAGTCGTGAATCGCCGCTGAACGGGATGGAGAGTCCGGCGGTCACGCCATACTCGTTGATCGGTGTGCCGTTTGCCTGAACGTACGTCGCATTGTAGAACGCGCCGAGCCGGTAGGCAAGCCGGGCGAAGAACCCTGAATACAGCTCTCTGGACGGCGCCAGCTCTGCGCCCGCGCCGAACCGGTGGCTGTTGCGCAGAGAGGGGGGGGACTCGCCGTTGATTTCTGCCGTTGCCCACGGCTGGGTGTAGTAATCCGCGGCAACCACAAAACGCTGGCTCACCTGATACGAGAGCCCGATGCCCCACGCGATCGGGACGCTGATGACGCTCGAAGTCTCGGGCGTTGTGTCTCGCTGGCTTGTGACCAGATTGGGGGAATATTTGTAGTCTCTCTGGCTGAGTGACCGCAACGTCCCCCGGGTCGTGACCGCCAGGCCGATGCTCAGGGGTTTCAGATCGGGGCTGATCACGTCGAATCCGCGCCAGAGCGCTCCGAATGTCAGGGTTGCTCCGTTGCCGGTGGTGCTTGTGTACGCTGTTCCCCCGTAGTATTCCGCACCGAGCGGGATCTGTGCCTGCTCATCAGTAAGTGAGCCGAAGAGGTAGTTGAAAGAGAACCCCAAAGCGAGTTCCGGTGAGGGAGCATACGAAAGACCCGCGAAGCCGCGAGTGATACCACCGGTCCCGACATGATGAACTGAATACCGCATCGTATCGGATGCAGAGGTATATGAGCTGCTGTTATACGTGTCGTAGTTAAACGCGCTATACGGGACGAATCCGCCAACGAACACGATTCCATTGGATCTGGAGATCGGAAGACTGAATATCGCCCCGGCGAGGTCGCCGCGAGAAAGAAATCGTGAGCGCGTCCCGTCGGTGGAATTGAATCCTTCGACCGCCAGGGCCGCCTCGAACCGAACCCGGTCAATCAGCGACCAGGTTCCCGGAGCGAGACTATTGATATAGGATGGGCCCGGGATACCGAGACCTGCGTACCCCATTCCTGCAGCACGGACCCCAACAGGGTACCGGAGGTCTCCAATTCCGAAGAGGGAGTACGCTGATCCACCACTGCCGGCCAGGATTGGCTCCACCAGGAAGATCCCGAGGAGAAGCGAGAGAGCAATTGTCGTTGTGAGTTTCTGTCGCATGCGTCCCCCTACCGGACCGGAATCGAATAGAGGATCTTCAGCCGGGGTCTGCGTGCCGGGTCGGTTGTGGTCGCTCCGTAGAACGAAATGAGCTCCGGCGTGCTGTATTCCTGCTCCGTGGGAAACCGGAGCAGGACACCGTAGTTCGGACCGCGCAGCCAGCTCTGGGCTGCCGTGCGGATATCAAAAGTGAAAGTTGATGGAACCCCCGGACTCGGGCGTCCGAACGTCGATGCGTCCTCCGCGGAGAAGGCAGAGGTCAGGCTCGAGTCGGTGTAGAGGATGTGAGCGGAGATCGCCGTATCGGGGAGGAACCGTGATAACCGCGTTCCGGCATCATCCTTTGTCAGGATCATTTCGGCCCTGTTCACAATCGATCCGCGCGGGATCGCCGAGAGGTCAAAAGAAATTGCAGAACGAAAGTTGACCCCAGCCTGGATTGTGAGCACCGATGGATCGAGCCCCGGATGGTCGTCAGTGCCGACGAATGTGTCCTGCCCGGATGCGTACGTCGTTGTGTCCAGCGGCACGCCTGCGGTGTTCCCGGCGATCACGGTCAGAAGCGGCGATCTATCCACTGTGTCGCCTGTCCCAAACCCGTACACGCCGCGGACACAATTTGTGGTTGAAGGGTCCGGCACAAGGACAATCCCGTATTTGGTGTTGGTCGTACTTGAGCTTGTCGCAAACCACTCACGCACCATCGACGTATCGAGATCCACCACGATATCGAACGAATCAGGTGCCGACGTAACGCTGAACTGTCCGCGCGGAAGGGGCTCGTAGAACCCCGTCTGCACGGAGTCCCAGGTGAGCGTGTACGACGTCCAGGAATGAATGATGCGGTGGACAGTGAACGCGAAGGGCGCATTCGCACTTCCATACCAAGTTGCTGCACGGAGTCTCAGCGTTGCGGAGAGCACGAGGATGGTGTCTCGCGCAGGAAAGGCGGAAGGGTACACCTGGATTGCCGTGTAGGCCCGATAGTTTTCGAATTGCCCGATCAGGTTGAATACGCCGTCCATGCCTGTTGGAAGACGCTCAGAACGCGAGGACATCGCTGTCAGGATCGTGTCCTGGGTTCGAAAGCCGGTGAAGGGAAGGGACGCGACGAGGGAGTTGTCCTCGGTCGGATCTTCGCTGCAGGAAGGAAGAACTCCCGCACAGGCTCCGGCGATGATAAGTGCCGCCAGAACTTTTCTCACTCTCTTCTCTCCTTCCATCATAAGGATTACGCTTGGTCGCCCATCGCGCCCGTGATGAATTGAATCGCCTCGCCGATCGAAGGGGCGACACATTCGGGGACCACTGAATCCCGCCTGCATTCCTCCAGGGCGTTCTGTCCGTACCCGGTCATAACGAGTATGGTTGTTGCTCCGACGGCCTTTCCTGCCTGGACGTCGACAATCCGGTCTCCGACCACAAACGAGCGGGTGAGGTCGATGTCCAGTTCCCTTGCCCCCTGCTCCAGCATCCCCGTTGCCGGCTTTCGGCACGGACATGCGACATCGTACGGCGGTCTCCCCTCTGTCGGGTGATGAGGGCAATAGTAAATCCGGTCGAGGCGTGCGCTGTCCTTCGAGAGTTCCCGTTCAAGACGCGCATGAATAGGGACCAGGTCAGATTCTGTGAGGAATCCCCGGGCGACTCCAGACTGGTTTGAGATTACACAGACGGGAATTCCCCGCTCGTTCAGTGTCCGGATTGCCGCGCCCGCTCCTGGGATGAGGCGGAGCTGATCCGGGGTCCGGAGAAATTCAACCTCTTCATTGA
Source organism: Ignavibacteria bacterium UBA6906 (assembly GCA_002451155.1). Taxonomy (GTDB): domain Bacteria; phylum Bacteroidota; class Ignavibacteria; order UBA10030; family UBA6906; genus UBA6906. The sequence continues at coordinate 4,104 of DKBG01000238.1, forward strand.
TCGTTCCGTCTCGGTCGAGAAAAACTGCCATGCGGCCCGCCATTACCGCTTCACCAGGCTCCTGTACAATTGAATATACTTCTTCGCGGATGCCTCCCAGGAGAAGTCCTTTGCCATTCCGTTCTTCATCAGCTTCTTCCAGGTCGGCTGGTCGCCGAAAGCCACGAGGGCCCGCTGAATCGCAGCAAGCATCTCGCTACTGGAATACCCCGTGAACTTGAAACCGGTACATGACGCGCCACCCGACCCGCAATCCTGGATCGTATCGTCGAGNNTCATTGTTGAAGGTGAGGGAGACCGCGAGTTTCTGCGGATGCTTCTTTGCGGCCTTCTCGAAGAGGTCATGGTATCGCTTTTCTCCCGTTCCGAGGACAACCATCTGACAGGGAAGCTTCAGGATCTGATCGATGACTTCGTCAATCAGGTCGAAGCCCTTCTGGTCTGCCAGCCGCGAAATAATGCCGATGAGCGGCACATCCTCCTGGAAGGGGAGATGCATCTTCCCGCACAACACTTTCTTGTTTTCAGCCTTAAGGTCGAGCGTTCTCACGTCATACCGGTGGGGGAGCAGTTCATCCGCAGAAGGGTCCCACTGCGAATAATCGACGCCGTTGAGAATGCCGGTCAGGTCTTTCTTCCGCTTCCGGATGACATCCTGAAGGCCGCAACCGAATTCATCCGACTCTGCGATCTCCTCAGCGTATTTCCCGCTGACGGTAGTCAGAGCATCTGCATAGACGAGACCGGCTTTCAGAAAGTTCAGGTTGCCATGGGATTCCACGCCGGCCGGCGAGAACGTGTCGGCAGGAAGAAGAGTCTTGTCGAAAGAGGATCTTGGGAACACCCCCTGATACGCCATATTGTGAACGGTGAAGACCGTTCGGGTATCCTTGTAGAACGGATCATCTTTGTAGAGGGTTTTGAGATAGACGGGGACAAGGCCGGTGTGCCAGTCATTGCAATGGATAACGTCGACATGGAAGACATCATAGACGCGAAGAAATTCGAGAGCCGTTCTTGCGAAAAAGATGGCTTTGTCAGGACTGTTTTTGTTGATCCTCCCTGTCGCTGGATCACGCGCATCAAAAACGGCAGGACAACGGAAGAGGAAGCAGCTGACCGCCGGTTGGCACTCGGGAACTCGGATCTCGAAAACGTCGACATGCTCTGTAGCCCATCCAAACGGTACCGCAAGGCCCTCGAGACCTCTCAGTAGGCGAGTATGACTAAACCGGTTCCGCAGCTTTTGGTTCTCGGTTATATCGCCATACCCTGGCATTGCGAGGCGAATATTAACGTCGCCACGGGAGGCCACTGCTTTCGCGAGTCCGATGGCAACGTCCCCCAGGCCACCGGCGCCATCGATTCCGCGAATTTGGTTTGAGAGTAGAAGCACATTCAGGCGCATGCTGGCACCTCCCGCGGCTAGCATCACGAATCTACTCGTCACCATACCGCAGGACCAACGCTTCCGAAACACTGTCCTGGTCTCTTTTGTTTACGTGTTAACTCGCCTTACGGGCAATTTGCCCCGGGAAACAGTATCGCTTGGCCGAAAACTTCTAAAGGTCACACATGACGTGGTCCGATCCGTGGGCCCTAGCGGACAGATAAGAGAGTGTTCTCTCGGACCCCCAATCCCCCTGCTCACATGACGATTTGATTTCTTTTTGAGGGACTCGGACAGGACGCCGAACCCTGTTCGTTAAACCCGGATTCCGCGGTAGCGGGTCAGGTGGGGGGCGAGCCTGGAGCGGCGAAGACACCGAAGCGCGCGGTTTCAAAGTCGTTGTTGCAATATGGCAAGTCACATCCCCTCGCTTCGAGATCGGGACTCCATGCACCTGCCATGGCCGTCCGCTTGGAGGCACAACCCTGGCTTCGCCACGAAAGGATCGCCCCAGGGCTCCTCAAGTAAAATTCTATTGCGGGACCCGGGTTAAATCATCGAGGCGCGCCTAGGAGATATCCGGCGCCGGCTTGAAAGATCGCTTCTTATTGGAAAAAGTCGGGAACCCCAGACCCTGGTCCATCTTCAGCACCTTGTAGTCGGTCGCCGCGGTGCCTTCGAGGGTCAGGCGATAAGAGATCAGATCTTCGCCGGTGTTGCCGGAAAGAAAAATATAGATCGCCTTTTCCCCGACCATTGGTTCGTACTCCAAGGCGGTCACTTTTTTGGGATACCCGCGCGGATGCATAGATGCAACGGTCTCCTTGAGCTTTTCTACGGGAATATGCCGCTTGCCACCTTCAGCAAGCATCTCGTGGCCTTTGACAAAATCCTTCTCAATGAACACCACCTTGGCGAATTCCAGGGCACGTTTCGCCGCCAGCGCTTCATCATGCTTTTCCGAACCGGCGCAGCCGGCCAGCGTCAGGGCCAACAACCAGACCAGCAAAATCGGCGCGCGGCCACGCGTCGAGAAACATTTCGATCGCACACGGATTCTTGTCAGGTACGTCATGCTTGCTGCCTCTCCATGCGGTCGTTTGTCATGCCTGCGATCACTCATGGAACCCGCCGGGTCATCCGATCGGGCCGCCACGATCTTGGCTCTTTCCTTCAACACAAAATGGCACGGCTTACGCTGAGAACCAAACGTTACCATAGTTGATCTCACGAGACCGACTCCAGTCCAATAATAGAGCCACCCGCCGTCGCGCGGACTGTCATTCTTCAGCTCGATCGCTGGTTGGCCCCAGCGGCATATCGCTTCCTTTGCTCAGCTTCTCCTTAACCCCAGAGAGAAGAATTGAATGTTGTGGAAATAGTGGAAATAGGGTTAACTTTCAACTTTGACATTCACAGGGAACTGCGTCCGGAAACAATAGCTGCCCTAGCTGTAATGTTAGCCCCAATCTAACAAAAACTTAGATAACTGAACGGTTAGCGAGGGCCGCGAGACCGGAAACCGTGGGCACCTGAGCGTACAGGTTGCGTTCCGGCCCGGGCCGCCTGTAACATCACCCAAGGGGGCTTTGGGGCGGCCTTAAAGGTACTGAGCCATTGCCCACGGTTGTAGGGCTCGCCGCCCGACCCGCTCTGAAAAAATGTCGGATTACGGTTAGAAGGAAAGATTTGATCGCTGTTCTCGTTGATCCATAGGGTGACTCTCTCGTAAGGGAAGTTTCGCAGCAGTAGGAGCTGGACGCCCGCTAGATGATGGTCGACTCTTGGGGAATTTTCGTTCGAGCAGATGAAGACTGATTTTGATGCCATCATCGTGGGTGGAGGCGGAAGCGGTCTGGCTGCCGCCGTGAGTGCGGCGGAGCACGGGCTGGAAGTTCTTGTCCTGGAGAAATTACCGGTCCTGGGTGGCACGACGGGGATCGCCGTGGGCTCGCTGACGGCAAACCGGACCTCGCTTCAAGGTCAGCAGATGATCGAGGATGGTCTCGAACAGCACCTGGAAGATGTTCGCAAGTTCGCCAGGCCGGAGATCGAAGCGCGGAACAACGAACCCTTGAGGCGTTACTTTCTTTCCGAGTCGGCGGAGACCTATGAGTGGTTGGTCGGCATGGGGCTGGCGTTTCATGGGCCGAGCCCCGAGCCGCCGAATCGGGTGCCGCGCATGCATAACGTGGTGCCTAACGCGAAGGCCTATATTGCAGTTCTCCAAGACCGGTTTCTCCGGCTGGGTGGAACCATCTACTGTAATAGTCCGGTCAAGAGAATTCATATTTCCGAAGACGGGGCTCAGGGAGTAGAAGCGCAAGTTAGAGGTGAGACCATTCGGTTCCGGGCGAGGCGCGGGATCGTTCTGGCCGCCGGCGACTACGCCAATTCCCAATCCCTCATCGCCGCCCATAAAGGCGACGCTTATGCCGATATCGAAGGGATCAACCCCCACGCTCAGGGAGACGGCCACCGCTTGATCGAATCCATTGGCGGAGACCTGATAAACATGGATGTAACGTGGGGGCCGGAAATCCGCTTCATCCCGCCGGCAAAGCAGCCGTTTGTGCAACTCCTGCCTACCGGCGGCTGGGCTGCGAAGCTAATGGGTCGGCTTTTACCCTTTGTCCCATCGAGAATCGTGCATCTCCTTATCAAGCGGCTTCTCGTCACGTGGCAACATCCCGATGAGGCGATTTTTGAGGACGGGGCCATCATGGTGAATTCGAACGGCGAGCGATTTTGTCATGAGGGGCGATGGCCCGATCGTGAAATCGCGCTCGCCCGACAACCAGGAAAGATCGCTTATATCCTTCTCGATGAGCGGTTGATCCAGCGTTATTCGGCGTGGCCTCACTTCGTTTCGACCGCTCCGGAGATCGCTTACGCCTATGTACAAGACTATCTGCGGCTGAGACCTGATGTGGCGGTAAGCGGAAGCAGCCTGGAGGAAATCGCCCGGGCGCGGAATCTTCC
>DKBG01000167.1 GCA_002451155.1 Ignavibacteria bacterium UBA6906
AAAACCGCTGAAAGCACGAGTAAAATACACCTAAGCCTCTCGGCTGTCAAGCCGAAAGTGGCTTTTGAGGACAGAATAGGAAACAGGAACTCGCTCGGCAATGTCCGGGTGCGCTTCTCTGAAACCGCAGAAGAAAAGCGCACGATCCGATGAAAAAAGATGATGCGCCTTTGCAAGGAGGGAGTGCCTGTCGAAGGACGCTCCCGGGAAGCTGTTCGCTCCAATTACGTATAATTCTTACAGGTCGAACCGAACAGCGCACAAGGCGGACACCAGCCGACGAGACAGGTCACCAGCGGAATAATCCCCAGATAGGCCCAGGGAGACTCGGGCCCAATAAAAGCGAGCGAGAGCACCGCTATGCCCAGCGTAATCCGCGCGACCCGTTCGATACCGCCTATATTCATCTTCATCGTTCTTTCCTCCCTGGCAACCCTGGAAGATCAGTTTATTTATCGTTTCTGATCATACCGTATCACGACGCAACACGCTGTTCTGTGACTTAGTCACACTACTCCCACGGGGATAAATGACCGGCACGGCCAAGCAATACACTGTTTTAACGGGTAGTTACAGCTTCTGGAGGGTGATCGTATTACGGGAAAGCTTGACCGCACCGTGCCGTTCGAGGTCCTTCAGGAGTCGGATCACCACCTCCCGGGAAATGCCCAGGTCGTTGGCGATCTTCTGGTGCGTTGTCTCAATCCTGCTGTTGTCCGACTTCTGGACGAGATAGTCCTTGAGCCGTTCATCCATTCTTCCAAAGGCGATCTCCACGACCAGTTCCATAACGCCGGTCAGACGCTGGCTCAGCAGCGTAAACACAAACTCGCGCATTGATTCATACTGTTTGATCATTTTCTGGAACACATCCGCGGGAACCAGCAGCACCGTGAGGTCCGCCAGGGAAAGGGCATGGGCTGGATAGGTCTTACCCGACAGGATGCACGACGCGTTCAGGATGCAGGTCTCGCCCGGCCCGATCTCATAGAGCGTGATCTCCCGTCCTGTGTCGCTTTCTTGTATATCCTGATCTCTCCACACAGCACGAACGCGATCCCACTGCATGAATCGCCCCGACGGTAGATCTGCGTAGTCCCGGGGAATGATTCCCCTCGCCTCTCCGCTTCCCACCAGGGTCCGTACAACCTTCTCTTGGCCCTTCCTGAACATGGGGAAGAACGGCGTGAAGTCGGCGGCGTGCATAGGGAACATCGTATGATGATGCAACCTTGCTGTTAACCCGGCACGAAACGTCGGGATCAGCAGTACAGTGGGTCCTCGCAGGTCAATACCTGCCGATCCCTGCTGCCGCTTCGGAACACCGTGATCCCCTTCACGTCTTCCCGGTAGGCGAGCGTGAAGGCATCCCGAACATCCTCTACTGTCGCGTTGGGTGGCAGATTGATGGTCTTCGAGACAGCATTGTCCGTATGGCGCTGAAAGGCCGCCTGCATGCGTACGTGCCATTCCGGAGCGATGGAGAAAGTCGTAACGAATATCCTCCGCACGTCCTCGGGGATCCCAGCGATGTCCCGGAGGAGTTCCCCTGCTGCGATGCGCTTCAACAGGTCTTCGGAATAGAATCCTCTGCGCCGTGCCATTTCGAAGAACGGTCTGTAGACCTCGGGCAGGATCGCATCTCCAAGAACATGCCGGGTAAACGACAGCGCGTAGAGAGGCTCTATACCGCTCGTACAGCCGGCAATAATGGATAGGGTGCCGGTTGGAGCGACCGTCGTCACCGTTGCGTTCCGATACCGCTTGCCGCCAGGACGGTCATAGACGCTACCGGGATAGTTCGGGAACACGCCGCGTGTCCGGGCCAGTTCCTCGGACGCCGACCATCCCCGCTCCTGTACGAATCGCATGATCTCCTCGCCGGTCCTGATGGCCTCATCGGAGTCATAGGGTATGCCCAGTTGGATCAGCAGGTCAGCAAATCCCATCACCCCGAGCCCGATCTTGCGGTTGCCTTTCGCAATTCGGTCGATCTGATCGAGCGGATACCGGCTCATGTCGATCACATTGTCCAGAAAGTGGACCGCCGTTCTGACCGTCCGGTCGAGCTTTTCCCAATCCACCACCGCTGTACCCTCCCCCTCCCGTGTCATGCGCTGCAGATTGACCGATCCGAGATTGCAGGCCTCATAGGGCAGGAGCGGTTGTTCGCCGCAGGGATTGGTGCTTTCCATCTCTCCCAGGGCCGGTGTCGGATTGTGCCGGTTGATGCGGTCGAGGAAGACGATGCCGGGATCACCGGTTCTCCAGGCCATCTCAACGATACAGTCGAACACTTCCCGGGCCTTGACGACTCTGGCGACGGCCCTGCTGTGCGGGTTGATGAGCGTCAGATCTCCGTTCCGCTCGACAGCCTCCATGAACCGTTCATTTACAGCGACCGAGATGTTGAAGTTCGAAAGGTCCCGGTTCTTGTCCTTGGCGGCGATGAATTCCATGATGTCCGGATGGTCGACACGCAGGATCCCCATGTTGGCGCCG
>DKBG01000031.1 GCA_002451155.1 Ignavibacteria bacterium UBA6906
GATGCCGTGGGCGATGCAGTGACTGTACGCGATGATGAGGGAAGGTCCGTCGTAGGCTTCGGCTTCGAGGAAAGCGCGGATGGTCTGCATGTCACTCTGTCCCATTGCGACATTCGCAACATACACATTTCCGTAGCCCATCGCCATCAGACCGAGGTCCTTCTTTCTCAACGGCTTCCCGCCCGCGGCGAACTTGGCGACCGCGGAGCGCGGAGTGGACTTTGACATCTGCCCGCCGGTGTTGGAATACACTTCGNNTCGTATGCCCAGCCGTCTCCGCCCATGATCCAGACGCTTTTCTTCACGAGGTAGTCAGCCAGACTGAAGAGATTCTTTGCCTCCGGGCTGTCGAGCGTCCGGAGCTTCTCTTTGAGCGACTCTACTCGCACACGCTGATCGTATATCCCGGCTTCATCCTTCTGTGTAGCTTCGAGGATTGCCTTCGATGCGTCCTCTCCGATCGCCGGAGCCAACTTCTGAACAAGCTCGCGGGCCATCTCGGTATGCTTGTCGATGCTGAGGCGCATGCCGAGGCCAAACTCCGCATTGTCTTCGAAAAGGGAGTTCGACCACGCGGGGCCCCGGCCGTCGCTGTTGACCGTCCATGGAGTCGTGGGAAGGTTCCCGCCATAGATCGACGAGCACCCTGTTGCGTTGGCCACAATCATCCGGTCGCCGAAGAGCTGGGTTGCAAGCTTCACGTATGGCGTTTCGCCGCACCCGGAACAGGCACCCGAGTACTCGAAGAGCGGCTGGAGGAACTGTGAGCCCTTCACCTGGTCGATCTTTGCCGTCCGCCGGTCGGCCTCTGGGATATTGAGGAAGAAATCCCAGTTGACCTTCTCCTGATCTCTGATCGGCGGCTGGGGCATCATGTTGATTGCCTTGAGGCGGGTCTCGGTCTTGTTTTTTGCGGGGCAGACCTCCACGCACAGCGCGCAACCGGTGCAATCCTCCGGAGCCACCTGCACGGAGTATTTCATCCCCTTGTATTCCGGGCCCCGGTAATCAACCGCCTTGAATGTCGGCGGTGCATCCTTCAGGACTGCTGCGTCGAACACCTTCACGCGGATTGTTGCGTGAGGACAGACAATGGCGCACTTGTTGCACTGAATGCAGGTGATCTCATCCCACACGGGAATCTCGAGCGCGATGTTGCGTTTCTCCCATTGCGCTGTGCCGGTTGGGAATGTCCCGTCGATCGGCATCTTGCTCACCGGGAGCGAATCGCCGAAATTCGCCATAATCGGCGCTGTTACTTCTTTCACGAATACCGGCGCGTGTTCGGATACGATTGGCGGCATGTCGATTGTACTGGTGACCCGGTCGGGGACCTTCACCTCAAACAGGTTTGCCAGAGTCTGATCAACTGCGGCGAAGTTCTGCTTGACGATCTGGTCACCCTTTCTGCCGTACGTCTTCTTGATTGAGGTCTTGATCGCCTCAATCGCCTGCTCTCGAGGGAGAACACCTGAAATGGCGAAGAAGCAGGTTTGCATGATCGTGTTCACGCGGGCGCCCATGCCGGTTGCCTGAGCCACCTTGTAGCCGTCAATAACGAAGAACTTGATCTTCTTTTCGATTATCTGCTGCTGGACGTGCTTTGGCAGTTTGTCCCAGACCTCCTCGGGACCAAAGATGCTGTTCAGCAGGAACGTCGCTCCCGGGATTGCTGCTTTCAAAACATCGAACTTCTCGAGGAAGAACCACTGATGGCAGGCGACGAAGTTGGCGTGATTGACAAGGTATGTCGAGTGGATCGGCCGGGGTCCAAACCTGAGATGAGAAACGGTTGTGGAGCCCGATTTCTTTGAATCATAGACGAAGTACCCCTGGGCGAAGTTGTCCGTATCTTCGCCGATGATCTTAATGGAATTCTTGTTCGCGCCGACCGTCCCGTCGGCACCGAGGCCGAAGAAGAGAGCCCGGACGACGTCCTTTCCTTCGGTGGTGAAGGTCGGATCCACATCGAGGCTTGTATACGTGACATCATCAACGATACCGACGGTGAAGTGGTTCTTCGGCTTCGCCTTCCCGAGTTCGTCGAACACGGCCTTGACCATTGCCGGCGTGAACTCTTTCGATGCCAGTCCATACCTCCCGCCGATCACGGTGGGGAAGGATTTCAGCGGGGAGGAACCGGACGCAAGAGATTCACTGATGGAGGTTATGACGTCCTGATACAGAGGTTCGCCTGTCGCGCCAGGTTCTTTCGTGCGATCGAGAACGGCGATGGATTTGACCGACCGGGGCAGGGCCGCTACGAACGTATCTCCTGCAAAGGGGCGATAGAGGCGGACTTTGAGAAGCCCGACCTTCTCACCGCGTGCCTTGAGATGCTCCACCGTTTCCTGGACGGTCTCGGCGCCCGAGCCCATTAGTACAATCACGCGCTCGGCGTCTGGATCTCCCTCATACTGAAAGATCTTGTACTCTCGGCCGACAACGGATCTGAATCGGTCCATCGTCTTCTGCACGATCGCGGGGAAGGCGTCGTAGTACGCGTTCACAGTCTCGCGTGCCTGGAAGAACACGTCAGGGTTTTGAGCGGAGCCCCGGAGCACGGGATGGTCAGGCGAAAGCGCGCGTTTCCGGTGAGCGAAAACAAGTTCATCATTGATCATCGCGCGCATGTCTTCGTCGTTCAGCTGCTCGATCTTCATCACTTCGTGGGAGGTGCGGAATCCGTCGAAGAAATGGATTATGGGGATGCGGCCTTGAAGCGTCGCTGCCTGCGCGATCAGTGCCATGTCCATCACTTCTTGCACGGAGTTCGAGGCAAGAAGGCCGAACCCGGTGGATCGGGCTGCCATGACGTCGCTATGGTCTCCGAAAATCGAAAGGGCATGAGCTGCAACGGCGCGCGCGGAGACATGGAAGACCGTTGCGGTAAGTTCCCCGGCGATTTTGAACATATTGGGAATCATCAACAGGAGGCCCTGCGACGCGGTGAATGTCGTCGACAGTGCGCCTGTCTGGAGAGCGCCGTGAATGGCGCCGGAGGCACCACCTTCGCTCTGCATCTCGGTGACGGACGGGATCGTGCCCCAGAGATTTGTCCGCCCCATCGCGGTCCACTCGTCCGCCCATTCTCCCATGTTGGAGGAGGGAGTAATGGGATAGATTGCGATGACCTCGTTGGTCTTGTGAGCAACATATGCGGCGGCTTCGTTGCCGTCGATCGTGACCTTCTGTCGTTTCATCAGTCATCCTGAAGTTTAGAGGAACAAAGAAGAATCGATTCCAAGCGGGGTTGTGAAAGGGTCCAAAAAGGAAGGTGGCCTATTCAGCCCCCTCGCCCATTCAGGCCAATATTATGCCATGCCGGGCATGCCGAAAAGGGGCCAATTCGGGCGATTGGCAGTGCCGAAGTGGCGGGAATTCCGATAAATGAGAAATCTCGGCGGAAGAACTGCGAATGCGTCAACTGCCAAAAACCAGAGGCGATGTTTCCTTGACAAAACAGTCCATTGTCGTTTCTTTGACTGTTCAGATTATGTGTCATTCCACTCGGGGACTACCGGATGAGACCAGGCAGGCGCAGAACCCTCACTGAGGAGCGGCTCGGTTCCTTGACGCGTATCCTCACGATAATCTGGACGGTGATCTTCGTCAGCATCCTCGGATACGAGATCTACCATGAAGGAGAAAGAGTGACAGACACGGCGCTCCACCAGGCGCGGGCGATGGCGGATCGGGATCTCTTCTGGGATGAACTTCTCGGCGAGCGACTCTTTCCGGTTTCGGGGACCGGTCCGGCGGCAACGCCCGTTTCGGAACCTGTTCTCTCCTGTATGGAGCGAGGTGAGAACTGCGTCTGTCTTATTGTCTCCGATTCCGCGTGGAGGAGCAGCCGGGTGTTCAATATCAGTCTGTTCGATGAATACAGTCAGGAACAGGTGGGGAGGCTGCTCCCTCCGGCGACCCTGAGAGCAACGGACAACTGGGAAGATTCAATCCTTGCCCTTGTCCCGGCCGGGTCGCGGGAGTTCAGCGAGCTGATCGACGTCGACGATCACACGATGCTTCGATTCCTTTCGGTGAACCCCCCGTCTTCTGGTTCTGACGCGGTGGGCAGGGGAACGGTCCACGGCGCGCGCAAGAGGGCTGTCAGCCTGGCCCTGCCCATGAACTCCCTGAGGCATGAGATGTGGGCGCACATCTCGTTGCACGGCGCGGCGTTCACGCTCCTCTGGCTGTTCGGAGTCATCGTCCTGCGGGGCGCTCATCGAGCGATCAAGCGGGGCCTGCAGGAACGTCTTCTGATGGAAGCTGCGTTGCGCGACAACGAGGACCGGTTTGAACGGATAGCGACCACCGAACATGTTGGTATCTGGGAAATCGACGCGCATGCAAACACGACGTTCGTCAACCATAAAATGGCGGAGATGCTCGGCAGTACCATCCCCGATATGCTCGGCTCCTCCATGTTTGATTTCATGAGTGAGGACGAGCGGCAGCAGGCGGCCAATAATTTTGAGCGCCGGAAGCAGTTCGTCGAAGAGCAGCACGAATTCAGGTTCATCCGCAACGATGGAACGTTCCTTCATGCGCTGCTGTCCACGAAGCCTATTCTGGGAGCGAACGGAGAGTTCAATGGGGCGTTAGGGATCATTACTGATATCGGTGACCGGAAGACCATGGAGAATGCGCTTCGCTCAAGCGAGGAGCGTTTGCGGCTTTTGCTGGAGAGTACCGAGGATGTAATCACGATGATCGATCTCGATGGACGACTGCTCTACCAGAGCGCTCCCGGGTCGAGGTATGGAACGACTCCCGAACAAATAATTGGACGCAACGTGAGCGAAATCGTCCCGCCGGAAATCGCGGAGCGACAGTTGAACAATATCCGGACCGTCGCGTCAACGGGAGAGCCGCTGGAAACTGGCGAACGAATTCTCTGGAAGGGCGAAGAGGTCTGGTTTCAGTCCCGGCTGTATCCTGTCAGGGATGAATCGGGCGTGATAAAGGCGGTCTCTTCATTCTCAAGGAATGTTACGGAGCTGAAGCGCGCTCAGGAAATGTTGCGCCAGGCGGAAGAGAGCCTTGAAATGGAACGACTCCGTTCCCAGATTGCGGGGGATCTCCATGATGATATCGGGTCCACACTGAGCAGTACCTCGATCTTCGGTGAACTTCTGTCGAAGGAGATTACCGACTTCTCCCCCCGGGCGACGGAACTCCTCTCCCGCATCGCAGAGAACCTCAGCAATGTTCAGCAGGGACTCCATGAGATCGTCTGGACGATCAACCCGGAGAATGATTCGCTGGACAATCTCCTGCTGCGTCTTCAGGAACATGCCTCGGAGGTTCTCGAGGGGAAGGGGATTGCGTTGCGCAGCCACCTGCCGGAGGGAGAAGCCCTGGTCAGCCTGTCGATGCAGGCGCGCCGGGATCTCCACCTGATGTTCAAGGAGGCGATACACAATATCGTCAAGCATGCGAATGCAACGGAAGTCAGCATCGGAGCAGAACTGGATAATGGATGCCTGCGGCTGACAGTTGCGGACAATGGAGAGGGTTTTGACACGGCGCATCTCGTTGAGGGGAACGGTCTCCGGAACATGAAGCGGCGCGTGGAGGCGACGGGCGGGACGATGGAATTGAACGCAAATGCGGGGAGCGGGACAACGGTTGTGTTCCGGGTTCCGATCGCATGAACATGCGATTGAAACGGGAATCGGGATTCTCTAGCATGGAGTGGGTCACATATGCCTGACACTTCAATATCGGTTGCTGTCGTTGAGGACAACAGCGAGCTCCGCGACGGTCTCGCCCAGCTGATTCAGGGGACACCCGGCTATAAATGTGTGGGGGCCTTCTCCAGCTGCGAACAGCTCCTCGGGCAGCTCAAATCTCTGAAAACCCACCCGCCAAAGGTGGTGTTGATGGATATCGGCTTGCCCGGAATTTCAGGGATAGAGGGCGTGCAGCGGGTCAAGGCGCAGCTTCCCGGCACTGATGTGCTGATGCTGACGGTTTTCGAGGATGAAAAGAAGATCTATGACTCGATTTGCGCCGGGGCGTCCGGATATCTGCTGAAAAAGACCCCTCCTGCGAAAATTCTCGAAGCGATACAGGAAATCAACGATGGCGGCGCGCCGATGACCGCTACGATTGCGCGAAAGGTTTTGAGCGTTTTTCAGTCGAATCCTCCGCCCGCGTCCGTCGATTATCAGCTTTCTGAGCGCGAACGGGAGGTCCTGGCCGGACTGGTCCGAGGATTCAGCTATAAAATGATTGCCGACCAGTGTTCGATCAGCATTGACACTGTCCGCTCACACATCCGGCATATCTACGAGAAGCTTCAGGTGAATTCCAAGGCGCAGGCGATCACGCTTGCGATGAAGAACCGCCTGGTCTGATCACACCATTCCGCTCCACTTTGTGACCTGCCTTTTCTCCGCTTGAATCGCATGATCATGCGATTGATGGGGAGGCCTCAGATAGCTACACTTCTTCCACTGAAAAATTGCTCCCCCGGCCGAACCGGCCGGGAGGAGATTGTCGGTTATTCTTCCCCTCTCTCATTCTCAATCACATTTGGAGGTCACACATGACCAGATTCAGACCAGATGTTGCGAAGGGATTCGCCCTGGGGCTGGCGGTGCTGTTCGTGCTGGTTGAGCTCATCGGTGGCCCGGGCGGCGACCTGCTTGACGTCCTGCGCGCGTTGAGCCCCGGCGGGATCATCTTCATG
>DKBG01000276.1 GCA_002451155.1 Ignavibacteria bacterium UBA6906
GACATGTGCATCTGGCCGTTGGAATGGACGCGCCCCTTTACGGTGTCCCCCGTAATCCAGAACACGTTCCCCTCGAAGTTAGTCATCCACGCAAAGATGCTGAAGCTCTGGAGCTGATTCGCGGCGAATGAGATATAGACTGTGTCCCTCATAACTCCATCCGGACCTCGCACATAGGAGACGCTGCGAAGGATAGGCCTGCCCGCTGCCCCATTCGCGATGGTATAGGTAAAGGAACCGTTGAACGAATCAGTCAGCTTCTGAGTCTCCGTCCCGCGCCAGCCAGTGTCCGCATAGAGCCGTGCCAATCCGACGTTCGCCCCGGTAATAGCGATGTTGTGGGATTCGGTCGACGCAGCGTAGGTGCTCATGTTCCCCTGGGCACGGCCTGCGATGGTATTCAGGCTGAATGAGACGTACCCCAGAAGGATGGCGAACCCGACGACCACAATTATTGCAGCTTTTCCAGCCATGGTTTCCTCTTTGTATTCTTCAGCGTCTGGTATTCTGTGAAGCCAGGCGAGTCTGCTGCCAGAGGGAGCTTGAGTAGAGCGCGTTCCGCTCCCCTGCCCCAACACTGCCCGGCGTACGCGTCATGGCGTACGGATTTTGAACTTCCATTGTGATTTCAACGGAGTGGATCTCGGTGAGGTCCGCCAGAGGAACCGGAGTCGAGAGGAGCGTTCCCATGCGGGTCAGATACCTGAGCTGAAATACCGTCACAGAGCCCACAACGAGCGGCCGCGTGCTGTTGATCCGCCTGTAGAAAGGCCGGTCAAGCTCATTCTGTGTATCCCCCATTTCTGACGGAGTCCCCGCGTAATATTCCACCGTGTCGATCACGCCGTTAACGTCGATGTCTGAGAGGAACCGAATTCGGGACGTGTCAGCAAACAGCACCGTTCTCTCGTTTTCCGGCACGCCGACCCCCATGTTCCGCATCTCGCCTTCGAGCAGGTAGGCAGTCTGGACGAGCATTTCCTGGACGAGCATATCGCCGTTGTACAGCGCATGATTCTCGTAGGCCACTTCGTTTGCCGAGTTCATGATGATCAGGAGTGTGGCCCCCATAATCGCAGCTGCTACATAGTCAAGCACGTATTGCATGATTCCGCCCTTCAGTCTCGTGATCAGTCGAAGTGGAAGTATCCCATTGTAATAGACATCTTCAACGTGTCTGGCGTGGCGTCGTCTATCGGCGGGGGNNGATCGAGCCTCTTCACGAATGTCTGGAACGAGGAGATCTTGTCCACGTTGCTTGGATCGACATACGACACTTTGAAGACTGTTGTGAACTGCTTATTGGTGCCGGTCGCGGTTTTTACAGCCGACATCCCGTTGAAATCGTCAAAGTCATTGAAGGCTCCGATGCTGTCCTCGGCACCCCCATCGCGTCCGAGGTTTCCCGCAGTGGTCAACAGCCCAACGTCGCCTGCGGCAACATGGGCGGTGTCGGTGTACTCGTCGAATGCCATTCCCTGCGCGAGTTCGAGATACGATGTGGCGATCGTCGTCGCGAGAATCATATCCTGTGCGTTGCCGACATCATCGCCGGAGGCAGCGAGGAGACGGTAGAACCCGACAAGGACAGATGTGAGAATGAGAAAAGCGCCGATCGTGAGAAGCGTATGGTTAG
The DNA here is from genome assembly GCA_002451155.1 of Ignavibacteria bacterium UBA6906. Classification (GTDB taxonomy): domain Bacteria; phylum Bacteroidota; class Ignavibacteria; order UBA10030; family UBA6906; genus UBA6906. Next base: position 1,637 of record DKBG01000276.1, read on the forward strand.
ACATCGTCTATCCCCTGCACATCGTGACTCGATAGGTACTGCGCACCGCTCACGTTGAGTGGTTCGCACGTGTTCAATAGAGCAATATTCAAGCCAAGAGTTTGTGCGTATAGTCACACGAAAAGCACGTTTGACGTGATTAAGGCAAACGCGCGCACCAGAGATGGGTAACTGTATTGTAAGGTGTAGAAAAGTACGATAAGGGAAGATACGGGCCGGTAAGAATGACAGGACCAGACTGTGTCGTTGAACCCCTGTCAAAAGGTTGCCGTCGGTCCTGAGCACCTGGCTTTCGGGGGGGAGCGGTCGCGAATGCATTTCTGTTCCTCTGAAATTTGCGGGGAGAGGAGGAGGGACTTCCCTGGCCGCAGACGAAATCTCCTGCACTGTAGCCTCACGAACATCGGGCAGTCCCGCTGGTTGTCCGCCTTGCCGATATCAGGGGAAAATGAGTTTGCATACGCCAAGTATCCGGCACCAACATGCCGCAGCTCGCTGGCGGAAAAGCGGCCCTCGTTCATATCCGGTGCAGGAGCCGGTGTGCTGCGACCCGTCTTTCGGCTGGCTGCATCATACAGAAATATCGTCCCAGGAGGGGTACATGGATGTTCGGCCGATCATGGATTGGCTCTGGCATGTCTCGCCCGTTCTCTTCGGAGCGGCCGGAGGCTATGGGTTTTACCGGTTCGTGGGGTGCAAATCTGGCTCATGCCCGATTACCAGCAACCCCTGGCTTAGTACGATCTATGGAGCGGTTCTCGGCGCTCTGATAATGTCCCGATAGCCCGTTCTTCCCTTCCAGCTTCGGCAGATCCTCTTTTCCCCGTACAATTCAAACCGTCCTGCCCCCTTTCCTTCTGCGATGCATCTTATTGAGAAACAGGTTCACACTCCTCGAAAGGCCCTACAATGTTGAATACCAATCTTACCCATATCACCTCCGAGAAAGAGTTGCAGGAGACGATCAGCACGAATGAAAACGTCATGGTCTGCTGCGGGCGAATGGGTCCGATGTGCATCCCCGTCTATGAGGTTATGGACGAGCTCCAGGGCGAGTATAAGCATGTGGCTTTCCGCGACATGGAATTCGATTCCCCCGACGCCCGGGCCATCCGGAATCTACCCGAATGTGCGAACTTCCGCGGGCTTCCGTTTACCGTCTATTTTAAGAACGGAAAAGTTGTCAAAGCGACGAGCAGCATCCAGAATCGCGATCAGGTGACAGAGATTCTCGATGCTCAATTTTCGGTGAACGTAGCCTCCTGAGCAATGAACACGAACTCGTATGATGCAATCGTCATCGGCGGAGGACCCGCCGGTCTGACCGCCGGGATCTATCTTTCACGGGCAAAGATTCGCACGCTGATACTCAATGAGGGGCCGGTGGGCGGGCAAATGGTCCTGACTCATGAGATCGCAAACTACCCCGGTGTCGAAAGCACCAGCGGGTACCAGCTTGCGACGATCATGAAGAACCAGGCGAAGAAATTCGGTGCGGTCATTCGATCGAACATCACCGTTACCGATCTGCGCCTTGAAGGTGTCCTCAAGACCGTCGAAGTGAATGGCCGAGAGACGTTTACCGCACGTGCCGTATTGCTGGCCCCGGGGGGCAGGTCCCGCACGCTTGGGGTCCCCGGGGAGGAGAGGCTGAAAGGGAAGGGGATTTCCTATTGTGCCACCTGTGACGGGGATTTCTTTCAGGATAAAGATATCATCGTCGTGGGGGGCGGAAATTCCGCGCTTGAAGAGGCTGTCTCGCTGACGAAA
>DKBG01000092.1 GCA_002451155.1 Ignavibacteria bacterium UBA6906
CCGTGCCGCTTGACGATCTGGATCAGAGCGTTCCCCAGTCCGCCCGACGCGCCGTGGATCAACACATGATCTTCCCGGAAAAGCCTGACGAGAATTTCCGCGGCATACCAGGCACTCACATATTGCACGCCGAGAGCCGTGGCCAGGGCGCCGTCGAAGTCATCCGGAATTGCCGCTACTGCATACTCCTTCGCCAGAGCACTGGCCGCGTACCCTCCAAACTCGGTCATTGCCACCACGCGGTCCCCGACCCTGAGACGCCTGACCCCGGAGCCTGCGAGGTCGATTCTGCCGACAACCTCGTATCCGAGGACGACGGGCAGCGTGGGGAGATCGCGGTACAGACCCTGACGCGCGAGTACGTCCGCGAAATTGACGCCCGAATACTCAACGTGTATTCGCACTTCCCCGGGCCCCGGCAGCGGATCGGGGATGTCACGAAACTCGAAGGCAGAGGTCGCTGCGCCCCTTCTGACAAGAACTGCTGCTTTCATCAGATATCCCGGATGCCATTCACTTGTCGGGCACGCGTGTTCCCGTAAGAGCTTTTTGCTTCAGGAACTTGTAGCCGGACGTGTGAACGGTCATAATGTGGTCAGGGTGTGTCGGATCCCGTTCAAGCTTTCTACGCAGAGACAGGATATAGTTGTCGACAGTCCTTGTCGTCGGGTAGCGTTCATAGCCCCAGACGCGGTTGAGGAGATCTTCCCTGGTCACGACTTCTCCTTCGTGGGCGATAAGATCGTTCAATACCTCAAGCTCACGCGTCGACAGTTTCACCTGTTTTCTACCCTTCAGGACCTCCTGCTTGCGGAAATCCACGTACACATCCCCGAATGAATACTCCTCCACCTTTTTGGCGGACCCGGCGGGCGGACGCAGGAGCGCCTTGATCCGGGCCACGAGGACCGAGCTGCTGAATGGCTTCGTCACGTAGTCATTGGCGCCGATCTCCAGGCCCACCACCTGATCGATCTCCTTCTTCTTGCTCGTCAGCATAAGTATTTTCGCGGGATTGCCCTCTTTCCGGAGATCACGGCACACATCCTCGCCGCTCCTGTCAGGAAGTTTCAGGTCAAGGATGATCAGGTCGATGTTTTCAGCCCGCGCGATCGCAAGACCTCCCGAGGCCGTCTGGGCCGTCAAGACCTGCATGTTCTCTGCGGATAGAATCTCCCGGACGCCGCGTGCCACCGAAGCATCGTCTTCGATCACCAGGATCTTCTTCATGGCTGATTCCCGTGTGGTGTGGTAATGACGGCAAATATTTGAACAGGATCCTCAATGTTCTTCAGTTTCTTGGTTCCGCGGCTGGCGAGCCGGACGGTGAGTTTCCCCTTTGTCGCATCCCTCACTGCCCCCGATACCAGGATCCCGCCAGGGCGGGCAAGTTCCTGAAGTCGAGCTGCGATGTTCACAGCGTCCCCTTTGGGCACTCCTTCGAACCGTATGACGTCGCCCAGATGAATTCCGATGCGGACGGGAACCGCTGCTGGGGTCCTCGTCCCACTGCAAGAGCGGCGAAGAGCCGCCTGTGCCCTGACGGAGGTCTGAACCGCCGCAACCGCGCTTTCGAACGTCGCAAAAACGGCATCCCCCACGATTTCGACAACCTTCCCGCGTCCCCGTTTTATTTCTCTCCGCAGAACACTCCGGCACAGCCGGAGCCCCCGGAGAGCGGCCGATTCGCTCCTGTGCATCACGCGGGAGTATCCCTTCATGTCCGCAAACAGTATGGCAACCAGTTCACGTTCCTCCATGCCAGGGGCCGTTGCCCCGGCCCTGCGCGTAGGTCGGTCCGCCGAGCGGAGATGTGCCCGGACTCGGGCAATCAGTTCCCGCGCGTCGAACGGCTTCGTCACATAGTCATCGGCTCCCGCCTCCAGGCCGAGAATCTTGTCCGCTCCTTCACGCTGGGCGCTGACCATGATGATGCGCCCGGAGAGCCCCCCATCCCTGAGCTGCCTGCAGACCTCGAATCCGTTCAGGCCTGGCAGGCCCAGGTCAAGAAGAACGACATCCGGGTGCGTCCTGAGCGCTTTTGCGACAGCGGCAGGCCCGTCGGTCGAGATGGAGACATCGAGTCCTTCCGCCTCAAGGAGCGTCTTCATCCCCCGCACGATCGCTGCATCGTCATCGACGACCAGTATTGTTCTACGCTTCTGTCTCACCACCGGTTCTCAAGGGGAATATCAGGGTAAATGTGCTTCCGACACCCACCGTGCTGACAACGTCGATGGAGCCGCCATGCGCGTCCATAATGTGCTTCACGAGCGGAAGGCCCAGCCCCAGACCGGGCGCTCTCTCCTGCTGGGCGGGATCCCGAAAATATCTGTCAAATATCTTTGGTACCACATCCGGCGGCATTCCGAACCCCCGGTCCTGAATCGCAAGCCTCACCGTCCCTTTCCTCCTGCTGAGACGGACGTGCACTGATTTAGGTGGATGGGAGTATTTCACGGCGTTCGTTACGACATTCATAAACGCCTGTTTCACCGCGTCCTGGTCGATCCGGACCGGGAACCTGCGTCTCGCCCCGAGCCCGGAGGTAGAAACCTTCACTGCCTCCTTGGCGAAGAGATAACCCAGAAGCTTCAGCGCTTCCTCCACAACTTCGCCCAGATCCGCTTCATGAAAATGGTACACCATCACATCCTGGTCAACACGTGCGCTGGCAAGGATTGTTGTCACCAGCCGGTCAAGCCTGTCCACTTCCCCCTCGATCGTATCCAGCCACTCTCTGGCGTTTCGTTTTGACCGCGGCACACTTTTTCGAATGATCTCCGCCGCGAGACGGATGGGGGTCAGCGGATCACGCAGTTCATGAGAGGCGGTCCTGACCAGGACGGTTTTCATCTCGTTCAGTTCCCGCTGCCGCTGCGCCTCCGCCTGCTCCAGCGTAACCCGCTCCTGGAGGAGTATTCGCTCGACGTCAAGGCCTGCCTGGGTCGTCAGGTTCATCAGGAGGTCGACATCCTCACTTGAGAACCGGTGTCCCGAGCGCTTGTCCCCGAGTGCCAGAAATCCCAGAAGGCTCCGGTCCTGTGCGAGCATCGCGATGAGGACGCTGATTCTCCATCTCGAAAACACGTGCTCATCGGCAGGCTGATATTCAATCCCCGGCTCCAGGCGGGTACCCAGCGCAACCGGAATATCCATCCGCGCCTGAAGATGTTCCATATCGAATCTGACCCCTCGACCCTCCATGACACCGAAATTCCTGTGGGCAATGACCTGGAGGCGCATTCCCTCCGGACGCATGAGGAAGAAGCCAACGCGCTCGACGGGAATCAGGTCGTCAATGTTGCCGACCAGCGATTCGGCGAGTTGTCCGATCGTGGCTGATCGCCTGAGGCTTTCCACCAGGCGCCGTTCTGAAAGGCGGAAATCATACTGTACTCGAAAAAAGCGAAGGTCCACAAATTTCTGAACCCGTTTTCTGACCGGCTCGAACGCAACCGCAACGATCATTGCGGCCAGCGCGGCAGATTCGAGGGTGTAACGTCCCACCAGATACGTGACACCACCGACACAGGAGAGATAGAGCAGAAACATGCTGGCCATCACGATCGTGTAGACTGATGTCCGATTGATGACCACCTGCACGTCGAGGATATGATATTTCACGCAGGAGATTGCGAACGCGACCGGGATGATGATCAGGAAGATCAGCGTATATTCTTCAGGCACCGGGGACACCGGCACAAAAAATTCCGGTATAACTTCAAGAAGGAGGAACGGGGCAGGTCCCACCGTAAGAGCCCAGAGTATCCATTGAAGTTTCCTCTTCTCGGCGGTCGAATCTGTTTTGCGGTAGGCCCGGATAAAATTCACCAGTCCGATCGCCACGTAGGCCACAACCGAGAACCGGAAGATGTGGAAAAGGGAGCGGAATGTGTCATACGCGTCGAGATCCGCCGTGGAGAGCGCACGGAAGTGCGCGGACGTCGTTAGGCCAACGATCAGCAGCGCCGGGAGGAACATGGCCGCAACCCTGACTCTCCCCGATCCCGGCCACCGGCGGGGAAAAATAGTTGTGAAGAAACAGAAGAGGACTGCTGTTCCCATATAGGAGAGAAAGTAGAGGGCGCGCGACAGGTGCGGCCAGGTCTCCCCTGGCGGAATTCTTCCCCACATAAACATGACTGCGAGTCCGAGGGACATGAGGGCCCAGTGAAGCGTCACGGCTGTAGGTTCCCGCGGCTTCACCGCAAGGACGAATATCCCGACTCCGCATGTCACCAGACCGACCAGAAGGACGATCACGACATACAGATACGAGAAATAGGGGATGAGTGTCACCTGGGCCGGGACCTGCGTTCCTGCGCTGAGGCGGACCACCGGAACCGAATCACCCACGGCGCGGGCGTCCGCGAAGAACTCTGTGTCATACGGGGAGTGAACCATGAACCCGCAGAGCGCGGTGACGGTGTCGCCGGCGCTGACGGATCCCGTTGCGACCGCGTCGAGCACGCGCGTCACGACAAACGCCTCCCCCTCCGGGGAGAGAACGAACGGAACACGCGGTCGGTCGAGGAGATAGGGTACCTGGAGGAAGGAAGACGCGACCAGGCACACGTCAAGGAGAAGGAAGAGGAGAGCTCGCACACCGAGGGTCCGCATACATCCGACCTTTCGCTGGAAAGCGCGCTTGGATGGCAAAGTACAAAAGCGGCTCGGGAAAAGAAAGAGCAGGACGACTCTGGTCCTTGCAAATACCGCGCGGATTCAATAGATTGAGTGAGATTTCTATCAGAAAGGACGCCGTGCGGGGAAGGAATTCAATGCTTCAGAGAAGATGGAAGGATTGCGGCCTTGCCGTTGTTGCGGCCTCGTTGCTTCTGGTCTGTCCGGCGCAGGGCCAGACTCCGAGCAGCACCGTCTACAATTTCTTGCGGAGCGACGTGGGCGCACGCGCAGCAGCGATGGCTGGCAGCTTCGTAACAGCCACCAACGATCCTGACGGCCTCTTCTACAACGTCGCAAGCCTGTCAACCCTCGACGCCCCCCGCGGGACCGCGGGCTTCTTCAAGCACCTCCTCGATATCAATTCCGGATACCTCTCCTACAGCCAAAAAGCAGAAGGGATAGGGTCTGTTGGGGCAGGCGTGCTCTATACCAATTACGGTTCGTTCACCGAAACCGACGAGGCAGGGAATGAACTCGGCACATTTTCCGCCGGTGATCTGGCGGTCCTCCTCGGATACTCCAACCAGATCGAGGAGAACCTTTACTACGGAGCGGGGATAAAAGTCATCTATTCCACCATTGCTGGCGAAGCGTCCACCGGCGCGGCGGTCGACGGAGGCATCCTCTATCTCATTCCTGATGACAGAATCGCTCTCGGCGTCAGCATCCGGAACCTGGGCGTTCAAATCAGCTCGTACGCGGGGAGACGGGAGAATCTCCCGGTTGACCTCACAATCGGAGGATCTGTCGTTCCACGCGGCCTCCCCCTCCTCCTCTGCCTCAACTTTCACCGGCTCACGGACGATGCCTCCTCCTTCGGAGCGCGGTTCGCAGCGTTCACCGTCGGCGGCGAATTCACAATCAGCAAGGCGGTGCTGCTTCGGTTTGGATATGATAACAACAGCCGGAAGGACCTGAAGATCGGGGAATCAGCAGGACTGGCCGGATTTTCCGCCGGCCTCGGCATTCTCTACCAGCAGTTCAAGCTTGACTACGGACTCTCCTCGCTCGGAAGTATCGGGGCACTCCACCGCATCTCGATCGGAAGTGCGTTCTGAACCATATCAGTGCGCATGTCCTATCAACGGCTCCAACAGGCGCGCACCTGCATAAAACAGCAGCATTCCCCCGAACACCAGGACCGGAATGATCCTGTTTTTTGAGTGATTAATTTCGGGAATGAGATCGCTCGCCCCGACGTACGTCGCGATCCCCGCCGAAAACGCAAACGCCAGACCCATCACCTCCCTGCTTACTTCGACGAGAAAGAACCCGCCCACAATCCCGGCCATCGTCGCTACCGCGATCGCCACAGACGCGAAGAGTGCGGTCTTCCTGCCATGGTCCGCCGCAAGCATGACCGATGCGATCGTGATCCCCTCTGGGATCTTGTGTAGAAGGACAGCCACAAAAATCAGCAGGCCGAGATAGAGGTCATACTGCATCCCCACACTGATGGCAAAGCCGTCGAAGAACGCATGGACCGTCAGCCCGGCGAACGTGGACACGCTCGCCACACGGGAGACCATGACGTCGTGGTGGGTCTCTTCCCCGAAGTGGAGATGTCCCACGATCGTATGTTCAAAGAAATGAAGGACTGAGTACCCGAGGAGCATCGCAACCGGTGCAGCCGTGCCGATCGCGCGGAGGCTTT